>NZ_JBSGTS010000002.1:600669-612031 GCF_053607525.1 Kribbella sp. NPDC055110
TTATATATACTGTTTTTTTGTGGTGGCCAGCTTATTTTTTTTAACAGACCCGGGTTTTCACACCCCCCCGGGCGGGCGTTGGGGGGGGGGGCCCACCCCCCCCCCCAACGACAGGATCGGCGCCAGTCCGGCGCCACCACCGACGAAGACCAGCCGGGCCCCCGGGTTGTCCCGGAGGGTGAACACCCCGAAGGGTCCGCTCAGCTCCAGTTGGTGGCCGACCTGCAGTTCGGTGTCGAGGAACTCCGAGAACAGGCCGCCCTGGTAGACCTTGATGACGAACTCCAGCTGCCCGCTCTCCCGGCTCGACGTGTTGGCCATCGAGAAGGAGCGGCTGGCGTTCCAGCCCGGCACCTGGAGGTCGACGTACTGCCCGGGAAAGAACTTCAGCTCTTCGGGGCCGGAGAGCTTCAGCACCAGGTGCCGCAGGTCGTGGGTGACCGGGGTGATCGCGACGACCTCCGCCGTACGTTCCTGGATCGGCAGCCCGGAGCGGATCATCTCCTCGTCGTAGTTGAGCAGCTCGATCGTGAGGTCCTCGAACGCGTGCGCGCGGCAGAGCAGGGTGTAGCCCTCGTCCAGCTCGTACTCCGGCAGCGCGAAGGTGGAGTACCGGTCCAGGTCGATGTCCTCACCGTCGAGGACGAACGACTTGCAGGACGCGCACTGTCCCTCCTTGCAGCCGTGCATGAGCATCACGCCCTGCTCGGCCGCGGCACGCAGGATCGTCTGTTCCTCGTCGACCTCGATCTCGATGCCGACGGGCTCGAACCGCACGACGTGCTTGCCGCCCATCGGAATCAGGCGTCGGCAGGTGCGGGACGGCCGGCGGGGCCTCCCTTCACGTAACGGGCGGCGAACGCGGTGCGCTCGTCATCGGTCATCTCGTTGAGCAGCACGTTCGGGCTCGCCAGCGGCGGGCACTTGCGCAGGTGGTCGAGCGTCCACATCTTGTCCGGGTCCAGGTCGAGGTGCGGCTGCGCGACCATGGTCTTGCCGTCGTCGCGGACGAATCCCATGTCCGACACCACATCGGCCCAGTTCCAGCCGTGGTACAGCGTCTCCCACTCGCGGTGGCCGATCAGCTGGCCCATGTTCGGCGTCTGCCGGCCCTGGTACGTCGGCCGGAAGGCGGTCTCGTCGGTCCACTTGCACATCTCGTGGCAGTACGTCCGCCACTGGCCGTCGACCTTCGCCATCACCATGTCCTCACGGACCAGGCACGGCACCATGCACGTCCAGCAGCGGTGCGGGTACTCGTAGTCCACGTCCTCGAACACGATCGGCTTGTGCCCGTTCGGCCGCGACAGCCGGTTGTAGTTCTCCCACCACTTGCCGTACTTGTCGTACCAGCCCGGGTACTTGTACTCGAACCACTCGAAATCCTTGTCCGTCATCGGGTCGATCCGCCAGTAGTTGGCGAGCCAGCCGGTGGCGAAGAACTGCGCGACCTCGTGCACGTAGCCCTTGTTCCAGATCTGGTTCCAGGACTCCTCGATCAGGTCGTGCGGGATCTCCAGCCCGTACTTCTCCAGCGGTACGAGGTAGCTGCGGTAGTAGTCGTCGTAGATCCAGCGCCGCCACATCTCGGCGTACGACTCGCGGTCCTTGCGACGGTCCTTGGTGCCGTACTCGATGAACGTGCCGATGGCCGCGTCGACGACGCGGTGGTTGTTCCACCACGCGTACCGCAGGTCGCGGGCCAGCAGCTGGTGGTTGTCCTCGTCGGAAAGCGCCATCAGCAAGGTGGCGTACCCGTTGCTGATGTGCCGGGACTCGTCGGACTGGACCGAGTGGAAGACCGTCGGCAGCAGGTAGTCGCCGTTGGCCGCGGCTTCGGCCGGCATCGCGACGAACAGCGTGTTGGTGAACGCGGTCTCCGCCACGATGGTCAGGTAGATGCTGGCCGCCGTGATCGCGTCACCGGTGATGAACCCCTCGGCGAACTGCCGGCCGATAGTGCCGCAGTAGTCGCTCTGGAAGTCGCGCAGGCTCGAGTTGAAGCCCGCCGGGTCGATGTAGTTGTTCATGTACAGACGCTTGAGGTTCTGCTGGATCGTCGAGTGCCTGACCTCGTCGATCATCTGGATGGCCTGCCCGTTGTGCAGCTCGGGGTTCGGCACGGTCCGGAACAGCAGCGGCATCGCCCGCGCGGCGGAGATCTCCGGCAACGGGATGATGCTCAGGAACAACTTCTGCCACTCCAGCCAGCGCTCCTGCACCTGGCGGAACATGTTGCCGCGGATCGCGCCGTCGGAGGCGCCGTACACCCGGTGGTCCTTCTCTTCCTGCATCGGGAAGTACGACCGCAGGACCTGCTTCAGCGGGTCCTTCTTCTGCGCCTTGCGGAACGTGTAGTCGGTGCCGTACTGGGAGACCGGCTCGTGGTACGCCGGTTCCCAGGACAGCTCCTGGATCTTCTGGTGGGCCTTCGCCACACTCTGGCGACTCATGGCACTCCTCCCGCTCATGTGACCGGCTGTCATCTGCAGTACACGTGGGAGGGCGTGTGCTGAAGGTCTCAAATTGAGAAGCGCGTCAGGGTTCGCCGAGCATCCTGGTCCGAAGCTCCGCGAGCTGTTCCGCGGTCTGCGCCGCGATCCGCTGGTCCCCCTCCGGATCGGGACGAATACCGAGGCAGCGCAGCAGTTCGGCAGCAGGTTCGCCGGGGTGCCCGGTCGCGCCGAGGACCGGATGCAGGCCGATGTCCGCGAGGTGTTCGAAGACCAGGTGGACGACGGACCACGGGTTGTACGACTCCGCGTTCTCGAGGTTCTCCATGTGCGCCCTCCTCCTCGCATCACAAACCCTGGGCGCGCGGCCGATTGTCTCAATCTGAGACACCAGTTGCGGCGGAGTGCATTACGCTCGAAGAGGACCGGGTGGTGGGGCCGCGGATCCGCGCTGTTGCCACCTGGCGTCAGGAGGCCCCTGGTGGACGAGCTCGCACCCACGCTGGACGACAACCGGCGGACCGCGAAGGCCCGGCTGAAGTTCCTCACCCTCGATCCGGTCGCGCCGCAGGACGTCCGGCCGCCGATCCTGGCCTCCTGGGTCCGGTCGCGGCACTGGAACCTGCCCGCCGACCGGATCACCTTGCCGTACGTCGCAGACCCGGACAAGGATCTCCCGCTCACCCGCAGCGCGGGGCCGGTCCTGCGGAAACTTCACGAGAACCTCGACGGTCAGCCGATCAGCGTCATTCTCACCGACCGCTCCGGCCTGGTCCTGCAACGTCTGACCGCGGACAACGACCTGGCGCGGCACCTCGACAAGGTCTCCCTGGCGCCGGGCTTCAGCTACGCCGAGGAGTTCGCCGGCACGAACGGGATCGGGACCGCGCTGGACGTCGGCGGACCGATGCACGTGTTCGGACACGAGCACTACGCCGAGGACCTCGAGGACCTCGCGTGCGCCGGCGTACCGATCAAACACCCGTTGAACGGGAAGACGCTCGGCGCCATCGACCTCACCTGCTGGCGCAAGGACGCCGGGTCGCTGCTGATGGCGCTCGCCAAGAGCACGGCCGAGAGCATCCGCGCGGCACTGCTCCGCGACAGCTCGACCAGGGAACTCTCGTTGCTGGAGGCGTACCTGCAGACCTCCCGGCGGCTCGGCGACATGGTCATCGCGATCGACGACGACCTGCTGCTGATGAACGCCAAGGCCCGGCAGTCGCTCGACGCCGGCGACCAGCGCGCGGTCCTCGGGCACGCGACGGAGATGCTCGGCCAGGGCGGCACCGAGACGGTGCTGGCCGAGTTGCCGACCGGGGCCTGGGTCCGGATCACCGGTCACCCGATCGGTGGGCGCACCGGGGCCGGAGTCCTGCACATCAGCCCGCATTCGGCCGGTGTGAACCTGCGGACGCAGTCGTCCGGTCATCGGCCGCCGCCGCGTCCGGTGCTGCCCGGGCTGGTCGGCCGGAGCGCGCCGTGGCTCGGTAGCAGCCGCGAGGTCGACAACGCCTGCCGGGCCGGCCAGTGGGTCGTGCTCAGCGGCGAACGCGGCGTCGGCAAGGTCGCGCTGGCACGTGCCGCGCACCAGCAGAACAACCCGGCCGGCCCGTTCCACATCGTCGACGCGGCGCGGACGGGTGACGGTTTCGCCGCCGAGCTCGATGCGGAGCTGGCCGACGACTCCGTGCAGGCCCTGGTGATCCGGCACGCCGAGTGCCTGGACATGGACGGTCTCGACGATCTCGCCGAGGCGCTGTACGGCGTACTCGAGCGCCGGCCCTCCGCACCGCCGTGGATCGCGCTCACGCTCACCTGCGACAACGGCGTCACCCCGGACCTCGGCGAACTGCTGACGCTGTTCCCGCTGACCGTGGAGGTGCCGCCGCTGCGGCACCATATCGAGGACATCCGCGAGCTGGTTCCGCACTTCCTCAACCAGCTGAGCCACGGTGACCTGACGTGTGCGCCTGAAACCATGCAGCAACTGCTGCGCTCGGCGTGGCCCGGCAACACGGCCGAGTTGTGCCAGGTCCTCAAGCAGGTCGTCGTACGACGTCGCCGGGCCGGTGTGATCACACCGGCGGACCTGCCGGCCGGCACCGGGGCGGTCAGCCGCCGCAGCCTCAGCCAGCTGGAGGCGCTCGAGCGCGACGCCATCGTGCACAGCCTGGTCACCAACGGCGGCCACAAGGGCCGCGCCGCCAAGTCGCTCGGCATGTCCCGCGCGACCATCTACCGGAAGATCCACGACTATGGAATACAGCCTCCGTAAATGTGATCGGAGCTGCACCTGAAATCGCCATTTCTGGCAGAAGTGATCAATTTACCCTTGCCGTGAGGCCTCTGCTCGCGGTGAGATAGTCGTGTGACGGAAACGCGACCCGCCGACGCGGCGCAGAGGCAGGGCTTCTCGGGCTTCTCGTACCGCCCGTTCATCTGGCTCGCGGTCGCGACGTTCTCGATGGGCATCGACGGCTATGTACTGGCCGGCCTGCTGCCCCAGATCGCCGGCGACCTGAGCGTCAGCCCGGCGGCCGCCGGTCAGTTGATGTCGGTGTTCGCGCTCACCTCCGCGCTGGCCGGCCCGGTGCTCGGCACGCTGACGTCACGGTGGGAACGCCGTACGACGATCGTGCTGTCGCTGGGTGTGTTCGTGCTCGGCAACGTGGTCGTCGCGATCGCGACCAACTACCCGGTCGCGATGAGCGGCCGGGTGATCGCGGCGCTCGGCGGCAGTCTGCTGAACGCGGCCGTCACCGGGTACGTGCTCGCGCTGACCCCGTCCGAGCACCACGGCAAGGCGTTGTCGTTCGTGCTCGGCGGCTGGATGACCGCGACCGCGCTCGGCGTGCCGGTCGGTCTGGTGCTCGGGCAGTCTTCGTGGCGGTTCCCGATGGTTCTGGTCGCGGTGGTCGGCACGATCGCACTGATCGGCATCCTGCTCCGCCTTCCGCAACTGCACCTGCCCGGCGGCACCCTCGTCGAACGCCTCCGCCCGCTCGGCCAGCCACGCCTGGTCGCGGGCCTGCTCGTCACCACGGGCATCCTGTGCAGCAGCTACGCCTGCTTCACGTACGCGACGCTGATCCTCGGACCGCACTTCCACGCCAAGTGGGCGATGATCCTGATCATGTTCGGGTACGGCGTCTCGAGCATGGCCGGCAATGCGGTGACGGGACGCCTGGTCGACAAGTTCACGGCGCTCCGGGTGCTGACCGTTGTGCTGATCGGGCTGCTGCTGAACGCCGTACTCGGCATGATCGCGCTGATGTTCGCTCCCGCGGTGGTCGCGGCCGTGTGGGGGCTGGTCTGGTTCTTCTCGGCCGGCGTCGGCAACGGCGGCGGGGCCGTTCCGCAGCAGGCGCGGCTGGCGTCGATGACACCGGACTCGGCGGCGATCGTGATGGCGCTGAACGGCAGCGCGATCTCGCTCGGCTCGGCCCTCGGCAGCGGTCTGGGCGGTGTCGCACTGACCGCGGGCTCCTCGCCGAACGGCCTGCTCGGCGTCTCGGCCGTCGTCCTGACGATCACCGTCAGTCTGCATCTCCTCGTCGCTCGCGCCTCCCGCGCCGCAAAAGCCGCCGTCTAGTGACGGACACCTGCGCCGCTGACACGGTTGAGGAGCAGGAGTTCTCGTACCGGCCGCTGATCTGGCTGGCCGTGGCGACATTCTCGATGGGTATCGACGGGTACGTCCTGACCGGGTTGCTGCCCACCATCGCCGCGGACCTGCACGTCAGCGTGGCGGCTGCGGGCCAGTTGATGTCCGCGTTCGCGCTGACCGCGGCCTTCGCCGGGCCGGTTCTCGGAACGGTGACCTCGCGGTGGGAGCGCCGTACGACGATCGCGACCGCGCTGGCCGTCTTCGTCCTCGGCAACCTGGTCGTCGGGCTCGCGACAACGTACCCGATCGCGTTCGCCGGGCGGGTAGTGGCGGCGCTCGGCGGCTGCCTGCTGAACGCGGCCGTCAGCGGTTACGTGATCGCTGTGACGCCGGTCCGGCACCGCGGGAAGGCGTTGTCGTTCGTGCTCGGCGGGTTGCTGACCGCGACGGCCCTCGGCGTACCGGTCGGCCTGGTGATCGGGCAGTCCAGCTGGCGCTACCCGATGATCCTGGTCGCCGTGATGGGCACGATCGCCCTGGCCGGCATCCTGCGCGGCCTCCCGCGCCGGCACCTTCCGCACGGCCGGCTCACCGACCAGCTTCGCCCACTCGGCCGGCCCCGGCTCCTCGGCTCCCTGCTCGTCACCAGCGGCATCCTCGCCGGGAGCTTCACCTGCTTCACGTACGCCGTCCTGATCCTCGGCCCGTCCTTTCCGGCCGGCTGGATGATCATCGCGATCATGTTCGGGTACGGCGTCGCCAGTGCGCTGGGCAACGCGGTCACGGGCAGGCTGGCGGACCGCTTCCCGGCACCGCGCGTCCTCACCGTCGTACTCATCGTCCTGCTGCTGAACTCGGTTCTCGGCCTGGCCGGCCTGCTGCTCACCTCGGCCACCGCGCTCGCGGTGGTCGGCGTGAGCTGGTTCCTCCTCCAGGGCGCCGGGAACGGCGGCGCGGCCGTGCCTCAGCAGGTCCGGCTCGGCGGCCTCGCCCCGGCGTCCGCCGCGATCGTGATGGCCCTGAACGGCAGCGCGATGTCGCTGGGTTCCGCGCTCGGCAGTGCCGTCGGCGGCCTCGCCCTGACCGCCGGCAGCGCACCGTCCGGCCTCCTCGGCTTCGCCGCCGTCATCCTCGCAGCCACCGTGGTGCTACATCTGATCGTCTCCAGACCGTAGAATTCGGTCATGGCCGAAAAGCTGCGGGTGGTGCTGGCGGCGACGCCGAACGCCACACAACCGGCCGCACCCTCCAGCACGAACTGACAGAGGCAGCCGAAACCGCGAGTCGTGGATCGAGTCGGTGTTTGCCAGCCGAAACCCACGACTCGAGGAACAGCGGCGCCTGCGGGTGGGTGTGGGTGGGGTCGAACCATCCGGAGTTGCGTCGGTGCCGAATCCTGGGCATGCACAAGATAGTTGGGGCTTTGGGTGGTGTGGTCGCAGCTGGTGCGGCGCTCGCGGTCGGGTATCTCGTCGCGGACCTGACCGGCGGACCGTGGCCGGTCGACGCGGTCGGCGTACAGGTCATCGACTGGTCCCCTGGCCCGGTCAAGGACTGGGCCGTTCGCAACCTCGGTACGGCGGACCGTCCACTGCTTCGTGTCGGGATCTGCGCGACGCTCGCGATCGTCGCCGCCGTCGCCGGGGTGATGGGCGCCCGCGGGCATCGGCGGACGGCGGTTGCTGTCGCGGGTGGGTTGGGGCTGGTGGGGTTGGTGTTCGCGATCGTGAGCCGGTCCGCGGCCGGAAGCACGGCCGATCGGTTGCTCCCGGCAACAGTCACCCTGGCGGTCGCGGTGCTGGCGATGGCGCTGGTCACGCGAAGTCCGACGCGAGAGCGGGCGGATGCCCAGCAGCCGGAGGGGTTTGATCGGCGACGGTTCCTGCTGACTGTCTCGGCGGTCGCAGTCGTGGGTGCCGGGGCCGCCGGTGTTGCTCGGTTTGCTGGTGGGTCCGGGCAGGAGCTTAGGGCGCGGGTTCGCGTACCTCGGCCGACCGATGCCGCGGGGCCGTTGCAGGCGAGCGTCGACGTACCCGGGATCAGCCCGTTCACGACGCCGAACGCCAAGTTCTACCGCGTGGACACGCTCCTCCAGGTGCCGCGGATCGACCCGCGGGACTGGGAGTTGCGGATCCACGGACTTGTCGACAAAGAGCTCCGGGTCTCGTTCGGCCAGTTGCTCGAACGGCGCCTGATCGAGCGCGACATCACGGTGACCTGCGTGTCCAACGAGGTCGGCGGTCCGTACGCCGGGAACGCCCGGTGGATCGGCGTACCGATCGCGGACCTGCTGCGCGAGACCGGCGTACGGGAAGGTGCCGATGCGGTGAAGTCGACCAGCGTCGACGGGCTCACGATCGGCACCCCGCTCGCCGCGCTCACCGACGGCCGGGACGCGATCCTCGCGGTCGCGATGAACGGTGAACCGCTGCCGTTCGAGCACGGCTTCCCGGTGCGGATGGTCGTCCCCGGCCTGTACGGGTACGTGTCCGCGACCAAGTGGATCGTGGACTTCGAGGTCACCAGGTTCAGCGACTTCAGCGCGTACTGGACCGACCGCGGCTGGTCCGTCGAGGCGCCGATCAAGACGTCTGCGCGGATCGACGTACCGAAGGGCTTCGCGACCGTCAAACCTGGACCCGCTGTCGCGGCCGGGGTCGCGTGGGCGCAGCACCGCGGCATCAGCAAGGTCGAGGTCCAGGTCGACAACGGACCGTGGCAACCGGCCCGGCTGGCGCCCGTCGACGGCCCGGACACCTGGCGGCAGTGGACGTTCCGCTGGAACGCCACGCCCGGCACGCACAAACTCACCGTCCGCGCGACCGACGCGACCGGCGAACTGCAGACCGATCGCCCGGCACCGCCGCGCCCGAACGGCGCGAGCGGCCTGCACAACACGGTCGTGATGGTCGAGTGACCCATCCGGCCGGCGACCGGCTCCGAAGTACACCCGTCAGCAAAACCTTCCTGAGGAAAGAGTCCAAGTCATGTCCAAGCACCTCACCCGCGCCGGTCTCGCACTCAGCGCGCTGGCCCTCGCAATGACCGCATCCGCTTGTGGGGGCGGCGACGACAACAGCAGCTCCTCCAGCGGTACGACGACCAGCACGAGCAGCAGCGCACCGGCCACCAGCACCACGCCGTCCATGAGCGAAGCGGCCACCGGACTGGTCGGACCGGGCTGCGCCGACTACGCGAAGGCCAACCCGTCAGGCGCCGGCTCGATCGACGGTATGGCGGCCGCGCCGGTCGCCACCGCGGCGTCGGGCAACCCGCTGCTGAAGACGCTGGTCGCCGCGGTCTCCGGCAAGCTCAACCCGAAGGTCGACCTGGTCTCGACGCTGAACGGCGGCGAGTTCACCGTCTTCGCGCCGGTCGACACCGCGTTCGCGAAGATCCCCGCCGCGACCGTGAACACGCTGAAGACGAACGACGCGCTGCTCACCAAGATCCTCACGTACCACGTGGTCGCTGGGCAGCTCGACCCGACCGCGGTCGTCGGCAAGCACCCGACCGTCGAGAAGCAGGACGTCACCGTGAGCGGCTCGGGCGACAGCCTGAAGGTCAACGGCGCCAACGTGATCTGCGGCGGCGTGAAGACCGCCAACGCTACGGTGTACCTCATCGACTCCGTTCTGATGCCCCCGGCAAGCTGACCGTGAACGAACCAACCGCTCTGCCTTGGCCCGCCGGATCGCACCCGCGATCCGGCGCGGTCGCGGACGGCGATCTGCTGCTACTGACCGCGACCGGTGACACCGCCGCGTTCAGCGCCCTCTACGACCGGGTCGCGCCGTGGGTGTTCGGGCTGGTACGCCGAATCCTCCGCAACCCGGCCCAGTCCGAAGAGGTGACCCAGGAGGTCATGCTCGACGTCTGGCGCACCGCGACCCGGTACGACGCCGACCGCGGCTCCGCGCACTCGTGGATTCTCACCATCGCGCACCGCCGCGCAGTCGACCGCGTCCGCTCCGAACAGGCGGCCGCCGACCGCACCGAGCAGGTCGCCGCCCGCTCCGCAGAGGTCGCCTTCGACCAGGTCGCCGACACTGTCACCACCCGGCTCGAAGCGGAGCAGGTACGGCGATGCCTCGACTCGCTGACCGAGCTGCAACGCGAGTCCATCGAGCTCGCGTACTACAACGGCTACACGTACCCTGAGGTCGCTCAGCAGCTCGGGGCCAAGCTTCCGACCATCAAGGCGAGAATGCGCGACGGCCTGATCCGCCTCCGCGACTGCCTCGGAACCTCGAAGGGGCAGCGGCCATGACGGAACCCGACGTACACACCCTCACCGGCCCCTACGTGCTGGACGCGCTGCCGGACGACGAGCGGGTCCGCTTCGAGGCGCACCTCGCCGAATGCACCTTCTGCACCACGGAGGTCGAAGAACTGCGCGCCGCCGCGGTCAAACTGGCGACCCAGGTCTCGGCCCCGCCACCTCCCGCGTTGAAGGCCAACGTCATGTCCGCGATCGCGAACGTGCGCCAACTCCCCCCGGTCGTCCACGATCAGCTCGCCGTACGTCGGCGCCTCAGCCGTCGCTCGCTCCTGACGCGCGTCGCCGCGGCAGGTGTGGTCGCTGTCATCGGCGCGACCGCGGTGGACGAGTACCGGAACCGGACCGCCGCGGAGCGCGCCAACGAGCAGCTCACCGCAGTACTCTCACAACCCGACGCGCGGACCGTTCACGGGGCGGTCCAGGGCGGCGGGCAGGCCACGGTCGTCGTCTCCGCGAAGGCCGACAAGTCGGTCGTCGTACTGCGGGATCTGCCCGAGCTCCCCACGGACCGGACCTGGCAACTGTGGATGATCGACCCCGGAAAGACCGCCCACTCGGTAGGCCTCGCCGCCGGCGACCTCACCAAAGTCATCGACGGTTCGACCACCGGAATGACGACGTTCGGCCTGACCCTCGAGCCGGCCGGCGGATCCCGGACGCCGACGCTGCCGGCGGCGGCGCTGATTCCGTTGACCTAGTAGGTGCACCCGCCCCGAACGCTGAACTGTAGTGGCGGGGAAAGAAATCGTCGGCATGAGCCTGTTGCGATTTGGTTGGTGGTCAGCACGGTTGTGCGGGCTGGTTGGCCGGGGAGTCCCCGGGCTGGGGGGTCAGGTTGCTGGTTGGAGGGTGCGGGTGCGGAGTTTGAGGAGGTTGACCACGGTGGCTGCGAGGTTGAGTTCGCTGGTGGCGGCGGTGAGTCCGCGGCGGCTGAATCGGCGGAGTCCGGTTTGGTCTTTGAGGTGTCCGATGACGGTTTCGACGGTGGCTGATCGGCGTTTGTAGGTGGCGTGGCCT
>NZ_JBSGTS010000003.1:0-284174 GCF_053607525.1 Kribbella sp. NPDC055110
CGCGGGCGCCGGCGTCTTCGGCGTACCCGGACTTGTCCATGGCCGCGACGATCCGCAGCCGGCGGGTCTCGACGCGGGCCAGGTCGGTGTCGGCCTGGTCGAGAGCGTGCGCCAGTTCGGCGTCGCTCATCAACTCAGGCGGCCTGTCCATGCAGCAAAGCCTAGACACCCCCACCGACAGTTTCAAAGCCGAATCCCCTTATTTTCAAGGGAATCTGTTATCCACAGATCTCCACAGGCTCTTGCGCTAAAGGCAGCTAGTGTGCGGTGAGGATGTCCGCGACCGAAGCTTGGCCGTTGCGGAGGGTGTTGGGGGAACGGCCAAGGTAGTAAGGGATTGCGATGATCACGAGGGACAAGGCCCAGCCGCGGGCGCGGAGCCAGGTGGCTTCGTCGACCTCAAGTGCTTCGCGGTAGGCCGCCCTAGATTCGCCTTCGAACAGCCACCACGCAGGCAGTACGTCGCCGGCCGGGTCGGCGGCACGCGCCGTACCGAAGTCGATCACCGCCGAAAGCTTGCCATCAGCAACTAGAAGGTTGCCCGCCATCAGGTCGCCGTGGATCCACCGGGGCGTACCGTCCCAGATGTCGGCCGCCAACGACTCTTCCCAGGCAGCCAGCACGCGCCCGGTGTCGAAATGGTCCCGCAGCTCGTCGAGTGCCTCGCGGAACATCTCGTCCCGCGGCGCCAACGGCGTACCGCGGCTGAACGGATCGTCGTCCGGGACCGGCGCACCGGTTGTGTCGACGTCTCGCAGGGACCGTACGAAACCAGCCAGGTCATGTGCCGCCTGTGTCCGGTCAACGGACTCCGGCGCAAATGGTGCCCCAGGCAACCATCGGTAGACGCCCCAGGTAAAAGGATAGGCCTCGGCCGGCTGCCCGAGTTCCAGCGGTTCCGGGATCGGCAGCGAGACGTGCGGCGCCAGGCGCGGCATCCACTCCAGGTCCATCTCGACCTGCCCCAGGTTCCGCGGCGTCCGCGGTAGCCGGACCGCCAGGTCGTCGCCTACGCGAAACGTCACGTTGTCGGTCCCCGACCGATCCACGACCCGCACCGGCAACCCAGCCCAGCGCGGGAACTGCTCGGCCAGCAATCGCTCCACCACCGCGGAGTCGATCTCCACCTCGTCGTCATGCAGCTTAGGAACACCCGTCACGGCGCGACCCTCACACTCCGACGACGTACGGTCAACCGATTTCGGCCGGTGCGTCGGATAGCTAGAGTATTGATTCCATGACCCATCTCCCGCTCCCCGAGGCGTGGCAGCGCGCCGAGGTTCCTCCGCTGCCGGCCATCGGGCCTGATGTCGTCGGTGAGTTCGCCCGCACGATCTACGGCCGTACGCCGGAAGGTGGCGAGCTGACCGAGCTGGTACTGCGTTCGCGGGACGACGGCGTCCTCGACGGGGCGGCCGACCGTCTGCGCCATCGCGCCGTGATCACCTGCCCGCTCGGCAACCTCGAACTCGACACCGTCACTCATCTCCCGGCCGGAGCGAGCGCCGAGCACCCCGTACCGGTCGTCGTCGCCCTCAACTTCAAGGCCAACGAGGAGCCGTCCGCGAAGGTGATGGACGCCGGGTACGCCGTACTCGCGGTCGACTACCAGCAGATCGAGCCCGACGACCCAGCACCGGCCACGCCCGGCGTACGCGCGCTGTTTCCCAAAGAGTCCTGGGGTGCCGTGGCCGCCTGGGCTTGGGGACTGTCCCGCCTGCTCGACGTCGCGGGCAGGATCGACGGCGTGGATCCGGCCGGTGCCGTGGTGCTCGGGCATTCGCGGTTGGGGAAGGCCGCGCTGTGGGCCGGCGCGCAGGACGAACGGTTCGCGGTCACCGTCTCCAACGGGTCCGGTTGCTGCGGCGCCGCGCTGTTCCGGCATGCGGGTGGCGAGGACATTGCCGCGATCACCACGAAGTTCCCGCACTGGTTCGTCCCGTCGTTCTCGTCGTACGCCGGGAAGGAGAGCAGCCTGCCCGTGGATCAGCATCAGCTCCTCGCGAGCATCGCTCCGCGCCGCGTGTACGTCGCCAGCGGCGAGGACGACGACTGGGCCGATCCGATCGGTGAGTACCTGGCCGTCGTCGCCGCGCGGCCGGCCTTCGGCCCGAACGGCATCGGTTACCACGTCCGCCCCGGCACCCACGACCTCCTCGAAACCGACTGGCTGCACGCTCTGGACTTCGCGAAACGGTGAAGTCTCATCCGCGGGAGTAGTCAGTTCCCGAACATCTCGTGGATGGCGGCTTCCTGGTCGTCGGTCAGGTCGGTGTGGATGAGCTTGGCCCGGAGGCCGGTCCTCCGGAAGGTTTCGCGGACCTTGTCCGCCACCTCGTCGCTGGACAGCAGGAACAGCGCCGACGTTCCCGGCGTGACCTGGGCGCGTACTTCCTTGATGAAGTCGTCGTCGATCCCGACGTCGATCAGGGAGCCCGCCACCGCTCCGGCCGCCGCGCCGATCGCAGCTCCCGCCCAGGGCATCAGGAAGATCGTTCCGAACAGCATCCCCCAGAACATCCCACCGACCGCTCCCGGACCTGTCATGTTCCGCACCTGCCGGGTCCGCGGCCGCCGCTTCTCCGGCTGCCACGACACCGAGGCCGCGTCATGGATCCGGATCAGCTTCTGCTTCGCCAGACTCTCCAACGTCCCGATCGCCTGGTTGGCCCCGTCCCAGGTCTCGAACTTCCACACCGTCAACGTCGCCATCGCTCCGCTCTCCTCGCGCCCATCCGCCGACTCCCGCGCAGCGCGTGCGTGCCGGGGTACGCCGACCCGCACCCGAACCCCCGCCGCCAGTCCACCCCGCGTCCGCCGCACACCCACCCTGCTGTGCACGATTCCCGCCGCACCGCGCGCTCCAGAACCCACTTCACCCACCCCGCTCGCAATCCCTACATCAACACTTCACTGGACGCTCCCTCTCCCCCATCAGTTGCCGACTTTCTCCCCAGATCAGAGTCCACCACCGCAAGCCACCCGGTGCCAGGTCTCACCCGCACCCGGCTGACGGATGTCATGGGTGGGTCGTGACGAGCGATCCAGGGGTGCGAAGGCCCGCTCCAGCAGGCTTCAGGTATGACGACAACGACTGCGGTCAGCCTGCGGGGTGTGACCAAGAAGTATGCGGAGGTGCAGGCCGTCGCCGGGGTGGATCTGACCATCCGGGCCGGTGAGGTAGTGGCGTTGCTGGGGCCGAACGGCGCCGGGAAGTCGACCACGATCGAGATGCTGCTCGGCCTGGTGAAGCCGGATCAGGGTACGGTGCAGGTGTACGGCGGTACGCCGACCGACGCGATCGCCAAGGGCCAGGTCGGCGTGATGCTGCAGAGCGGCGGGATCATCGAGGACGCCAGGGTCGGCGAACTCCTGAACCTGGTGGCCGGCCTGCACACCAACCCGATGCCGGTCGAGGAGGCGCTCGAGCGGGCCGGGATCGCCGACCTCACCAAGCGGACCATGAAGGCGCTGTCCGGCGGCCAGAAGCAGCGGGTGCGGTTCGCGATGGCGATCATCCCGCAGCCCGACCTGATCGTGCTGGACGAGCCGACGACCGGCATGGACGTCGAGGCCCGCCGCGACTTCTGGGCGTCGATGCACGCCGAGACCGCCCGCGGCCGCACGGTCCTGTTCGCGACGCATTATCTCGAAGAGGCGGATGCGTACGCCGACCGCGTGGTGCTGATGCGCAACGGCAAGGTCGTTGCCGACGGCACGGCCGCGCAGATCAAGGCGAGTGTCTCCGGGCGCACGATCCGCGCCACGATCCCCGGCGTCGATCTGGCCGCGCTCGCGTCGCTGCCCGGCGTACGGAATGTCGAGACTCGCGGCGACGTGGTGCTGCTGCAGTGCGCCGACTCCGACAACACCCTGCGGCACCTGCTGGGCAACACCGAGGCCCACGACATCGAGGTCACGTCGGCCGACCTCGAGGACGCGGTCCTCGCGATCACCGACCAGAACAAAGCAGACCAGAACAAGGCACAGGAGACCCTGGCATGAACCGCGACTATCTGATCTTCGACATCCGCCGCACGCTGCGGAACCGGCGGGTGATGATCTTCTCGATCCTGATGCCGCTGGTGCTGTTCCTGATCTTCGGGCTGACGATCCCGCAGGGCGCCAACGAGGCCGGGATCTCCGCGATCGCGTACGTGATGGTGAGTATGGCGATGTTCGGCTCGATGTCCGCGGCGATGAGCAGCGGCGGCGTGATCGCGACCGAGCGCGACGGCGGCTGGAACCGGACGCTCCGGCTCACGCCGCTGAAGCCGCAGGCGTACGTCGTGAACAAGGTCATCCTGAGCCTGCTACTGGCAGTCCCGCCGCTCATCGTGGTGTTCCTGTGCGGCATGACCTTCGGCCACGTGCACCTGAGTGTCACGCAGTGGCTGACGGTCGCGCTCGTGTCGTGGCTCGGAGCGCTGCCGTTCGCGGCGATCGGCTTGGTCATCGGCTACATCGCGAAGCCCGACAGCGTGCAGCCGATCACTGGTCTGAGCACGATGCTGATCGCGGCCTTCGGCGGTCTGTGGCTGCCGGTCGACCAGATGCCGTCGGTCATGAAGCACATCGCCCAGCTCACGCCGGCGTACTGGACCGGCCAGACCTCCCGCAGCGCGCTGACCGCCGGTGGCGTGGACACCCACGCGCTGCTGGTGGTGCTCGGCTGGACCGTCGTCCTCGGGTTCATCGGGCTGCGCCGGTACCGCGCCGACACCGCGCGCGCCTGACGGCGGCTGACCATCCGTGTCCGAAACATCGGTTGCCGAGGGTACGGGCGATAGCGTGACCACCGTGAAGACTTCGCCGACCCTGATGGACGCGCTCGCCGAGCGCGGAGGCCGCCCAGGACCTGGGCGGTGGGGTTGGCTGGCCGCCGGGGTCTGGTTGTTCTACCTGAACCAGCCGTTCGAGGAGATCGTCCGCCGGGAGGGGACGACCCGGGTCCTCGGTCTGGTCACGCTCGCCCTGTTCGCGCTGTCGTATCTCGGCTTCTTCGGGTGGATCCGCTGGGTCGGCATCGGCGAGCGAGGTATGCCGACCTGGCAGCGGCTGGTGTACCTCGGCGGGATGCTCACCCTGTGCCTCCTGCTGCTGCCGTCGGCGGGTCAGCAGGCACTCACCTGCCTGGTCTACATCTCCGCGGTCGCGATGATGGCGCTCGACCTCCGGATCGCGGTCGGCGTCGTCGCACTGCTGCTCGGCGGCGTCGAGCTCGCGATGCGGTTGGTGCCGGGGTGGAGCGACGACGGCAGCTTCGGGTTCGCGATCTTCCTCGGCGCGCTGGCCGTGTTCGGGATGCGGCGGGCGATCCAGCGCAGTATCGAACTGAACGCGGCCCGCAAGGACATGGCCGAGCTGGCAGTGCAGGAGGAGCGGAACCGGTTCGCTCGCGACCTGCACGACATCCTCGGCCACTCGCTCACCGTCATCACGGTGAAGGCGGAGCTGGCCGGCAAGCTGATCGAGGCGAACCCGGCGCGGGCGGCCGCGGAGGTCGCGGACGTCGAGAGCCTGGCGCGGGCCGCGCTGGCCGACGTACGGGCCGCGGTCGCCGGGTACCGCGAGCTGAGCCTGGCCGGTGAGCTCGTTTCGGCGCGGGCCGCGCTGCAGGCCGCCGAGATCAAGGCGGAGCTGCCGACCACGGTCGACGAAGTACCCGAGGAGAATCGCGAACTGTTCGCCTGGGTGGTGCGGGAAGGCGTCACGAACGTCGTACGGCACTCCGGCGCGAAGCGCTGCACGATCCGGATCACGGCGGCGCAGATCGAAGTACTGGATGACGGCAAGGGGCCGACGCCGGGCGGGGGCGCGTCGGGTCACGGGCTGATCGGGCTGCGAGAACGGGCCGACCAGGTCGGCGCGGGGGTTCAGGTCGGCGAAGCGCCCGGCGGCGGGTTCCGGCTCGCGGTGAAGGTCGGGCCGTGAGTATCTGTGAGGCTGGGCCTGTGAGGATGGGGTTGTGACCATCCGACTGCTGATCGCCGACGACCAGGCGCTGGTACGCGGCGCTCTCGCCGCCCTGCTCGACCTCGAGCCCGACCTGGAGGTGGTGTCCGAGGTGGGCCGCGGCGACGAGGTGATCGACGCCGCGAAGAACGCCCGGCCCGACGTCGCGCTCCTCGACGTGGAGATGCCCGGGCTGGACGGCATCGAGGCGGCCGCCGCGCTGCGGACCGCCGTACCGGGGGTGCGGGTGCTGATGGTGACCACGTTCGGCCGGCCCGGGTACCTGCGCCGCGCGATGGAGGCCGGCGCGGCCGGGTTCGTCGTCAAGGACACGCCCGCGACGCAACTGGCGGACGCGGTACGGCGGGTGCATCAAGGGCTCCGCGTGGTCGACCCGTCGCTCGCCGCCGAGACCCTGGTGGCCGGCACCAGCCCGTTGACGGGCCGCGAGTCCGACGTACTGCGGGCCGCCCGGGAGGGAGGCACCGTCGCCGACATCGCCAAGGAACTGCACCTGTCCGAAGGCACCGTGCGCAACCACCTCTCTGCCGCCATCGGCAAGACCGGCGCCCGCACCCGCGCCGAAGCCGCCCGCATCGCCATCGACAACGGGTGGTTGTAGCCGGTCGCTACCTCTAGGGCATGTCTCCCAATCCAGCGCCGTAGCGAGGAGGTGCTCGGTGCGGTGCATCGGCGCGCGGGGGCGAAGGTCTCGATGCGGAGCATCGTGGCCTTTGCACCCGTGCGGCGAGGTGCCGTGCCGAGTGCCCCGCAGTAGGCGTGGGATTGGGAGACATGCCCTAGGGTTGCCTCAGGGGAGGGATCTGCGATGTCGATCGAGAATTTCAGTGTGCGGGGGCGGTTGGCGGACACGGGCGAGGGGATCACGGCCGACGAGCTGCAACTCGCGGCCCGGAACCACGGGATGCCGCTCGAGGGTCTGCGGTACGACGTGACGCCGCCGGGACTGCACTACGTGCTGGTGCACTACGACATCCCGGCAACGAATGCGGGCGAATGGCTGCTGACCGTGGACGGGTGCGTCGAGCAGCCGTTGACGTTCGGGCTGACCGAGCTGCGCGCGATGGGACGGCGTACCGTCCGCGTCACGTTGGAGTGCGCCGGCAACGGCCGGGCGACGCTGCAGCCGCGGCCGATCAGTCAGCCGTGGTTGTCGGAAGCGGTCGGTACGGCGGAGTGGACGGGCGTGCTGTTGTCGGATCTGCTCCGGTTGGCCGGGATTCGCTCCGACGCCTTGGATGTGGTGTTCACCGGTGCGGACCACGGTGTGGAGCGCGGCGTCGAGCAGGATTACCAGCGCGGGCTGTCGGTGGAGGAGGCGATCGACTCCGGCGCGCTCGTCGCGTGGGAGATGAACGGTGCGCCGTTGCCGCCGCAGCACGGGTACCCGCTGCGCCTCGTCGTACCCGGGTGGTACGGGATGGCGAGCGTGAAGTGGCTGCGGTCGATCGAGGTGATCGACCATGCGTTCGAGGGGTTCCAGAACGCGGTCGCGTACCGGATCCGCACGGACGCCGACGACCCGGGCGTCGCGGTCACCCGGATCGAGCCGCGGGCGCTGCTCGTCCCGCCCGGTTTCCCGGACTTCATGAGCCGTCACCGGTTCGTTGCCGCGGGCACCGTTCCGCTGTTCGGCCGGGCCTGGTCCGGGTGGGCGCCGATCGAACGGGTCGAGGTCAGCACCGACGCCGGCGTGAACTGGCACGAGGCCAAGTTGGGTGCCCCGAGCAACGAAGACGAGCTGGCCTGGCGCGCCTTCGCCTTCGACTGGGAGGCGACACCGGGCGAGCACGTCCTCACGGTCCGCGCGTACGACGCCAGTGGTCGCGAACAACCCATCGAGGCCCCGTGGAACCGCGGCGGCTTCAGCAACAACACCGCCCAGCGCATCACGGTCCTCGTCACCTGATCCTGGGGCATCGGATCCTGGTCACCTGATCCGCCGCGTGTCGCTGGCGCGTTCCGGCGTACCTCGGTCACATCCTGGAGACGTACACGGTTCTCACTTCCAGGAGTGGTGCGGTGAACGACAATCAGCTGCACGCGCGGATCTTCCGGACGTCCGACGAGTGGTACGCCGACGTCGACGACGAGCTCGACCCGCAACCGGACAACCCCCTCTGGCACGGCTCCTACACCACCCAACGAGCCGCCCTCGACGCCGCCTGCGCCCACCTGGCCGCCCTCCAACAGGCCTCCTGACGTCACCCGAACGCGATCGCCAGGCCCATCCCCAGACACAGCAGCGTGATCACGACGCCGAGCGGCCAGCCCCACCATGGCATCGACCAGTCGACCGCCACGGCGACCACGTACTGCGGATTGTCCGGGTCGTCGACCACGTCGATCCGGTCCCCGACCGCGGGTCGCGGATCCAGTTCGTTGCCGCCGTCCACCTCGACCGGCTTACCGTCCCAGGGATCGGTCACCTTTACGGTCACGTCGTCGTACTTGGACCACTTGTCTTCCTCGACCGAGACAACCACGGCCGGCAGCACCGGGCCGTCGGCGACCAACCGCTGGTTGTAGTGGCCGGTCGCGATCCCCAGCGGCAGGATCGCCAGCGAACCCAGCGCGATCGGAAGACCGATGAGCAACCGGCCCGCCCTGATCAGTGCCTCACCCAGCCCGATCCGCCTCCGCCCCACCCGCCGATGTCTGCCCTCGGCGTCCGGCGGCCGTTGCCGGGCGGCCGCTTCCTGGGCGTCGGCCAAGTCGCGCCGGCGGCGGCGCTCGCGGCGCGCCTGAGTGCGCCTGCCCGGTTGCGCGAGGCGTCGCCACCACGTGAACCGCTCGGCGAGGAAGCGGGCGGGGTAGCACGCTCCGCCGGCGATGGCTGCGCAGATGAGTGGGTTGTCGTAGAGGAAGCTCGGGCGGGTCAGCCAGCCGACGAAGTACAGGCCGCCACCGACCACACCGAAGAAGGCCAGCAGCACGAACAGTTGCCGGCCGTGGAGGTCGTCTTCGGGACTGCTCACCGGAACATCATGTGGGATGGACGCGGCCGGGGGCCGCGCGGTTTCATTCCGGTTCGTTGTGGGAGTCGCCGCCGACGCGGTACGGGGTGGTGATGCCTTCGTACATGAGGTGGGTCATCAGGCCTTCGGAGGCGTGCGGGAGGTTGTGGCAGTGGTCCATCCAGAGGCCCGGGTTGTCGGCGACGAAGGCGATCTCGTACGTCTCCTTGTTGCCGACCTCGAGGGTGTCGACCCACCACGGTGAACCCGTCGACGCGACGCCGTTGCGGGACAGGACGACGGCGTGGTGGCCGTGCAGGTGCATCGGGTGCGCCTGGCCGCTGGTGTTGGAGATCGTCATCCGGACCACGTCCCCCTCGGCGACCATGAACATCGGTACGTCGGGGAACTTGTGGCCGTTGATCGTCCACCACAACCCGGGCACACCGTCGAGGAACCCGGGCTGCCGCCCGATCCGGTACTCGAAGTTACGGTCCGCCTTCGCCGGGTCGAACCCGATCGGCGCCGCCGTACCGTACGTCAGCAGATCCACCGTCTCCCCCGGCAGCTCACCGTTCGGCGGGTCGACCGGCCCGATCCCGACCGACAACGCCGACGTACCGGCCACCAGCCGCATCCCGCCCGCCGGGACCACGGCCTCGAGATCGACCCGCGCACCGGCCGACAGCGGGAACGCCGCCGTGACAGCCGTCGGCCCGTGGACGTCGCGACCGTCTACCGCGACCACCTTGTACGGCGTCCCGATCAGCCCGACCCGGAGGATCGCGTTGTCGGTGTTGATCACCCGCACGCGCGCCGTCGTACCGGCCGGCAACTCCACCCGCCCGGTCCCGCTGCGCCCGTTGATCGTCCGCTTCCCGTCGTACGTGTGGATCGCGGTCACCACCTCACCAGGCGAAGGCGGCGCGATCACGATCGGACCGAACAGCCCGCCCTTGACCTCGTCGCTCGACACCTGATGCGAGTGGTACCAGTACGTCCCGGCCTCCTCGGCCTTGAACCGGTACACATGCTTCCCACCCATCGGTACGGCGTCCTGCGTCACCCCGGCGACCCCGTCCTCGGCGTTCGGTACGTCGATCCCGTGCCAGTGCAACGTGGCGCCGTCCTTCACGGACTCGTTCACGAACGTGACCTGCACCAGGTCGCCCACCTGCGCGCGGATCAGCGGACCGGGCGACGTCCCGTTCACCGTGTACCCGTCGATCGTCTCCCCCGCCGCGAGCTGGAACTTCTGCTTCCGCGCCACGAGCGTCACGTCCACGTCCGGCGTACCCGTCGTGGGTCCCCTCAGGTCCGCGACGCTCATGCCGCTCATCGCATGGTGCTCATGACCCATCGACGGTCCGCCGCCATAGTCGGCGTACCCCATCTCCGCCGGGTTGTACTCACCCGGGACCAGGCTGGTCACCCAGAGGTACCCCAGCGGTACGAGTACCGCCAGGGTCACCCCCAGAGCGATCAGCCGGCCCCACCGACGGTTCTTGCCGTCAGCCACTGGTCACAGGCTGATTCGGTACGGCGGCCCGCCGCGCGCCCGCACTCGCCACACCGGCGATCACGAGCCCGTTGATCCCGTGCAGTACGCCGAGCGCCGGCAGCCCGAAGGACACCACCGCGAGCAGGAACTGCACGACCACCAGACCGACCACGATCCCGGCCAGCCCACGGCCCCGCGGTACGTCGGTCAGGAACGACACGATCAGGAACACCAGCGCGAGCAGCGCGATCACCGAACCGGCGATGCTGTGGTAGCTCTGCCCGAAGTTGCTGTAGTCGGCGCCGATCGAGGTGCCGTCGTCGGCGTCCTTCGCGATCGTGAACCCGGAGAGCGCGATCGAGGCGACCTGCAGCACGACCGCGATCGCGATCAGCATCCCCACGATCCGGTACACGTTCCTCATGCGCGCCGCTCCGTCCGGCGCTTCCGCACCACGAACACGGCCGCCACGATCAACGCCAACGGCAGGACCGGCGGATGCCCGCCACCCACCACACACGCAATCGAAGCCAGTACGCCGAACACCCCAAGCAGAATCAGCAACGGAAAGGGAACCCGCCCCAAGACCCCCCGACCCGCCCAAGCCGGCCGCCCCGGCCGTGCGGCGTTCTCCGGTGCTGTCCACGGGGGCCTGCGCCAGCCCCACGGACCGGCCCAGCCCTCGCCTTCCTGACCACCTTCACCAGCACCTGCCGTCTGGTGTGCGCCCGGCAGGTCCGCGAACAGGCCCTCCAGGTCGGCGCCGGTGCGCGCCCTCAGTGCCTGCTCGACGCGCTCGGAGTGTTCGTCCGCGCTCAGCCGGCCGGCTTCGTAATGCTCGCCCAGACGCCGGACGGCGTCCTCACGCTCACTGTCGCCGATACGGATCGATCCGCCCGGCCTTTCGTCGCTCATGACACTCCTCGGTGCTCGTAGGTCTTCCAACGGCACCAAGACTGTCTTTCGAACCCCTTTCACCGCGTCGCCTCAGCGGCGGCTCCTCCCCTACCCCCGGAGGAGCACAGTGCACCACTGGACGCAGTACGACGTACTCCCGCTGGCGTACGCGTCCCCCGGGGAAACCCCGATCCACCTTGAGCACCCACCAACCAGATTCCGGCGGCCGAAACGGTTGATGGGTGCTCAAAGCTGGTCATGCGTTGCGTCAGCTGTTCGCGGCGAGGATCTTGTTGACGTCGTTGTTGGCCTTGATCAGCGACGGCGGATCCGCCTCGAAGGACAGCACCGCGTCCATTGCCGGTGTCATCACCGCGGACACGTCCGCGGCGTTCGGGTTGGCCGGGTACGGGAACACGTCCCCGGCCTCGACCGGCTCCAGGAACGGTGTCACGTCCCACCCGTCGGCCGCGAACGCCGCCTTGGCCGCCGGCATACTGGCGGCCACCGCCGGGAACACCACGCCCGCCTTCGCCACGATGTCCTGGGCGGTCTGCGAGCCGAGGAACTTCACCCAGGCCCAGGACGCGTCCTGACGAGTGGTGCCCTTCCAGATCGTGTCGGCCAGCCCGTTCATCATCGACGTCCGCTTCCCGATCGGCCCGATCGGCAGCCGGGCCAGCTTGGTCTTCACCTGCTTCAGCCCGGCGTACGTCCCGAGCATCCAGGAGCCGTTCGGGGTGATCCCGTACTTACCCGCACCGAAGGTCGTGGTCACGTCGATCCCGGACTTCGCCTGCGCGTACGACGGCATGTACCCCTTGGTGATCAGGCCGCGCCACCAGCCGATCGTCTCGGTGAACTTCGGGTCACCGTAGAAGAACCTCGTCCCCCACGGCTCGCCCTCGGAGTATTTCCAGCCGTTGCTCGCGGTGTACCAGCTCCAGCTGGTCTGACCGTCCGAACCTCCGGCGTCGCCGTACCCGAGGCCGTAGACCTTGACGTTGCCCTTGTCGAACCCGGGCTGGTCGCCGCGGCGGCCCTTGGTGTCGACGGTCAGCCGGCGGACGATCTGCTCGAAGGTGCCGCCGTCCTGCGGGTTCCAGGTCATCGAGTTCAGCTGCTCGGTGCTGATCCCGGCCGCCTCGGTCAGGGCGCTGTTGTAGAAGTAGACCTCGGTGTCCCAGTCCTTCGGCAATCCGTACCGGTGGCCGTCGGCACCGATCCAGCGATCGGCGAGCCCTTTCTGGTAGATGCTCAGATCAACGTTGTCCTTGGCAACGAACTCGTCGATCGGCAGCACCTGGCCCTTGGCCGCGAACAGCGGGTACTTCGCCGAGTGCGACGTGAACACGTCCGGCGCGGTGTCCGAGATGAACCCGGTGACGAGTTTCGACCAGTAGTCGTTCCACCCGTACTGCTCGATCTTCACCGAGTACTGCGGGTTCTGTTCGTGGAAGAGCTTCGCGCATTCGGTGTACATCGGCAGCTGGGCCGAATCCCAGAGCCAGTAGATGATCTCGCCGTCGCCACGCGCCGCGGCACCGTTGTTGCAGGCGGCAACAGCCGGTACGGCGAGTGCGCCAAGTCCTGCCTTCAGCAGGGTCCTTCGTGAGAGATTCATCATTTGATCCCCGAGAAGCCGATGGAGTTGGTGATCCGCTTGGCGAACGCGAGGAACAGGATGATCATCGGCAGCGCCGCGATCAGCGTCGCCGCCATCAGCCCGGCCCAGTCCGGACCGCCCTGCGGCGTCTGCGACCGGAACACTCCGAGCGCGACCGTCAGCACCCGCACGTTCTCCTGCTGACCGACGAGCAACGGCCAGAAGTAGTCGTTCCACGAGTTGATGTAGGTCAGGATCGCCAGCGTCGCGATCGGCGCCGCGCTCAGCGGGATGATCATCCCGAAGAAGATCCGTCGGTGCCCGGCGCCGTCGATCATCGCCGCCTCCTCGAGCTCGCGGTTGATGCTGAGGAAGAACTGCCGGAGGAAGAAGATCGCGAACGGCGTCATGAACGCGCCCGGCAGGATGATGCCGGCGAAGCTGTTCAGCAGCCCGAGGTTCTTGATCAGCACGAAGTTCGGCAGCGTCGTGAAGATCGGCGGCACCATCAGCGCGGCCAGGAACAGCGCGAACACCTTGTCCCGTCCGGGCCAGCGCAGCCGGGCGAACGCGTACGCCGCCATCGCGCTGAAGAACACCTGGCAGACCGTCGTGATGGTTGCCACTACCAACGAGTTGCGCAGGTACAGCCAGAAGTTCACGGCCGCGCCGGAACCACCCTGCGCCTGCGCCTCCTCGATCGACGCCAGTCCGAGCACCCGCTTGAACGCGCCGAGCGTGGTCTCCACGGGCAGCAGCGAATGCGGGTGGCCAGGCAGTTGCGTGTTGTCGGAGAACGCCGTACGCAACATCCAGTAGAAGGGGAACAGCGTGACGATCAGCAGCACGAACAACAGGATCCACGCGACCGTACGCCCGACACTTGCCTGCCGCGTCATGCGAGATCACTCTCCTTCGCGCGCAGCAGCCGCAGCTGGAGCAGCGAAACGAGCGCGAGGATCGCGAACAGCACCAGCGCCATCGCGGACGCGTACCCGAAGTCGAAGCGCGTGAACGCTCGCTCGTAGATGTAGTAGTAGATTACCCGGGTCGCATTGATCGGACCGCCCTGCGTGGTCACCGCGACCGTGTCGAAGATCTGGAACGACCCGATCATGGTGACCACCAGGACCATCACCAGAACAGGCCGGAGCAGCGGTAACGTGATCCGCCAGAACGTCTTCCACTCGGTCGATCCGTCGACTTCAGCAGCTTCGTACACGTACGACGGGATCGTCTGCAGCCCCGCGAACACGAGCAGCGCGGTGTACCCCATGTGCCGCCAGACGTTGATCCCCGCGACCGTCGGGATTGCCCAGTGCGAGTCCCCGAAGAATGCGACCGGGTCGACCCCGACCCAGCCGAGGAACGTGTTCACGATGCCGACCTGGAAGTCGAGCATCCAGTACCAGACCAGCGCGACGACCACGTTCGCCACCAGGTACGGCGCGAGGATGATCGCGCGGACCGTGATCGACTTCGTCAACCGGTACATCAGCATCGCGATCCCGACCGCCAGCACCGTCTGCACCCCGATGTTGATCACGACGTACTCCACCGTGACCCCGAGCGCGTTCCAGAAGAAGCTGTCCTGGACCATCCGCTCGTAGTTGGCCAGCCCGTTGAACTTCGGTGCCTCAAGCAACGAGTACTCGGTGAAGCTCAGGTACGCGCCACGCAACGTCGGCCAGATGTAGAACACGACGAACCCCAGCGTGGCCGGGGCCAGGAAGATCATAGCGACCTTGAGGTCTCCCAGGCTGCGCCGCTTCCCTGGCGGAGCGGCCTGTCCCCCGTGACTTCGTGCGGTTTCCGGTGGAGCGTTGGTTGTGGTCACGGGGGATCTCCTCCTGTTGTCTCGCGATCGAGCGGGCTTACCCGATCGCAGTCACATCCAGCAAGATCGCGCTCTCGGGCCACTGCGCGGGCATCAGCACACCGACCGAGGCGAGGGCGGCGCCGTTCAGTTCCACGCTTCCACCGTCGGCCGACCAGGCCGCGGACCGCGACTCGGGTCCGGGTGTCGCGACCTTGCTGATCCGGTACGTCCGCTGCGGGTCGAGGCCGGGCAGCCTGACCCTTCCGACGGCGGACGTCACGGACTGCTTCATCTGTACGACGCTGAACACGCCCCGCTCGCCGTCCTGCGCAACGACTCCATGCACGAGCACGTCCTCCGGCCCGCGGTCACCGCGGACTACGCGACCGGTGTGCAGCAGCGGTCGCAGCTCCTTGTGCAGCGCAACCCAGCCTTTGAGTTCCTCGCGCTCCTCGGCGCTGGCCGACGCGATGTCCCATTCGATGCCGAAGTGGCCGAACAGCGCGGTGATCGCGCGGAACGACAGTGTCTGCGTACGGCCGGTGGTGTGCGCCCGCGGCGGGCCGACGTGGCAGCCGATCAGCTCCGGCGGCAGCAGCAACTGCGTGTAGCGCTGGATGGTCTGCCGCTCGAGCGCGTCGTTGCTGTCGCTGCCCCAGACCCGGTCGGTGCGCTCCAGGATGCCGAGGTCGACCCGGGCGCCACCGGAGGAGCAGGACTCGATCTCCAGACCGGGATGACAGCGCTTCAGCTCGTCGATCAGCCGGTACACGGCCAGGGTCTGCTCGTGAATACCCGCCGTACCCGTGTGCTGGTTGCCGCCGTCAACGAAGTCGCGGTTATGATCCCACTTCAGGTACGCGATGTCGTACTCGCTGAGGATGCTGTCCAGCCGCTCGAGGATGTAGTCGTACGCCGCCGGCACGCCGAGGTTCAGGCCCTGCTGGTGACGTGCGGTCGGCGGCATCCGGTCGCCGGTCGCGAGGATCCAGTCCGGGTGCTCGCGCGCCAGGTCCGAGTCCGGGTTCACCATCTCCGGCTCGACCCACAGCCCGAACTGCAGGCCGAGGCTCTTCACGTGGTCGACCAGCGGGTGCAGGCCCTTCGGCCAGATCCCCTCGTCGACGTACCAGTCGCCGAGGCCGGCGTGGTCGTCGCGGCGGCCGCGGAACCAGCCGTCGTCCAGCACGAACCGCTCGGCCCCGACCTCGGCGGCCGCGTCCGCGAGCGCCTTCAGCTTGTCCAGGTCGAGGTCGAAGTACACGGCCTCCCAGGT
This sequence comes from Kribbella sp. NPDC055110, assembly GCF_053607525.1. NCBI lineage: Bacteria > Bacillati > Actinomycetota > Actinomycetes > Propionibacteriales > Kribbellaceae > Kribbella > Kribbella sp. NPDC055110. The sequence continues at coordinate 16,033 of NZ_JBSGTS010000003.1, forward strand.
GTTCAGTACGACGGGACGCTCGGTCTGCGGGTGGTTGGAACGCGCGCGCAGGAAGTCGTGGAACCGGTGCGAGACCTGGTCGAGGCCGACGCCGTACGAGCCGTAGATCCACGGGGTGCTGTAGGTGCCCGCGGGCTGGAGGCGGCCTTCGCCCGGGAGGAGCAGTTCGCCGCCGCCGATCACGCCGTACCCGCTCATGCCGCGCTCGGCATACGTTCGGTGGTTGCCGCTCCACGCGGTGTGCACGGCCCAGATCTCGCCGTCGCGGAAGCCGAAGCTCTCGGTGCCGGCCAGCAGGAGGAGTGTTGCGTCGGCGCCAGTGCGGCCGCGGCGGTTGTCGCGGATGTGGGCGCCCTGCGTGAACGCGTGCCGCTGCGGGTGCCGCTCGCCGATGTGCCGGCCGGTCAGGTCGAGCAGCTCGGTCGCCTCGGTCGGCACCGGCAGCGCGAGGTGCAGCCCGTCGACCGTGTACGGCGTCGCGCCGGTGTTGATCAGGTCGGCCTTGGTCCGCACGAGACCCGAGTCAGTGAGCTCGACGGTGAGCCTGAGCTCGAGGCCGGCCTCGGTGTCGGCGGCGTCGATCTGCACGGCGTTGTCGGTCTGGGCGACGCTGGTGAGGGTGAAACTCGCCGAGAAGTCCTGGCCGTCGCGGTGACCGTTCAGGCCGGGGAGGCCGAACCAGCCGGACGAGTACTCGGGCACGATCGCGATCGGACGGTTCTCGTCCAGGCCGTTGCCGTCCTGGACCGCACCCGCGCCGCGACGCAGTTCCAGCAGAGCGTTCTCGGTCAGCTCACCCAGGTCCGCACCCCAATGCAGGACGGACGGAAGGGCCGGACCGGAGCAGTCGAGCACCAGGCTGACACCACCGGCGCGGAGCTGCAGAATCTCGATGTTCGACACTGTTGATTCACTCTGCTTTCTGATTGATTTCAGGACGGAACTATTTACCCCGCGAGCCCCGTTGTCAATGCTTCACGAAGTTAAGTAAATACCCTAGAGCCCTTTACAACGAAGGAAAAGAGGGCCTCGCCGCCATCAGCTCCGGCGGCACGACTCCGGTCCGCGGCTCGGCGGGGCGAGCCCGCGCAGGTCACGCGTCGCCGACGCTCCGCTTGCGGACTCGTAGCGGCGCCGGCCGGGGTGGGTGCACCGCGTCAGGGGCGGGGACACCTCGGTGACACGGCGGTGACAGGGCGCAAAGGTGTCAGTACTCTCGGTCTACCGGGCGTGGTTACCGGGAAGTACATTCTTGCCGACGGTGATCTGGTGGGGGTCCTGAGATCACCGACCTCCGGCGAGAGAGGCCTTCCGGATGAGCATTCCGCGAAGTCGTCGAGTGTCCGCAGCAATCCTTCTACTCTCCCTGACCGGGCTAGGCCTGGTCGCTCCCCCGGCACACGCCGACGGTCCCGGTTCGGGAACGCCGTACGTCGTGACCGTTGGGGACTCCTACATCTCGGGTGAGGCCGGCCGCTGGGCCGGGAGCTCGAACGACTCCGAGGCACCGGCCGACGTGCTCGGTGCCCACGCGTACCACGACAACGCGACCCACACCGCCGAGCTGATCCCGAAATGCCACCGCAGCCTCTCCGCCGAGGCGTACGTCGGTGGCGGGGTCGGCGGACTGAACCTGGCCTGCTCGGGCGCCCGCACCACGACCGGTACCGGCAGCGACTTCAAGCCGGGTATCGACTTCTACGACGACGGCGCGGGCAAGCAGGGCCAGGCGAAGATGCTGCAGACCTTCGCCGCGACCCACAACGTCAAGCAGGTGGTCGTGTCGATCGGCGGCAACGACTTCAACTTCGCGTCGATCGTCACCCAGTGCGTGCAGGACTTCCTGCTCTCACCGTCCTGGAACCCCGACTACTGTCGCGACGACTCGTCCGTCGTCGCCAACTTCACCGCCGCCAACATCAGCACGGTGCAGGGCAAGATCGCCACGGCGTTCCAGAACGTCCGGTCGGCGATGCGGAACGCCGGGTACGGCGACAGCGCGTGGAATCTCGTCGTACAGACGTATCCGTCACCGATTCCGGCCGCCAGCGGGTTCCGGTACGGGCAGAGCGGTTACACCCGGCAGAGCGTCGGCGGATGCGGCTTCTGGAACGCGGACGCCGACTGGGCGAACGGCACCGCCCTCGTCACGATCAACAAGACGGTCCGCGCCGCGATCGGCCAGTCAGGACTGTCCAACGCCCGCCTGCTCGAACTCCAGTCCGCGTTCAACGGCCGCCGGCTCTGCGAGAACACCGTCGGCCTGTACGAGGAGGTCGGCCTCAGCTCGTGGACCCAGCCCACCGCCGTCGACAAGACCGAGTGGATCAACCAGATCCGCACTGTCACGACGGTCGGCTCGAACTACTTCATCCAGGAATCCCTGCACCCCAACTACTGGGCCCAACTGGCACTGCGCAACTGCGTCCGCCAGACCTACACCCAGAACCGCGGCGGCACCTGCAGCATCGCCGGCACCGGCCTGGTGAACGGTGAGCCGCGCATGACCCTCAGCTGACCCTCAACTGACGCGAGACAAAGGCCGGCCGCCGCACCCCCGAAGGTGCGGCGGCCGGGTTCTCTTTCAGTGCATCAGCTCAGGTTCAGGCCCGTGTCGTCGATGACGAACGAGGTCTGGAGCGAGCTGTCCTCGGTGCCGGTGAAGCTGATCGACACCGTCTGGCCGGCGAACGACGAGACGTTGAACGACTTGAGCGAGTAGCCGCTCGCCTTGTTCAGGTTCGAGTACGTCGCCAGCGTGGTCGAGCCCGCCTTCACCGTGAGCGTGTCGTACTGCGTCGACGTGGTGGTCTCCGCAGAATCGATGTGCAGGTAGAAGGAGAGCGTCGCCGAGCATCCGGCCGGGATCGCGACCGACTGGCTCAGCGTGTCGGTGTGGGTCGAGCCGTAGCCGTCCAGCCACGCCTTCCAGGTGCCGCCGTGCGCGGCCTGGGAGGTGCTGTTGTCGATCACCCCGGCCGAGGCCGTCCACGGTGCCGCCGTACCGGTCTCGAAGCCCGGGTTGCCGAGCTTCTGGCCGGAGCAGTTGCCGGTGCCACCGCTGACGGTGATGGTGAACGACGTGCTGCCCGAGCCGCCGGCACTCGCGGTCGCCGTCGCGGTGACGTTGAACGTGCCGCTCGCGGTCGGGGTACCGGACACGGTGCCGGTGGACGAGCCGATGGTGACGCCGGCCGGGAGACCGGTCGCGGACCAGGTGTACGGCGCGGTGCCGCCCGACGCGGTCAGCGTGAACGACGAGATCGCCGTACCGACCGTGCCGGTCTTGTTGCCCGGGTTCGTGACCGTGACGCCACCCGACGTGGAGCAGGTCGGGTCGGCCGTCTGAGCCGGCACGCTGACCGCGTCCCAGGCCGCCTTCACGGTGTTGAACTCGGTGCAGCTACCCGGGTACAGGTTCTTGGCCGCGGTCAGCGTCCAGGTCCGGTACTTCAGGTACGAGCTGCTGCTGGTCTTCATCAGCATCGCGTTGTACATGATCCGGGCGGCCTTCTGGATGCCGAGACCGGTGACGGACGAGCTGTTGCAGGTCGTGCTGGTGGGCTGTCCGTTGGTCGGGTTCGTGCCTTCGGCCAACAGGTAGTACCAGTGGTTGCCGGGGCCCGCCGCGGCGTGCACCTCGGTGCCCGGGATCGAGCTCGAGTAGCAGTTCGGGTCGCCGAGGGCCGACGGGTTGTACATGTTCCGGATCGGGCCCTGGCCCACCAGGTTGATCTCCTCGCCGACCAGGAAGTCCGGCGGGTCGTACGCCGACGACTGGTTGCTGTACCACTCGGTGGTCGCGCCGAACACGTCCGCCACGAACTCCTGGGTGCCGTTGCCGGAGATGCCGCCCGGTGTGTGGTCGTCGATGCCGTGGCCCATCTCGTGCGCCACCACGTCGATCGAGCTGATCCACTGGTTGGCGTTGTTGTGGCCGATCTGCACCTGGGACCCGTCGTAGTACGCGTTCACGTCGGCCAGGCCGACGCGGATCGGCCATGCGCCGCCGTTGCCGTCCATGCCGTTGCGACCGAGCCAGTCGGTCAGCATGTGCTTCTCGGTCTCGGCGGAGAACAGTGCGTCGACGCAACCGGTCTCCCGGCTGGTGGCATTCCCATTGCCCCAGAGGTCGTCAGGACCGGAGAACGTGGTGTTGTTCGCCGCGTCCTGGCAGGACAAGTTGGTGGTGTTCGGGTCCTTCAGCGAGTACGTGCTGCCGGACAGCGTGGTGTCCAGGTGGACCGGGTTCGGTCCGCTGTACGCCGCCGTACCGTCGCCGGCCATCACGTGTTCCTTGGTACCGAGCACCTTGCCGCTCTGCGCGTCGACGTACACCGACAGACTCGACGGCTCGTGGCCGTCGCTGCCGCTGACCCGCGACTGCCACACGAGCTTCGGGGTGCTGTTCAGGGCGTAGACCGCGAGCGTCGGCGTGGTCGACGAGTCGACCCGCTTCAGCTGCGACTTGGCGGTCTTCTGCGCGGCCGCCGGGGTCACCTTCGCGGTCGTCGACAGCTCGGGTACGGCGGTGGTCTGGGCGACCGAGGTGTACTTCACGGCCCCCTTCGCGTCGGTGACCACGACGAAGTCACCACCGACGACCGGGAGACCCTTGTACGAACGCTCGTACGGGACGTACTGCAGACCGGACTGCTCCGAGACCACCGGCTTCGCGGTGAACTTGTCGTCCTTCGACGCGTGCAGGGAGCTCGGCCGCCCTGCCACCAGTGAGGAGGCGGAGTCGGCGGCGAACGCCTTCGACTGCGCCTGTGAGGGTCGCGGCGGAGGTGCCGCACTCGTCGCCGCGCCGGCCGACGAACCGAAGCCGGCGAATGCTGCCGCAGTGAGGCTGGTCACCCCGATAACGACGGCAGCTTTACGGGAACGCTGAAACAAGACCATTGATGTGGTCCCTTCGCGAGGTACTGAATTGATGAACTCGCTTCGCTCGTTCATCGGGTGCCTGGGCGGGTTGCGCCTCGCCGGACTGCAGACGGTGCACCACTCCGCCTGGAACCTCCGGCCTACCCATCGACCTCGGCTGTCCGGAAGACCCCTTTTCCATCCAGCCCCGATGGACCGCGCGGACGGACACTATGTCCCAGCCCGCACCCGAGCAAGGCGCTGTCGTGCCGTTGGCACCCCGATGACAACTGACCGCGTTGTCATCACTACCAAGCGCTGACAAACCCCCACGAACCTGAGAATCATCACAACCCGACCCACCCCGCAGCGAGCCCGCGTGGGCTCGTTGCGGAGGGTAGTCGGGCCGGGTGCGGGGCTGGTTGCGGACTGTGGTGGGGTTGCGGTGGGGTGGGTCTGCTGGTGGTCTGGGGCTGGTGCGAATGGCAGAATCGCGCAAACGGGTTGGCTGCCGCGGGGTGCGACACCCCGGCGGTGGGACCGGATCGCGATCAGGACGACGCCGGCTGGGGTGTGAGTGGAAACCGAATTCGTGCTGTCGCTCGGCGAGCAGCAGTGGACGCTGCCGGCCGGGACCGACACGATCACCATCGGCCGCGCCTCCAACGCCGACATCCGGCTGCAGGCGGACGACCAGATCTCCCGCATCCACGCCCGCCTCAACCGCGACGGCGCCACCTGGACCCTCCACGACGAGTCCCGCAACGGCACCGGCCTCAACGGCCACCGCCTGGCCGCCCCCACCCCCCTCACCACCGGCGACCGAATCCACATCGGCCGCTCAGTCCTCACCTTCCACAAATCCACCACCCCCACCCCCCACCCCGCAGACTCCCCTCCTCCTCCCGCTCCCGCCCTACGCCCCTCCCCGGCACCTCCCGCCCCACCCGAGCAGTCCGTGCAGCTCGCGCCGTCCGTGCAGTCCGCGCAGCCCGCCCCGCCTGCGCAGCCCGCCCCATCCGCGCAGCCCGCCCCGCCCCCGCAGTCCGCACAGTCGACACAGTCCGCGCCACCCGCACCGTCCGACGCGGACCTCCGTCAGCCCTCAGACGCACTGAACCGCCCCGCTGCCAGCACGCCCGCCAGCGCCCCCGCCCCGCCCCCGCTCCCCACCCGCCCCGCTCCGACCGCGTTCCCCAGCGCGCCCACCCCCGGAGCCCCGTCACCCTCCGTCGCACCCGGCACCGGATCCACCGCGCCGGCCGCAGAGGCGCCGTACGCCGACTCCCCGCCCACCAGCCGCCACAGCACCGAACCGCCACGGCCAGCTCAGCACGGCACACCTGACACGGCGAACGACCCAAACCCGTTCACCCCACCCAACCAACTCCCCGCCACCAGGACCCCCTCCCCACAACCAACCCAGCCACCCAGCGCCAGCCCGTTCGCCCAACCAGACCAGGCGGCCAGCGCGAACCCGTTCGGGCAGGTAGAGCAGGTGTCGGGTGGCAGTAACCCGTTGGCGCCGGTCGAGGGTGCAGAGGACGGGTCGACCAGGCGCACCGGTGGTGCGGCGGCGTACGACGCACCTTCGAACCTGCAGTACACGCCCAGCGCAGACGCTGACGGGTACGTGGTCGGCGCGGAAGCTGGTGGGCAGGACAACGACCGGGGAGCCGACGGCTACGGTCGCGGGACAGACGCGGACGGGTACGCGCCTGGTGCGGACCCCGACGAGTACCAGGTCGGGGCAGACGGATACGGCGCGGGAGCCGACGGGTACCAGGTCGGTGCCGACGGGCACGACGCGGCAGCCGACGGGTATCAGGTCGGGGCGGACGCGGACGGGTACGGCGGTGGCGCGGGAGCTGATGGGTACGGCTCCGACGCCGATGGGTACCCGGCTGGGGCGGATGTCGGCGGGTATGAGGCGGATGGTGGGTATGGGGCTGCGGGAGTGGTTCCTGGGTTTGAGGTGGGGGACGGGGGGACGTGGGCGGCTTATCCGTCGGCGGACAATCCGGAGCCGGTGCGGTCGCCGTGGGAGATTTCCGCGCAGATCGACCAGTCGGAAGCGAACTGGAATCAGCCCGCGAGCTGGCCGGACCCATCCGCTGCGGGCGCCGACCACCGGGTGGGTCGCGACCCGCGGACGGGTGGCGAGCAGCGGGCCGGTGGCGAGCAGCGATCGGTCGGGCGGGAGCGTCGTACAGCGGGACGCGACCGGCAGACCGAGGGAGGCGAGCGCCAGGCCCCGGGCGGCGAGCGTCAGGCGGCAGTCGGCGAGCGTCGGGCCCCGGGCGGCGAGCGTCAGGCGGCAGTCGGCGAGCGTCGGGCCGCGGGTGGCGAGCGTCAGACGTCACGGGGCGACCGGCGTGCGGTTGGGCGCGAGCGGCGGTCGGCTAAGGCGGGTCAGTTGGCTGGTGGCGACGACCGGAGGTCGGAGCAGGCTGGGGTGGAGCGGGGTGCGGGCGCCGGGGACGATGCCGTCGGGACGGTGCGGTTGTCGCGGGTGTTGATTGCTGCTGGTGCGGTGATTGTGCTCGGGGTGGTTGTGAACCTTGTCGTCACGTTCCTCGCCGACGGACCCGGCGGCGTGCTCCGGTGGTTGGTCCCGCCGGGTATCGCGCTCGTGGTCGCGATGGTTCTCGCAGTGGTTGATGCGGCGCTCCCGAAGTACCACCGACCGGGCCGGCTCGACGTGTCGGTAATCGTCGCGATCGCCGTGGTGCTCGTCGGCGTCGGGGTCGGCGGGTTCGCGCTGACGGCAGGCGCGCAGTCCCTCGGCGGTTACCTGACCGGCAACGAGACCGGCGAGGACCGCCTGATCAAACCGGTCTCGAAGCCCGGCACCGGTGTCACGATGACCGTCGAGAACGTCACGTATACGAGCCACTTCACCCGCGTCGAGGTCAAGCTGGTCAACACCGCCAAGCAGGCGATCACGGTCCCGATCGACGGTACGACGTTCACCGCCGCCGACGGCACCGCGCTGCGCGTCGACCCGGGCCGCAGCGCCTGGCCGAGCAAGATCGCGACCGGCGGCACCGAGCACGGCACGCTCACGTTCAAGGGTCACCTTCCGGACAGAGCCACTACGGCGGTGCTCACGTTCAAGTCCGGCACCACGTCGTTCGCCATCTCCAAGATCGCCCTCAGCAGCTGACCTCGAGCACCCTCCCAGCCGACTTACATCGAAAATTGATATAGTCGGCTGCAATGCACCGCCATGGTGCGCAGGGAGGAGCGACGTCATGCTGGACGTCGACCGGTTGACCACGGTCATCGAGGACTTCAACACGATCTTCATCCGCCTCCCGTCGGTACGTCGGCTCAACTTCTCGGCGCTCTCGGTCCTGCACACGCTCCACCGGCGCGGACCGCTGCGCCTCACCGACCTGCTGGCGACCGAGCAGCTGAAGCAACCCGCCCTCACCAGCCTGGTCGCGAAACTCGAGCAGGACGGTCTCGTCCAGCGCCGCCCCGACCCCGCCGACGGCCGAGCCAGCCTGCTGTCACTGACCGACACCGGCCAGGAGCTCGTCCGATCCCGGCACGCGAACCGCGTCGCGAAGCTGGCCGCGCTCGTCGAGCAGCTCACCCCCGACGAGCGCGCAGTACTCACGGGCTCGATCGACGTACTCCACCGCCTGACCACACTCGCCGAGGACACCCCATGATTCCCACGCCCATCGCCGTACCCGAGGAGGTCCTCGACGACCTCCGCCGCCGCCTGCGCGCGACCAAGTGGCCGCGCGACGCCGGCAACGACGACGGTTTCTACGGAGTACGCCGTACCCGCCTGCAGCCGCTCGTCGAGTACTGGGCGGACGGTTTCGACTGGCGCGCGGCCGAGCGGGCGATCAACGCGTACGACCACTACCGCGTCGACGTCGGCGACGTACCGGTGCACTTCCTGCGCCGGCCAGGTGTCGGTCCGCGGCCGATCCCGTTGATCCTGAGTCACGGCTGGCCGTGGACGTTCTGGCACTGGTCGAAGGTGATCGACCGGCTCGCGGACCCCGCGTCGTACGGCGGCGATCCGGCGGACGCGTTCGACGTGATCGTCCCGTCGCTGCCAGGGTTCGGGTTCTCGACGCCGACCCGGCCGGACATGAACTTCTGGAAGATCGCCGACGTGTGGCACGAGCTGATGACGGGCGTCCTCGGGTTCCCGAACTACGCCGCGGCCGGCTGTGACGTCGGCGCGCTGGTGACGGGGCAGCTCGGCCACAAGTACGCCGATGAGCTCTACGGGATCCATATCGGGTCGGCGCTGAAACTCTCGTTCTTCAACGGTGACCGCGGCTGGGACTTCAGCGGCGGCAAACCGATCCCGGACGGGCTGCCGCCGGCGCTCCACGCCCGCGTCATCGAGTTCGACCGCCGTTTCGCCGCGCACCTCGCCACGCACGTACTGGACCCGAGCACCCTCGGCTTCGGTCTCGCCGACTCCCCCGCCGGTATGCTCGCGTGGATCCTGGAACGCTGGCAGAGCTGGTCGGACGGCAACAAGGCGTTCACCGACGACGACCTGCTCACGCACGCGACGATCTTCTGGGCGGGCAACGCGATCGACACCTCGATCCGCACGTACGCCAACAACAACCGCTACCCGTGGACGCCGTCCCACGACCGTACGCCGGCGATCGAGGCCCCGACCGGCATCACGTTCGTCGGCCACGAGGACCCGCCCGGCGTCCACACTCCTGAGGAACGCGTGCAGAACTTCCTCGCGAGCGACCGCGCCGCCTGGTACAACCACATCAACATCACCGCCCACCCGAACGGCGGCCACTTCATTCCGTGGGAGCTGCCAACGGAATGGACCGACGACCTCAGGCGGACGTTCCGCGATCTCCGGTGAAGAACTGCATCGTACCGGCGTCCGCGGGCAGGTAGGTCTCGACCGCAATCTCCTCGAGCGTGATGTCGAACGCGGTGCCGAACGTGGCGACGGTGCCGAGGAACGCCAGGTCGGTACCGCGGTGCGGGTACGGCTCGTGCGCCCGGACGAACTGTTCGAGTGCCGCGCGGACCCGCGTCATGTCCGGAGCGTCCAGCGGTGTTTGCCGGTACACGGGCGCGTGGCCGGCCGCGACCAGCAGGCGGTTGCCACGTGGTCGTCCATTACCTGATGAGCACGCCCGAACCCACCCGGGCCATCACAATTGGGCGCCCGCCGCGAACCCCACGCTCGAGCGTGCCGACGGTGGGCAATTGTGATGGCCTGGCGATCCCGCGGTCAGTGATCGCGCAGCGCGCCGTGGTCGTGGCGTTCGCCGCGGACCAGGTGCAGGCGGAGCTGCTGGGCGATCGTGTCCGGCGCGTTCTCGTCGGGCGCGTTGTGGTCGAGGTCCGGGAGGATCCGGAACTCGGCGTTCGGCAGGATCGTGGCGAGGCGCGGCAGGACGCCGGTCAGGTACGCGGGCGACTTGGCGCCACCGAGGAGCAGTGCCCTCGACGCGATCCCGGCGTACCGGCTGCCGTCGGAGTCGAGGCGGAGGATCTCACCGATCTCGCCCGGGGTCGTCGGCATCATGTCGCGCATCTCACGGCTACCGGGCCCGCGGACGAGCAGCAGGGCGACCGCCCACAGCAACGGTACGGCGCGGAACGGCAACAAATCCGTGCCTTTCAGGAACGTGGCCATCGCGGCCACGCGCCGGCCCGCGTCGAGTTGCCGGGTGAACTCACCCAGCCAACTCCCGTCGAACGACCCGTCGATACTCACGCCGGGCTCGTACGCGATCAAGGAATCCAACGGCCGCCGCAACCCCACCTGAAGCGCAACCAACCCGCCGTAGCTGTGCCCGAACACCGCACGGGCCCCCGTGTGTTCCAGCACCGCGAGTACGTCGTCAACGTCGGTCTCCACGCTGTACGCCGGACCGCGCGCGGCACTCGCCCCACGCCCACGCCGCTCGACCACATGCACCGTATGGGCCCCCGCCAACGCCCGAGCCAGCCGCCCGTACTGATGCGCCCGACGATTGTTCCCCGGCACCACAACCACCCCGGGCCCAGCCCCCATGCTGAGGACCTCTATCGTCGCCCCGTCATCGCCCACGACGGCCGTCCGCTGCCACTCACCTGTCGGCACCCCACTCATGCGCGTCCTCCCCTTCTCCACGCCCCAGGGTCTCCCGGCCCACTGGCACCCGACTGACATCTGTCTGGCACAACGCGCCAGCAACCCGATATCTGCCCGGATCGGACACATTCATCGCCCGGGAGACCTTCCAGCGGCGGCAGGTAGGACTCGGCGCGAACTCAGGCGGTCGCGCCGAGCTGGCGGAGCAGGCCCAACTGGTCGACCAGCCCCCAGTGCTCGACGATCTGGCCGCCGGCGATCCGGACGATGTCCATCACCTCGAAGCGAACCTTCGCCCCGGTCGGCGCGACACCCAGGAAGTCCCCGGTGTGGACGCCCGTGACCACCTTGTACGTGACGACCCTGTCGCCCTCTGCGAGCTGCTCGAGCACTTCGGCGCCGAAGTTGTCGAAGGCCGCGTGGAACAGGTCGAAGATCGCCTTGACCTCGGCGGGCCCACCGGGCGCGTCCGGGAACATCGGGGTGTGGTTGACGAGCGACGGCGACACCGTTGCGTAGAGCACCTGCTGGTCGTCGCCGACCTGGTAGTCGTTGATGAAGCGCTTCATGATCGCCTTGTTGGTCTCGAGCAAACCGGTACGCACGGCGTCCGGCAGACCCAGCCGGCGAGCGACGGCCGCAGCCGTTTCACAATTCGCCAGCGTGTAGCCGGCCGTCATCCCGCGCGAGTGCAACAAGCCCGATCGAACCGTTCGCAACCGCTCGCCGGGCGGCGACTCGCGAGTGATCTCGGGCAGGTAGCCGAAGCATGATGTCCCGCGGCCGGGTGAAGTCGGCGGCCATCGAAGCGCGCTTGATCGACATCTCGTCCGCGAACAGCGCGGTCACCTCGTGTGAGTACGCCGTACACCCGATGTGCTGTAGAAGCGCGGCATAGAACACGTGGCTCACCGCGTCCTCGGACCACCCGCAGTTGCGAGCGAGCTGAACGGCGATCAGTGCCGTCCGGGCGGCCGAGCCGACCGGCAACCCCATCCCGAGATCTGCCACCGACGACAGCGCGACCACCAGCTCCGCCAGCCGAACCGCCGTCCCCCGATCGTCGCCCCTCGTCTTCTCCCCCACGCCGCCAGCGTGCGCCCCGTCCCGCGGCGGCCGCAATGCAGGAGCGTCAGCGGATCGCGGCCGCCTGTTGCTGGTACGCCGGAACGAGTTCGGACCAGCGCGACTCGAGGTCGGGGGGATCTTGGTGGGTGAGGTAGGCGGCGAGGTTCTCGGCGTGGACCTGCCAGCCGGCGCCGTAGTACTCGAGCTTGTCGAGGGGGAGGCCGCGGACCTCGATGGCGAGGATGGTTTGCGGGCCGTCGGGGGTGAGGGTCGCTTCGATGGTCTGCTCGAAGGGCGCCGGGCCGGTGCCACGGCCGGCGGACTCCTCCGACTCACGGCTGGTGATCCGGAGCCGTCGCGGCGGTTCGCAGGTGTCGACGCGGCAGATGCCCTCCAGGTCGGCGGACTCCAGGTACACGGTGAACGCGCCGCCGGGACGCAGGTTTCCCTCGACCTTCCCGTACCACCGGGCAAGCCGCTCCGGGTCGGTCACCGCCGCCCACAGGTCGTCGATATCGGTGTCGTAGCGGGCCTCGACCCGCACCACACCCTTACCCTCAGTCACTCCCAGTCGGCCCAGGATCCTGTTCGTCATCGCCCAACTCCCTCCGTCGGTCATATGTAACCACTCGCATACGTAACCGTCAAGGTACATACATGCCGGACCAACGAAAAACGCGCAGCTCAGCTCGGCTGACCTGCGCGTTCTCTAGGGGTGGAGGTGGCGGGAATCGAACCCGCGTCCTTCGGCGTCGCTTCAAGGCTTCTCCGGGCGCAGTCTGAATGGCGCTTTTCTCAGCCCCAGCGTTTGTACAGACGTCTCGCTGACAGGCTCAGTCACTGTAAATGTCCCGTACTAACCCCGTGACCGGGCTAGCAAAGCAAGCTCTCTAAATGAGGCCAGGAACCGGGGCGAGAGCATCCCCGGGCTGACCGCTTCTTTAAGTGCTCAGGCCGTCAGGCGGCGAGAGCGAAGCTACTGCGCTGTGAATTGGCAGTTATTGGTTTCCAGAGATCGTTTACGAGATAACCCTGGATCCTCGGCCCGCTTCCCTTGGAACGTACGTCCAAAGTCGAAACCGTTCACCCCCTGTTGAGTTGTCAAACTCCCACCCGTACCGCGGTGGAAGATCCACACTACCAAGTCCAACAGGCTGCCCGCACCTGACATTCCCCTACTTGATCAGCCGCACGGTGAAGGGGTAGCGGAACTTGCCGCCCGCTGCGGTGGCGAGGCCCCCGAGGCCGGTCAGCAGGAACCAGAGGATCCCGAGCACCGGGAACAGGAACGACAGGAAACCGTGCGTGACGCCGGTCGCGATTCCCAGCAGCGCGAACGCCCCGAACGCGGTCAGCTGGAAGTTCAGCGCCTCGACGGCGTGCCGGCGTACGGCGGGATTCTTCTGGCCGGCGACGACCAGGGCCGGGCCGACGAACGACGTCGGGTACCCGAGCCAGTGCGCGATCGTGCCCATCCCACGCCCGTCGCCGCGGTAGGTCTGCAGCGGCGCCGGCCGGGTGAAGGCGGCCGGGGCGAACGTCGGGACCGGCCGGGAGACCAGCCCGTCGAACGAGCTGTTCAGCTCGGCCCGAGTGCGGGACTTCAGGGCCTTCTCGAGCCGGAGGTCGAACTCCATGTGGTCCAGCCGACCGTCGGCGTACATTTCTTTCAGGATCTCGACAGCCCGGTCCCGTTGGGCCGGCGTCACCAGCAGCTCTGATGTGGACATGCTTCCACTGTGCGCGCCGCCGGCCGCCCACCCCATCGGGTTCGCCCCGGAGCGAGCCCTGACCGAACCCGGAAGGCGCTAAAGACCTCGCACTAGAGCCCTCTACTGCCGTCTGCGGTCCGAGAGGGCGCGTTGGGCCTCGCGGTTTGCCTGGCGTTCGGCGAGGGCGTGGCGTTTGTCGTAGTCCTTCTTGCCGCGACCGGTGCCGAGCTCGACCTTCGCGTAGCCGTCCTTGAAGTACAGCGACAGCGGGATCAGCGACACCCCTTGCTGCTCGACCTCGCGGATCAGTTTCTGTACTTCGTCCTTGTGCAGCAGCAGCTTGCGCGTACGACGGGGCTCGTGGTTCGTCCACGTGCCGTGCTTGTACTCCGGGATGTGCATGCCCTGCAGCCAGAGCTCGTTCCCGCGGACGGCGGCGAACGCGTCGACGAGGGAGGCCCGGCCCTGCCGGAGGGACTTGACCTCGGTCCCTGTCAGCACCAGCCCGGCCTCCACCACGTCCTCGATGTGGTAGTCGTGTCGCGCCTTACGGTTCTGCGCGATCGGCTTCTCCCGGCCGGACTGTTTCACCATCCGCCCATTATCGCAGGTAGCTCACAGCCACTTCATCGGATTAACCACGCGGCCGTCCTGGTAGACCATGAAGTGCAAGTGGCAGCCGGTGGAGTACCCGGTGGTTCCGGCGTACCCGATGATCTCGCCCTTGCTGACCCGCTCGCCGACGTGCGCCTTGTACCGCGAGAGGTGGTTGTAGACGGTGGTGATGGACGACCCGTCGATCACACCATGTGACACGAACAAGCGGTTCCCGTAACCACCGTTGTAGTACTTGTCCGTCACCACCCCGTCGGCTGCCGCATGGATCGGCGTACCGCAGGGAGCGCGGAAGTCGGTGCCGTCGTGCAGCTTCCAGTAGTGCAGAACCGGATGAAAACGCATTCCGTACGGCGACGTGATGTAGCTGCTGACCGGGTAGCTCAACCCGCCGCCTCCGGAGGACGGCGGATCGTCCGGGATGTTCCGCGGCTTGCGGTTCTCCTTGCGTGCCTTCGCCCGCTCCGCCGCCTCGGCGGCAGCCTTCCGGCGCGCGGCGGCCGCCTTCTCCGCCTTCGCCCGCGCGATCAGGAGCTGTTCGACCCGGTTCCGCTCCCGCAGCAGCGAGTTGTACTGCGCCAGCTCGGAGTTCTTCTCCTTCTCGGCGGCCTTGAACGCGGTCAGCTTGACCTTCGCGATCGCCGCGGCCTCGGCCCGGTCGGCCGCGACCTGCTTGGTCAGCTCGGTGACCCGCTTCACCGTTGCGGCCGCCTCGGCGCGCGCGGCCTCGGACTCCTTCTCCGCGGCCGCGACCTTGACCCGCTTGCTGGCCAGTTGCGCCTGCGCGTTGTTCAGGTTGGTGATCGCGTTGCTCTGGATGCCGAAGACGTTCCGCTGGACCTGCATGCCGGTCGCGATGTCGGCCGGCGCAGCACCACGCAGCGCGATCGACAGCCCCACCAGGCCGTTCTGCTGCTGGTACGCCGACCGTACGGCGCGACCCGCGACGGACCGCTTCTCCGCGATCAGCTTCTCGCCCGCCTCGACGTCGGAAACCGCTGTACGCAACGCCGCCTCGGCCGCGGCAAGCTTGCCCGCGGCAACCGCATCGGCGGCCTTCGCGGCGGCGAGCTGCCCCTGCGCGGCGGCGTACCGGACCTGGACGGCCTGGTACTTCACGACGGCTTGGTTGTATGCGGCAACGGACTTGCCGAGCTGGTCGGACGCGTCGTCGAGATCGGCCTTCTGCTGGCCGAGCTGCGCGTCGAGTTGCTTCTTCTTGGCGGCTGGATCGGGCGGTTTCGCCTCCGCGGACGGAGCGGACGGAACCGCCGCCAGGACGCCGGCGGACAGGGACAGGACAAGGCAGCAAGCGGCAACCACAGTCTGCCGGCCCGGCGGTCGCTTGCGTGATCGCGGGTACGGCGTGGTGGAGGTGCCGGTGCTGTCGTCTCGCTTGATGCTCCCCCGCTCACGCGGGTTCGCACCGGGGAAGTGCGGGACCACAGGTCGACCCCTTGCTCTGGATGAAGTTTTGAATTAACAACGGGTGTGCGGTGCAGGAGTGACTGCTGTTACTCCTGTTACTGCACGATAGGTCACCCGGGTCAGACTTTGAGGTATTTCCGCGTTGTCAGGAATGTCGGGATCACGGCCAGGACCAGGCCGACGACGACCATGATCAGCGTGGCGCGGAAGGTTTCGGTCGCGCCGACCCACTGCCAGACGCGGAACGTCTCCGCGGCCCGCTGCATGACCACGAAGTACACGCCGATCCACAAGGTGCCGCAGGCAAAGACCGCGCCGATCAGCGCCGCCAGCACCGCTTCGAGCAGGAACGGCAGCTGGATGTAGAAGTTCGAGGCGCCCACCAGGCGCATGATGCCTATCTCCCGTCTCCGGGCGTACGCCGCCAGCCGGATCGTGTTGGAGATCTGCATCAGGGCCGCGACCAGCAGCAAGCCGGCCGAGATCAGCGCGCCGACCTGCAGCCCGTTGAGGGCCTTGAAGAGCGGATCGAGGTACTGGCGGAGGTCCTGGACGGTGTCGACTCCGGGGAGACCGGCGACGGCGCTGACCAGGTTCTGATATCGCTGTGGATCTCGCAGCTTGACCCGGAAGGACTCCTGCATCTGGTCCTCGGTGACCGTGCTGACGATCGGCGAGTCCTTGTACAGCTTCTTGAACGACTCGAACGCTTCCTTCTTCGACTCCGCGAACACGCCGTCGGGCGCGGTGTCCGGGTTCGTCTGGATGACCTGCTGGATCCGGTTCTTCTGCTCCTGGGTCACCTCGGCGCCGGAACAGCCGCGGCCGCCGGAGTCCTTGGTGCACAGGAACACCGAGATCTGGATCTTGTCGTACCAGTTCCCCTTCATCAGGTCGACCTGCTCGCGGGCGAGCAGCGCGCTGCCGAACAGCGACAGCGAGACCCAGATGGTGACGACGACCGCGATCGTCATCGAGAGGTTCCGCTTCAGGCCGATCCCGAGGTCGGAGAGGATGTAGTTCAAGCGCATCAGTCAGTCAGTCCCCTGGTCAGTGCTGGTAGCCGTAGACGCCACGCGACTCGTCGCGGACGACATGGCCGTTCTCCAGCTCGATCACGCGCTTGCGCATCTGGTCGACGATCGAGACGTCGTGGGTGGCCATCACCACGGTCGTCCCGGTCCGGTTGATCCGGTCCAGCAGCTTCATGATGCCGACCGACGTACCGGGGTCGAGGTTTCCGGTGGGCTCGTCGGCGATCAGGATCATCGGCCGGTTCACGAACGCGCGGGCGATCGCGACGCGCTGCTGCTCACCGCCGGACAGTTCGTCCGGCATCCGGTCCTCCTTGCCGTCCAGACCGACCAGCTCGAGGACCTCGGGAACCGTCTTGCGGATGTGCGCGCGAGGCTTGCCGATCACCTGCAGCGCGAACGCGACGTTCTCCGCGACGGTCTTGTTCGGCAGCAGCCGGAAGTCCTGGAACACGGTGCCGATCTGGCGCCGCATCTGCGGGATCCGCCAGCTGGCGAGCCGGTTCAGGTCCTTGCCGGCCACCATGATGTGGCCCTTGGACGTCCGGTGCTCACGCAGTACGAGCCGGAGGAACGTCGACTTGCCGGACCCGGAGGTTCCGACCAGGAAGACGAACTCGCCCTTCTCGATCTCGACGTTGACGTTCAGCAGAGCGGCCTTGGACTGGCCCTCGTACGTCTTGGACACATTCTCGAAGCGGATCACGGGATCATCCGGCCGTGGTCGGGAACAGGGAGCGGCGCGACGGTAACCACGAAGTGCACCGTACGCCACCGGAGCGGCCGGCGATCAGTCTAGGCGCTCCACGGCGTGCCGCCGACCAGACGTGCCGGTCCGTACACGCCCGTCCGATACCCGGTGCGTTTGAAACGGGTGTCTGTCAGGCCGGGGCCGGGGAGGGCGAGCCGTTGCCGTTGTCGGGGCGGGCGTCGGCGATCCGGGCCACGCCGGCGTCGGGTTTGCGGCCGGCCCGCCGGGCGGCCTCGACGTGCAACCTGGCGATCTCGACAGCCTGGCGGGAGACCGTCACGGTCTTCTTCTCAGCCATGGTCACTGTCTCCCTCGACGACCTCGATGTCTGCGTCCGCGATATCAGCGTACGCGGCCGCGCCGACCCGGTCGATCGCTACCGCGGCGGTCAGCGCGGCGACCAGATCGTAGTCCTCGGGCTGTAACAGCTCCGACCTCATGAGTGAACGCAGCGTCACCACACCGGCATCCGTCCCGGCGTCCTCGCCCTCGAGAATCTGCTCCACCGCCCACCGGACCATCCGCATGGTCTCCTCACGGTGCCGCCAGGTGTCGAGCTCCCGGTCGGACTTCCGCGTCAGGTACGACCCCAGGAACACGCCGCCGAGCGCGAGCAGTGGACTCAGCACCGTCATCACGACGCCGACGATCGAGATCCAGGTAGGGATCACGGACACGTCCTCCCAATTCCGTGGTCTTGATCGGTTGATGATGCTACGAAGGAGCATCCCACCCACCACCGACAAGGGTGTGGCGCCCAGGAGACACACCCTCACCAGGATGACAAGGAGCAAGGTCACTGTGACGGACGAGCAGGACTGCTACGACGTGTTCGTGCAGGGGACGGTGTTCCTCGACATCGTGATGACCGGTCTGACGACCGCGCCGACCACCGGCACGGAGATCTTCGCCGAGGGTATGGGGTCGTGCCCGGGCGGTGTCGCGAACTTCGCGATCGCGGCCGCGCGGCTCGGTCTGCAGACCGGACTCGCCTCGGTGTTCGGCGACGACGCGTACGCCGACTTCTGCTGGCGGACCCTCGCGGACCAGGAGGGCGTGGACCTGTCGCACTCGCGGCGGATCGGCCACTGGCATTCGCCGGTCACCGTGTCGATGTCGATCGATCGGGACCGCGCGATGGTCACGCACGCACACGAGGCGCCGGGCGATCCGAGCAAGCTGGTCGGGCCAGGCCTGAAGACGCGGTCCGCCATCGTTCCGGTGGCGGAGGAGCTACCGGGCTGGACGGTCGAGGCGCGGCAGTCCGGAGCGCTGCTGTTCGGCGACGTCGGCTGGGATCCGACCGACGAGTGGTCCCCGGCCGTGCTCGACGTACTGGAGGGCTTCCACGCGTTCACGCCGAATGCGGGTGAGGCGATGGCCTACACCCGCACCGACACCCCGAAGGCCGCGCTGCACAAGCTGGCCGACCGCGTTCCGCTCGCGGTCGTGACGAACGGCGCGGACGGCGTACTCGCAATCGACTCGGAGACCGGCGAGGAGGAGCAGGTGCCGGCGCTGCCGGTGCGTTCGTACGACCCGACCGGCGCCGGCGACGTGTTCCTCGCCTCGCTCGTCCTCGGCACCCTCCGCGGCTGGCCGCTCGCCCACCGCCTTGCCTTCAGCAACCTGTGTGCGGGCCTGTCGGTCCAGCACTTCGGCGGCTCCCTCGCGGCGCCCGGCTGGGGCGACATCATCGACTGGGTCCGCGACCACAGCCGGCACCGCCCCGGCGACGTCGACCCCGCCGTACTCCAGCACTACGCCTTCATCGGCGACGTCCTCCCCGCCGGTCCGGTCCCGATCGTCCGCCGCGCCTCAGCCACGATCGCGCGCCTGTCGGACGCCTGAGGCGCTGACCGTCACGGCGACGAGGGCGAGCAGCAGGCCACCGGCCAGGAACCCCAGCGACGGCGCGGCGTGTTGGAGCACCAGCCCGGCGGTCGCCGATCCGGCGGCGGAGCCGAGGTTGTTGGCGGTGTTGATCCAGGTGCTCGCCTCGGTCCGTTGGTGCGGCGGCGTCACGTCGTCGGCCGCCAGGTACGACACCACGAACAGCGGGGCCACCGCGGCACCGGCAAGGCCCAGCACAGCCCCGAGCACGATCAGGTCGGTCACGAACGACGCCGCGAGCAGCCCGGTGCCCAGTACAGCGATCAGCCCGCCAAGGTGAGCCGACCAGGAGCGGGTATGACGCCGGCGCGCCCAGAGCATACCGCCGACCACACTGCCGGCCGCGATCGCCGCCTCGACGTACCCGGCCGCTCCGGGGCGTCCCGCGTGCTGCGCGACGCCCGCCACGCAGACGTACGCCGCGCTGATTCCGGACGCGGTGACCATGATGACGAGCAAGATCCGGCGCAGACCGGAGATCACCAACGGCCCCAACGGATGCCGCGCCGGCGCCGATCCTGACATCGCAGTCGTCACCGGACTCGTCACCATCGCAAACGTGCCGACGACCATCAAAGCGGCCGAGCAGCCGAGCGCGGCAGGCGCTGATACGAGACTGATCAGCGTGCCGGCGATCAGCGGTCCACCGAGGAACAGACATTCCTCGGAGACCGCGTCGAGGGCGTACGCGCGTTCTTTCAGCGCGGAGCCCTCCGTGAGGAGTCGCCAGTTCGACCGCATCGACGGCCCCAACGGCGGCGCGAGCAGGCCGGTTGCGCCGACGAGGAGCAGTACGGCGACATCCGTCGTACCGGATGCTGCGATGGCAACCAGACCCGCGGATGCCCCGAGTGCGAGGAGCGGCAGGACGCGGCGCTGGCTGTACCGGTCGGCGAGGCGCGCCTTGTAGGGCATCGACAGCGACGCGAAGCCGAACACCGCGACCGCGGCGCCTGCCGTCGCGAAGGAATTGGTGGACTGCTGGACGGTGAAGAGCAGAGACAACGGGAGCAGGCCGTACGACAGCCGGCCGAGCAGCGCAGGCACGAACGTGCGCAGCGCCGACGGCAACAGCAGGACGTCACGGTAGCTCCCGGCACGAGTTGTGCCGGACACGAGAACGCTCCTAGAGATTCACGACGGAATGGGCTCGAGACCACGCAAGGCGTGGGAGCCGTCTCTAGTCACGTGGGGAGAACATGCGGACCAGCTTACATCGTAGGGTCTGGGGTGGTGCGCGGGCTGTGGGACCGCGCTGGACGGAGAGGTGCAGGCGATGACGATCAGTCGGCGGCAGGTACTCGGGCTCGGAACTGGATTGGCCGCGATGGCCGTGGCGGGATGTGGATCGAACTCCGGGCGGCCGTCGTCCGGCGGATCGGGCGGGTCGAAGCCGGCGCTCCAGCAGTGGTACCACCAGTACGGCGAAGCGGGCACGCAGCAGGCGGTGGAGAAGTACGCGAAGGCCTACCCGGATGCCACCGTCACGATCCAGTGGTCGCCGGGTGACTACGAGAAGAAGGCCGCGACGGCGCTGCTCACCGATCAGGGCCCGGACGTGTTCGAGTACCCGAACGGGCCGACGATCGACATGGTCAAGAGCGGTCAGGTCGTCGAGCTGACCGACCTGCTCGGCGACGCGAAGAGCGACTTCAACGCGGCGCTGCTCGAGCGGATGTCGTACCAGGGCAAGCTGTACGCGATCCCGCAGGTGATCGACATGCAGCTCCTCGTGTACCGCAAGAGTCTGCTGAGCGCAGCCGGCGTACAGCCGCCGCAGACCGTCGACGAGCTGCTGGCCGCCGCGAAGAAGCTCACGAACAACAAGACCAAGGGTCTGTTCGTCGGCAACGACGGCGGCGTCGGCGTGCTGGGCGGCCCGGCGCTCTGGTCGGCCGGTGTCGACTACCTGACCAAGGACAACCAGTTCGGTTTCGACGACCCGGCCGCGTTCGAGTCACTGCGCAAACTGCGCGAGTTCTGGACGTCGAAGGTGTTGTTGCTCGGGGCACCGACCGACTGGTCGGACCCGTCCGCGTTCACACAGGGTCTGACCGCGATGCAGTTCACCGGCCTGTGGACGCTTCCGGTGATCGAGAAGGCGCTGCCCGGTGACTACGGCGTACTCCCCTGGCCGAAGCTGAACGCCACCACCGGCGCGCCGAGCGTCCCGGTCGGTGCGTACGGCGCCTGCGTGAACGCCAAGTCGAAGAACCTCGACGCCGCGAAGAAGTTCGTGAAGTGGCTGTGGGTGGATCAGACCGACGACCAGCTCGACTTCGCGCAGTCGTACGGCTTCCACGTCCCGGCCCGCAAGAGCCTGTCGGCGAAGGCGGACAAGCTGAAGTCCGGCCCAGCTGCGGACGCGGTCAAGCTGCTGAACGAGAACGGCCGCCCGCAGAACCCGATGCTCTGGTCGCCGAAGGCCAGCTCGGCGTACTCCGACGCGCTGAACAAGATCATCCGCAGCGGCGCCGACCCGGCCGCCGAGATCAAGACCGTCAAGTGGGTGACCGAGGCCGAGCTCAAGCGCATCACCGGCTGACAACCGGACGCGGCCCCCCACCGACAGGTGAGGGGCCGCGTGCCGAGCTGAAATCAGACGACGTTGACGTTCTCCGCCTGCTGACCCTTCGGGCCCTGGACGACGTCGAACTCGACGCGCTGGTTCTCGTCGAGGCTACGGAAGCCGTCGGTCTGGATGGTGGAGTAGTGGACGAACACGTCCGCTCCGCCGCCGTCGACGGTGATGAAACCGAAGCCCTTTTCGGCGTTGAACCACTTCACAGTTCCCTGTGCCATGTTGTTGCTCCTTCAATGAGGATGGGGCGCACCGCGGTCGCGGTAGACCCGGCCGTTGTCGCACCGGCGGCACACCATCTCTCACAAGGAAAGATCGTAAGAAACCACAGCTACTGAAAATCGACCTGCCCCATCCAACCACGGATCCGGCCCATTCATTCCCATCGGGCGCGCCGGGCGTGGCAAGGTAGGCCGCATGGTGACCCTGCAACCGCTGTCCGAGGACGACCGCGAGCTGATCGAGCTGGCCCGCCGTACGGTCGACGCGAACACCGACGGACCCGACGGCGTCTACACGATGGGCGCCGCGGTCCGCGGGGCCGACGGCCGGATGTACGCCGGTATCAACCTGTACCACTTCACCGGCGGCCCCTGCGCCGAACTGGTCGCCCTCGGCCGCGCCCGCGCCGAAGGGGCCCGCGAACTCACCACGATCGTGGCGGTAGGCAACGAAGGCCGTGGCGTCGTCGGCCCGTGCGGCCGCGACCGCCAGGTCCTGGTCGACTACCACCCCACGATCCGCGTCATCCTGCCGTCGCCCGACGGCCCGGGATCGCTCCTCGCCACCGACCTGCTCCCCAGCGCGTACCGCTGGACGCCGACCCTCTAGAGGAGACACAGCGGAAGGGCGGACGAAGGGGCCTCATGTCAGGCCGAGTTTCAGGCGACCTTCCAGGTCCTGTCGCCAAGGGTCGCCACCAGGTCGACGGTGCCGCCGAGCGCGGTGACATAGGCACGAATGACATCGACACCAGAGATCTCACCGTGCTCGATCTTCGAGATGCGGGCCTGCGAGACCTTCAGCTTCGCCGCCAGATCTGCCTGCGTGACGCCTGCCGCCTTTCGCATCTCGGCCAACTGATGGCCGCGGACGTAGGCATCCAGCCGCTCCCGAGCCGCCTGCTTGCTCTCCGCACGCTCTGCATCACTCCGGGGATCGACGGCACGGCCCTTGGCCTTGGCGTGTTCCCACTTCACGTAGCCACTCATCGTCGCCCTCCTCCTTCAACGCGATCAGATGTTCGGCAAACCGCTCATCTGCCAGCGGAATCGCCGTCCGGTACCAGCTCTCCCACCGCCCAGACTTGTCACCTGCCACCAAGACGATCGCCTCACGAGCCGGATCGAACGCAAACAGCAGCCGGATCTCACTCCGCCCCGACGACGGCGGTCGCAGCTCCTTCATGTTCTGGAACCGGCTGCCTTTCACCCGGTCGACCAGTGGCCGCCCCGCTGTCGGTCCCTCATCAGCCAACTGATCAATCGCAGCCTCGATCAGCGTGCCCGTCTCCGGCTCGCTCTCGCAGATCGCCAAATACCAGGACTCGACATCCTGATGAAGGCTGATCTCCCATCTCACCCGTCAGAGTATAACTGATCTGTCATATCTGGGGCTCAGAACGCTGGGATGATGTCCTTGCCGTACGACGCCAGGGTCTGCTCCTTGGCGTCGTGCTGGAGGTACAGGGCGAACTGGTCGACGCCGAGGTCCTTGAGCTCGGCCAGCCGCGCGAGGTGGTTCTCGACCGGTCCGAGGATGCAGAACCGGTCCACGACGTCGTCCGGCACGAAGTCGGTATGCGTGTTCCCGGCGCGCCCGTGCTCGGCGTAGTCGTACCCCTTGCGCCCCTCGATGTAGTCGGTCAGCGCCTGCGGCACGGCGCCCGACGTCCCGTACCGCTCGACGATGTCGGCGACGTGGTTCCCGACCATTCCCCCGAACCAGCGGGTCTGCTCCCGCTGGTGCTCCAGGTCGTCCCCGACGTACGCCGGAGCCGCGACGCAGAACTTGATCGCCATCGGATCCCGCCCGGCCTGCTCCGCGGACCGACGTACCGCGGCGATCATCCACTCCGCGATATCCGGATCCGCCAGCTGCAGGATGTACCCGTCGCCGACCTCACCCGTCGCCTTCAGCGCGCGCGGGCCGTACGCCGCGACCCACACGTCGAGCGCGCCGTTGTCGACCCACTCGAACTTCAGCTGCTGCCCGCGGTAGGAGACGGTCTCGCCGCGCGCGAGTGACCGCACCACTTCGACGCACTGCTTCAGCTCGTCGATCGTCCCCGGCTTCGCGCCGAGCGTCCGCAGCGCCGAGTCGCCGCGCCCGATCCCGCAGATCGTCCGGTTGCCGAACATCTCGTTCAACGTGGCGAACTGGGACGCGATCACGGTCCAGTCCCGCGTCCCCGGGTTCGTCACCATCGGGCCGACGATCACCCGCTGCGTGCTGGCCAGGATCTGGCTGTAGATCACGAACGGCTCCTGCCAGAGCAGGTGCGAATCGAACGTCCACACGTACGAGAACCCGGCGTCCTCCGCCTTCCGGGCCAGCTCCACGACCGTGGACGCGGGCGGATCACACTGGAACACCACACCGAAGTCCACGCCAACCCCCTACATCAGATACGACGACAGGCCGCGCTTCAGGAACTTCCCCCGGCCCTTCCGGCCATGGTAGTTGCCGTCAGCCACGATCACCTCGCCGCGCGATACGACGGTGCCCACCCGGCCCTGGATCTCGACCCCTTCGTACGCCGAATGGTCCATGTTCATGTGGTGCGTCGCGACACCGATCCGCGTCGTACCGTTCGGGTCGTAGATCACCAGGTCGGCGTCCGATCCCGGCTGCACGATGCCCTTCTGCGGATACAGCCCGAACATCCGGGCCGGCGTGGTCGCGATCGTCTCGACCCAGCGCTCCAGCGACAGCTTCCCGTCCACCACGCCCTGGTAGACAAGGTCGACGCGGTGCTCGACGCCGCCGATACCGTTCGGGATCTTGGAGAAGTCGCCGAGGCCGAGTTCCTTCTGGTCCTTCATGCAGAACGGGCAGTGGTCGGTCGACACGATCGCCAGCTCGTTGTTCCGCAGGCCCTTCCACAGGTCCCGCTGGTGCGGCTCGTGCTTGCTGCGCAGCGGCGTCGAGCAGACCCATTTCGCGCCCTCGAACCCGGGCGCGCCGAGCTGGTCCTCGAGCGTCAGGTACAAGTACTGCGGACAGGTCTCGGCGAATACATTGCGGCCCGCATGCCGCGCCTCGGCGACCTTCTCGAGCGCCTGGCTCGCGGACAGGTGGACGATGTACAGCGGGCAGTCCTGCGCGACCTCGGCGAGCGCGATCGCCCGATTCGTCGCCTCCGCCTCGAGCGCGGCCGGGCGAGTGATGCCGTGGTAGATCGGGTCGGTCTGACCCCTCGCGATCGCCTGCTGCACGAGGACGTCGATCGCGATGCCGTTCTCCGCGTGCATCATGATCATCGCGCCGTTCTCGCGCGCGGTCTGCATCGCGCGGAGGATCTGCCCGTCGTCGGAGTAGAAGACGCCCGGGTAGGCCATGAACAGCTTGAAACTCGTGATGCCCTCGTCGGCGACCAGCTGGTCCATCGCCTTCAGCGCGTCCGCGTCGACACCGCCGAGGATCATGTGGAACGCGTAGTCGACGTGGCACTCCCCGTCGGCCTTCGCGTGCCACGCGGCAAGCCCGTCCTGCACGACCTCCCCGGTCCGTTGTACGGCGAAGTCGATGATCGTCGTGGTCCCGCCGTACGCCGCCGCACGGGTGCCGGTGTCGAACGTGTCGCTGGCCGCCGTACCGCCGAACGGCAGCTCCATGTGCGTGTGCGCGTCGATCCCGCCCGGTATCACGTACTTGCCGGAGGCATCGAGTACCTCGTTGACCGTGATCGTCGGCGTGAACGACGGGTCGAGGACCGCGACGATCTTCTCGCCCTCGACCAGCACGTCCGCTGTTCTGGTTCCGGTCGGTCCGACGACGGTTCCACCCTTGATCAGCAACGACATGTGCGTCCCCTTAAGGCTTCGTCAGGTCTCCGTACGCGTCGGGACGGCGGTCGCGGTAGAACTGCCAGCGGTCCCGGACGGTGTCGAGCAGGCCGAGGTCCAGATCGCGGACGATCAGTTCCGGATCGTGGTCGTGCCCGACGTCGCCGACGAACTTCCCCTCCGGGTCGACGAAGTACGACGTACCGTAGAAGTCGTTGTCGCCGAACTCGGCCTCGATCCCGACCCGGTTGATCGCACCGATGTAGTACTCGTTCGCCACCGCACTCGCGGGCTGCTCGAGCTTCCACAGGTACGCCGACAGCCCGCGACTCGTCGCCGACGGGTTGAACACGATCTTCGCGCCGGCCAGGCCGAGCGCCCGCCAGCCCTCCGGGAAGTGCCGGTCGTAGCAGATGTAGACGCCGATCCGGCCGACGGCGGTGTCGAAGATCGGGTACCCGAGGTTGCCGGGACGGAAGTAGAACTTCTCCCAGAAACCCTTCACCTGCGGGATGTGGTTCTTCCGGTACTTGCCCAGATAGGTGCCGTCGGCATCGACGACCGCGGCGGTGTTGTATAGCACGCCCGGCTGCTCCTGCTCGTACATCGGCAGCACCATCACCATCCCGAGCTCCCGCGCCAACGCGGCGAACCGCTCGGTGGTCGGTCCCGGGACGGACTCGGCGTACTCGTAGTACTCGGCGTCCTGCTTCTGGCAGAAGTACGGCCCGTAGAACAGTTCCTGAAAACAAATCACCTTGGCGCCGGCAGCGGCAGCCTGCCGCGCATAGTCCTCGTGCGCCTTGATCATGGACTCCTTGTCACCCGTCCACGACGTCTGCACCAAAGCAGCCCTGACAACGTCCGCCACAAGACCTCCCCAAGTAGAGGTCCCATGCTCTATCCGCCCCGGCCCACCCGTCAACGGATGCGGGTAACGCGATCAGATCGTGAGGGTTCTTGGTTCGGCGGGGAGGACTTGGCCGCCTACGGTGGCGTGGGTGGGTGGGTGCCAGGTGGTGTGGAGGCGGGAGCCGTTGCCTTGGATGACCAGGAGGTCGCGGGCTAGCTGGGCGGTGAGTTGGGTTACCGCGGAGCCGGTGGCCTCGTCTTCGACTACGCCCATGGCGGGGGCGAAGGCTCGGGCTCGGATGGTGCCGGCGGATTCGTCCTGCCAGGACCAGAGATAGGTGTGGCCGGACGTGTAGGAGGTCGGGTCGGCGGCCAGGACCTCCTCGGGTGAGGAGAGTTCGTGCCAGTCCCAGGGGCTGCCCCAGGTCGTGTCGGCTCGGACGGCGAAGAGGTCGCCGGAGCGGGTGACGGGGATCGGGCCGGCGGGGACGTGGAGGGTGTCGACGGGGTGGCCGTGGGTGTGGAGCCAGGCGGCGGCGCCGACGGTGGGATGGCCGGCGAAGGGCATCTCGCCGGTGGCGGTGTAGATACGGAGCGTGCCGGTGGCGGGGTCGTCGACGTACACGGTCTCGCTGTAGCCGAGGGCCGCGGCGATCTCCCGCCGGTCGGCGGGTCTGACGAGGCGGCCGGCGACGATGCCCAGGGGGTTGCCGAAGCGGCCGTCCGGGTCGGTGAAGACCCGTACGACCTCGACTTGGAGATCTACCAACTAGAGAACGGCGATCGCGGCGATGATCGCGATCAGCAGGACCGCGGCGCCGACGATCGCGAGGACGCGCCCGTTCACCTTCGGTTCGCTCGCGGCCTCGGTCTGGCCCTCGTTGACGAAGGCGCGGAACATCTGGGTGTTCGCGCCCGGGTCCTGCTCGTTCTCCACGTTCTGCGGGACGTTCTGGTCAGCCATGGGCCAAGACCCTACCGGCACCCCGGACCCCAGCCACTCACCAAGGGCCCGGTTTTACCGAGTACTCACGCTCCGTTCAGAGTCGGGCGACGGTCGGCAAACGCGTTGGTGAGTGCCTCAGGTCCATGTACCATTTGGTACATGCGCTTCGATCATTCCAGTACGATCCAGGCCCCGGCCGACCGGGTCTGGGAGGTTTTCAGTGACGTCGAGCGGTGGCCCGACTGGACCCCGACCGTCGATTCCGTCGAGCGGCTGGACGCGGGCCGGATCCACGTCGGCGCCCGCACCCGGATCCGCCAGCCCAAGCTCCCGGTCGCCGTCTGGGAGGTGACCGAACTCAAAGAGGGCGAGTACTTCGAGTGGGTCTCGAAAGCCCCCGGCATCAAGACCACCGGCCGCCACCGCGTGATCAGCACACCGGAAGGCACCGTGGCGACCGCGACGATCGTCCAGGAGGGCCCGCTCGGCTGGCTGTTCGGCAGGCTGTACGCCAAGCTCACTCGGGACTACATCGCCACCGAAACCGCAAAGCTGAAGGAAGTCAGTGAGTCGAGCAAGCCTGCTGGGTGAGGCCGTCGAGCATTTCGCGAAGAACGGGATCGGCGACGCAAGCCTGCGCAGTATCGCGACCTCGATCGGCACCAGTCACCGGATGCTGATCTACCACTTCGGCTCCCGCGAGGGCCTGCTTGCCGAGGTGGTTCGCACGGTCGAGCAGCAGCAGCGGGACCTGCTCGCAACGCTCTCGGATCTTCCGATCGCGGAGCAGGCCGAGGAGTTCTGGCGCCGCGTCACCGAGGCCGCGCTCGTCTACGGCCCGCTGTTCTTCGAGCTCAGCGCGCATGCGATGCAGGATCTGCCGCACACCGAGTCCCTCAAGGCCGACCTGATCAACGTCTGGCTGCCGCCGTTGGTCGAGCTCTGCGTACGCGCGGGCATCCCGCCGGCCGAGGCCCCGGCGTACGCGCGGCTCGGCCTGGCCGCCTCGCGGGGCCTGCTGTTCGACCTGCTGCTGACCGGTGATCGCGCGGGCGTCGACGAGGCGTCCGCGCTGCTCAACCGGCTGTTCACGCTCCCGGCTCAGTAGGCCGCTCGACCCGGCCCGCCACGATCGGGAGTCGCGAGTCCCGCAGTACGGCGATGAACGCGAACGGCCTGTCCAGCGTGAGCTCGAGGCGACGCTCCTGGCGGGTGACCATCGCGGCCCGCGTCATCGCGATCGCGGTCACCGCCGCGGCCTCGAACCCGGTCGCGAAGAACCGCGCGAGCACCTTCTGCTTCGCCTGCCCGACCTGGAGCGGGGTCGGGCTGAGCGCACTGAAATGCCCGTGCGCACCTGGATCCGAGGTGACCGCGGTCAGCCCGAACAGCTCACGATACTTGAGCAGATCGTGCTCGACCTCGATGCTGAACGACGGCAACGACACCTTCACATCCGGCCGCGACGCGGTGTTCCGCCCGATCCGCAACCCCGGCCCGGGCTCGTCTTCGGCAATCAGCTGACTTCCAGGTACGCCGTCGTTCGGCCGGGCGGCTGCGTCGAGCAGAGCCGGAAGGGCATCGTCACCGATCCCCAGCAGTACGTCGACATCCGCGTCGCCGCGCACCGTGACCACGGTCAGGTCGTCGTACCGCCGTACCGAATCCAGGTCGAAATCCGTGCGCTCGAGCCAGTGCCACGAGCCCGCCCACGGGCCGTTGGCGACCCGGCGGATCTGCTCGGTGAACGGGCGGACCCAGGTGGTGCGGAGCAGGATTGCCGAGGCGAGTACGAGCATCACGTCGCCGTCGAGGTCGAGGGGCATCTTGCGGATCAGGTCGTCGGTGTGTTCGGCGGCCCAGGCGTCGAGTTTCGCCTTGTCGACGGCCGGGTTGCCGGTCAGCAGGCCGACGAGTGGCGCGGGCATCACGGTGTCGAACGACTCGGCGAGCTTGAGCTGCTCGCTGACCCACACGCCGAGTGCGGCGTTCAGATCGGCGGAGGCTTCGATCGCCTCGATCAGGCGGACAGCGTCGGTCGATCCGGTCGACGGATCCACTCCGGCGGCTGCTGCGAGTTCGGTGCGGCCGGGCTCGTCCGCACCGGTCGCTAGCAGCGCTAGCAGGGGCCAGAGGCCGAGGCCGGCGACCACGGTGTTCTCCGCCGGCAGTGTCCGTGCCCAGCGGGTGGTGAGGTCGTTGACTGCGCGCACCACGTCGGCATCCATACCCCCAGCCTGCCACACGCGAGTATTTGCCGGAATGACGCTGATTTTCATTTCAGGGATGCTGTGGGTGGTCGTCCGGGCGCACTCTGTTGTGTCAGTATGCGCACCGTGAGTACGCCAACCGAGGTCGAGGAATTGCCCGAAACGACGGAGAAAGAGCCGTCCGGGTCCTCGATCGCGTTCACCGGAACGCTCGTGCTGCTGGTGGGACTCGCGCTGTTCGGGCGGCGCTTGTTCAACGCGTGGTTCACCGGCGACGGGATCCGGACCTGGGCGACGATGTTCGTCGGCGTGACCGTGCAGGCGCTGCCGTTCCTGGTGCTCGGCGTACTGCTCTCGGCCGCCCTCACCGCGTTCGTCCCGGCGTCGTTCTTCGCGAAGGCGCTCCCGAAGCATCCCGCCCTCGCCGTACCGGTGGCCAGCGCGTCCGGCGTCATCCTCCCGGGCTGCGAGTGCGCGTCGGTCCCGGTGTCGGCGGCGTTGATGAACCGGGGCGTCACGCCGGCCGCGGCGATCGCGTTCCTGTTGTCGGCGCCGGCGATCAACCCGGTCGTGCTGGCGTCGACCGCGGTGGCGTTTCCGGGGCAGCCGAAGGTCGTGGTCGCCCGCGCGGTGACCTCGCTCGCGGTGTCGATGATCCTCGGCTGGTTGTGGTTGCTGACCGGCAAGGGCGGGTCGTGGCTGAAGATGCCGAAGAACCGGCACGCGCACGACGACGGCAAGTTCGACGTGTTCCGGTCCGCGATGCTGCACGACTTCCTGCACGCCGGCGGCTTCCTGGTGGTCGGCGCGGCGGCCGCGGCCACGTTGAACGTCGTCGTACCGCGCGCCTGGCTCGACCACGTGGCGGGGAATTTCCTGCTGTCGGTGCTGCTCCTCGGGCTGCTCGCCGTACTGCTGGCGATCTGTTCCGAGGCGGACGCGTTCGTGGCGGCGAGCCTGACGCAGTTCTCGCTGACCGCGCGGCTCGCGTTCATGGTGGTCGGCCCGATCGTGGACGTGAAGCTGATCGCCTTGCAGACCGGGACATTCGGCCCGAAGTTCGCCGTACGGTTCGCGCCGGCCACCTTCGTGGTCGCGCTCCTTGCCAGCCTGCTCATCGGATGGTGGTTGTTGTGAAGCGCAACGTTGCCGGGTTGGTGATCGTGTTCGTCGGGGCGGCGATCGTGCAGCTCGCGACGTCCGGGACGTACTTGCGGTACGTGAAGCCCGGGATGCGGTGGATGCTGCTCGCGGCCGGCATCGTACTGATCGCGCTCGCGGTCACCGACGTACTCGTGAAGTCCCGTCAGGCCCATGACCACGGGCTGCCGCGGGCTGCCTGGCTGCTCCTGGTCCCGGTCTTCGCACTGCTCGTCGTGGATCCGCCCGCGCTCGGCGCGGATGCCGCGCAACGGCAGTCACCAGTAGCCGCGAAACCGGCCGCGCCGCAAGGGAATGCGTATTGGGAGGGCGACGAGTCGCACGGCCCCAAGCCCATCGCGGTCCGGGACTACGCGGTCTGGGCGGTGTGGGAGAAGGAGACGATGCAGGGCCGGTCGTTCCAACTGACCGGTTTCGTCACGCCGGCGAAGAACGGCGTCTGGTACGTGACCCGCATCGGGCTCACCTGCTGCGTCGCGGACGGTACGGCGTTCATGGTCGAGGCCCGCGGTCAGGTCGCGCCACCGAAGAACCAGTGGGTCACGGTGACGGGCAAGTGGGCCGAGCCGACCCGGCGCGTCGACGGCGATGTCGCCGCACTCACAGTCGAGACGGTCAACCCGGTGGCCGCGCCGGTCAACCCCTACGAGTAGTTCACCCAGCCAACGACGATGGGCACTCCGGTCGGCCGATGTACGGCGATAAAGCCGAACGGCCGCTCGAGATTCACGGACAACGCTTTCGCGCCCAGCGCAGCGCCCGCGGCCATCGCCATCGCCGTGACCGCGGCCGCCTCGAACCCGGTCGCCGAGAACCGCGCCATCACGACCTGCCGTGCCTGCCCGATCGCCAACGGCTGCGGGCTCAGTCCCGGGAAGTGCCCGCTGCTCGCGTCCGATGCGGCCGTCAGCCCGAACACCTCCGGATGCTGCAGCAGATCATGCTCCGCTTCGATCTCGAAGTACGGCATCGACAGTACGACGGTCGGCCGCGTGGACTCGATCACCTCGACACCAGGCGCCGATCGGTTCGCCGCCAGCAACTCGGTCCCGCTCACGCCCTCCCCGTCGAGCTCCAGCGCCGCGGACAGCACGGCCGCACGCCCACCATCACCGACCACCAGCCGTACGTCGAACTCGCCGGTCCCCTGCACCGTCACCACGGTCAGCGGGCCCGCCGCGCTGTCGTACACCTGCAAGCTGTCGAGGTCAGTATCCGCCCGGCTCAACCACCGCCGATCGTTCCGCGGGTACTCCTCGAACGGCAGCACCCACTCCGTCTTCAGCACCAACGCCGACGCGAGCACCAGCAACACCTCAGGCGTGAGCTGGACCGGCATCCGTTGCAGCAACCCGTCCGTCTGCTCGACCACCCACGCATCGAGCGCGGCGCGATCGGTCAACGTCCCACGCACCTCGGGCGGCAGGAACCGGTCCACGCCCGGCTGCAGTTCGATCTCCGGTCGCGTCCACAGCCCCAACGCCATCCGCAGTTCGGGCGCCTGCAGCAGACCGCCGTACCGACCGCCCGCAGCCTCGGCCAGTTCGGTGTGGGCAGGCTCGTCCGCGACCTCGGCGAGCATCGCCAGCAACGGCTG
Source organism: Kribbella sp. NPDC055110 (assembly GCF_053607525.1). Taxonomy (NCBI): domain Bacteria; kingdom Bacillati; phylum Actinomycetota; class Actinomycetes; order Propionibacteriales; family Kribbellaceae; genus Kribbella; species Kribbella sp. NPDC055110. The sequence goes on from NZ_JBSGTS010000003.1 coordinate 48,848, forward strand.
TACGCCGAGCCCGGAGATCACGGTGCTGTCCTCGCCGGGCAGTTCGGCGATCCAGCGCGCGGTCAGGCGAGCGACTTGAGAAGCGTCCACTCACACATCCTGGCGCATCGCCGTTTAATTCACATGAAACGCACAGTCGAGCCCAAGGTCCTGTACTTCGGTACGCCGGTAGTCCTGATCAGCTCCCGCAACCCCGACGGCACCACGAACCTCGCCCCGATGTCGTCGGCCTGGTGGCTCGGGTACACCGCGATGCTCGGGATGGGGACGAGCGCGCAGACCGTGAAGAATCTCGTCGAGCGGCCGGAGATCGTACTGAACCTGGTCGACCCCGACATGGTCGCGGCGCTCGACCGGATCGCACTTCTGACCGGGTCGGAGGAGATGTCCGACGCGAAGCGGGCGCGCGGGTACCGGTACGTGCCGGACAAGTTCGCCGCCGGCGGGCTGACCCGCGAGCCCAGTGAGCTGTCGAGTCTGGATTCCGTCGAGGAGAGCCCGATCAACCTCGAGGGCCGGATCGAGGCGATCCACGAGATCGGCGGGCCGGATTCGCACCTGTGTGCGTTGGAGATGAAGGTCGAACGGGTCCGGGTTCGCGAGGACCTGCTAATGAGCAACGACCGCTACATCGACCCGATCCAGTGGGATCCGCTGATCATGAAGTTCACCGAGTACTTCGCGGGCGGCGCACCGGCGTACCCCTCGTCGCTCGCCCGTGGCTGGCAGATGCCACCGCTCAAGCAGCTGACTTGACCAGTTCGCCGGACTCCGTCGCCCGCGGGGTCCGGCGCCGGATGATCGTGCAGGCCATGCCGCCGATCACCAGCACTGCCGCGATCGCCTGTTGCAGGCCGACGGCCTCACCGCGCAGGATCCACGCCGCGGACATGCCGACGATCGGCACCAGCAGCGAGAACGGTGCGACCGTGCTGGCGTCGTACTGCCGGAGCAGGTAGCCCCAGGTGCCGAACCCGAACAGGGTCGCGGCGAAGGCCAGGTACGCGATCGCGCCGATGCCACTCAGATCGATCGCGCGGATCGCGTCGACGTCTGTCTTCGGCCCTTCGGTGAGGAGGGAGAGGATCAGGAGCGGTACGACGGCGACGGCGCTGACCCAGACCATGAAGCGCAACGTGTCCGGCGGCTTCGCGTACCGGGTGATCGTGTTGGCCACACCCCAGAACCCGGCCGCGACGATCACCAGCATTAGCGCTGCCAGCGGCGCCGACAGCTTGCGGTCGAGGACGATCAGCAGGATCCCGACGCACGCGATGGCGATGCCGATGATCTGCGCGGGCCGCGGCCGCTCCCGCAGTACGGCGATCGCGAACAGGACCGTGAAGATCACCTGGCTCTGCAGCACGAGCGACGACAGCCCGGCCGGTACGCCGTGATCCATCGCGATGAACAACAGCCCGAACTTCGCGACGCCAAGGGCGAGGCCGACGCCCACGACGTACCGCCAGGCGACGCGTGGTTTGCCGAGCAGGAAGATCGCGGGGACGGCGGCGAAGAAGAACCGCAGCGCGGACAGCAGGAGCGGCGGGACGCCTTCGAGGCCGACCTCGATCACGACGAAGTTGATGCCCCAGACAACGACGACGGCGAGCGCGAGGAGCAGGTCACGAGGCTTCATGCGGTCCAGTGTGTGCCGGAGTACACTTAAGGACCAGCACTGATTGCTACCGCTAACGATGTAGGAGTGCTTCATGATCGATCTCGGGCGGCTGCGCGCGCTGCACGCGGTGGAGCAGTACGGATCGGTCAATCGGGCCGCCGAGGTGCTCGGCTACACACCGTCCGCGGTGTCGCAGCAACTGGCGAAGCTGGAGCGGGAGACCAGGACGACGCTGATCGAGCGGCAGGGGCGCGGGATCGTGCTGACCGACGCGGCCCGGCAGCTGGCGGCGACGGCGGCGAGGATTCTCGAGCTGGTCGAGGATGCCGAGCTGACTTTGGAAGAGCAACGCGGTCAGGCGATCGGGACGCTCGGCATCGCCGCGTTCCCGACCGCGGCGCGCGGACTGTTGCCGCCTGCGCTCGCGCGACTCGTCGACGATCATCCTCAACTGGATGTCCGGGTGCTCGAGACGGACCCGTTCGAGGCGGTGGCCGCCGTTAACCGCGGCGAGATCGACGTCGCGATCGTCCACGACTGGCACAACACCCCGCTCGGTCTGCCCGAGGGGTTGTCGCGGGTGAAGCTCGGCAGCGATCCCGCCGACGTACTGGTGCCGGCGACGCATCGCCTGGCCGGCAAGGAGTTCGTCCGCGCGGAGGATCTCGTCGGCGAGCGGTGGATCTGCCAGCCGGTCGGGTCGATCTGCCACGAGTGGCTGATCCGGACGATGCGCCGCGCGGGTGTCGAACCAGAGGTCGCGTACTCGGTCGCGGAGTACCAGACCCAGCTCGCGATGCTCGCCCGCGGCCTCGGCATCGGCCTGCTCCCCCGACTCGGCCGCGGCCCGGTCCCCGACGGCGTGGTCGTCGTACCACTGCAACCTGCGCCGAGCCGCCGCCTGTACGCCGTCTGGCGCACGACCACCTCGCGCCGCCCGGCGATCACGGTCACGCTCGCGACCCTCAAAGCAGCCTGGCCGGACCGAGACACTGCCTAGCCTTCGGAAATGATCACCTTGCGCAACCGGTTGACAGCGTTCCGCACCTGCCGTTAGGTTCGGCTGAACTGTTAGGAAACATTCCTATTCATCCTCCCCGACGCCCCTCGGAGGAAGTTCATGATCCGTTCGCTCTTGGCCGGCGTACTGCTGGCCGCTTCGACCCTGCTGCCGACACCGGCTCAGGCCGTTCTGGATGACACCCCGGTCGGCCGCAACGGCCAGCTGCATGTCTGCGGCACCAAGCTCTGCAACGAGCGCAACGAGCCCGTCCAGCTGCGCGGCATGAGCACCCACGGCCTGCAGTGGTACGCCAACTGCGCCAAGACCGCCTCGCTGGACGCGCTGGCGAATGACTGGAAGGCCGACATCCTGCGCATCTCGATGTACGTGCAGGAGGACGGCTACGAGACCGACCCGGAGAAGTTCACCAACCTGGTGAACAACTACATCGAGGAGGCGACCAAGCGCGGCATGTACGCCCTGGTCGACTGGCACCAGCTCGACCCGGGCGACCCGAACGCGAACCTCGCCCTCGCGAAGACGTTCTTCACCGAGATCGCCGAACGGCACAAGGACAAGTTCAACATCATCTACGACATCGCCAACGAGCCGAACGGCGTCAGCTGGGCCGGCATCAAGTCGTACGCCGAGCAGATGGTGCCGGTGATCCGGGCCAAGGATCCCGACGGCGTGATCTTCGTCGGCACCCACGGCTGGGCGTCGCTCGGCGTCTCCGACGGCGGCAGCGAGGCCGACGTCATCGACAACCCGGTGAACGCGACGAACCTGATGTACACGTTCCACTTCTACGCGGCGTCGCACAAGCAGGAGTACTTCGACGCCCTGTCCCGCGCCGCGGACCGGATCCCCTTGTTCGTCACGGAGTTCGGCACGCAAACGTACACCGGTGACGGCGGCAACGACTTCACCTGGTCGCAGAAGTACCTGGACTTCCTGGACAGCAAGCAGATCGGCTGGACGAACTGGAACTTCTCCGACGATTTCCGCTCCGGTGCTGTCTTCAAGGAAGGCACCTGTGCCGGCGAGGATTTCACCGGCACGTCGATGCTCAAGCCGGCCGGCGTGTGGATCCGCGACCACATCCGCAACCGCACTGCGTCGACAGTGACCACCGACGTCAGCAACGCCACCGAGCTCAAGGCGGCCCTGACCAACGCGAAACCTGGCGACGCCATCAAGCTTGCCGACGGCACCTACACCGGAAACTTCAAGACAACGGTTTCCGGAACCTCCTCGGCGCCGATCACGCTGACCGGCTCCGCGAACGCCGTACTGAAGGCCAGTGGGGGGTACGGCCTGCACCTGAACGGCGCGTCGTACTGGAACGTCCGTGGCATCACCGTCACCGGCGGCCAGAAGGGCATCATGATCGACAGCGCCACGCACGTCACGGTCGACGGCGTGACCGTGCACGGGCTGGACATGGAAGGCGTGCACTTCCGCAACAGCAGCACGTACGGCGTGCTCAAGAACTCGCGCATCTACGACACCGGCAACGACGGTCGCGGGATGGGCGAGGGCGTGTACGTCGGCAGCGCGGGCAGTACCTCGGACAAGTCCGACCACGTGCAGATCCTCGGCAACACGATCGGCCCGGACGTCGGCGGCGAGGCGGTCGACCTCAAGGAGGGGACGACCGGCGGACTCGTCTCCGGGAACAGCTTCGACGGCCGCGGCCTCACCGGCGCGAACTACGACGACAGCTGGATCGATGTCAAGGGCAACAACTACGTGATCGAGAACAACACCGGCAAGAACACCACGAACAACGGGTACGAGACGCACACCCAACAGTCCGGCTGGGGGTGCGGCACGGTGTTCCGCGGCAACAAGTCCGACCTGACCGGCGCGACCGGGAGCGGGCGGTACGCGTTCAACATCACCAACTACAACGCCTCCAGCTGCAAGGTCACGGTCGACCGCAGCAACACGATGACCGGCGGGAAGGCGTTGACCAACCCGGGGATCCCGGTCACCTAAGGAAAGCTCCCCGGCCGCCCCTGCCCGGGCGACCGGGGCCCTTAGGTCCGGCTGACCCGCCCCGTCAGCCGGGCCGACAGGCAGCGTTGCGGTCCGGCGCGTCGACGATCTGCCGGAGTTTGACCTCGGTCTCCTCGTCGAGCGCGGTGTACACGGTCGCCCGGGTCGGCCCGAGTTGCGACAGCCACAGGTTGACCGGCTCGATCCGGAGGATGCCGTACCCGTCGATCTCCAGCATCTTCGTCCGCGTGCTCGGCGCCGCCACGTCGTACCGCTCCCAGAGCTCCGCGAAGTACGGCGAGCCGTTGAGCAGGCCTTGGATCAGGTCCTGCCAGAGCGCCTCGCCGACGTGCTCCGCGGACGCTGCGCGGAACGCCGCGACCATGTGGTGCTTGGTCATCTCCGCATCGACGAAGCTGCACATCCAGCCGTCGGAGACGAAATTCAGCCAGAGCAAGTTCCGCTCCTCGACCGGCACTTCGTTGAGGTCGAGGACCACTTTGCAGTACGCGTCGTTGAACGCGAGGATGTCGTACCGCGTGTTCAGCACCAGCGCCGGGTACGGCGAGACAGCGTCGAGCGTCTTCTGGACCGACGAGGGCAGCGCCGTACACGGGCCCGGCGACGGGCCGAGCCGGAGCCCGGCCAGCCGGTACAGATGGTTGCGCTCCTGCCGGTCGAACCGCAGCGCCGTCGCGATGGCGTCCAGGACCTGGGCGGACACGTTGATGTCGCGGCCTTGCTCGAGCCACGTGTACCAGGTGACGCCGACTCCCGCGAGCAGCGCGACCTCCTCGCGCCGCAGTCCCGGCGTACGGCGGCGGCCACCTGGGGCGAACCCGACCTCGTCGGGCCGGATGCGCTCCCGCCGGCTGCGCAGGAACACCCCGAGCTCCCGCCGCTGCGCCGTGACGGTTCTGTCGGTGGCTACTGGGACAGTGGTCATGGTTCCATCATGGACACTGGCGCAACCGGGTGCCAGGTGCTGCGAGTAATAGGATAAGCAGGCTCTCACCACCAGGCTCGGAGCGCGCGCAGGCTGGACCCATGACAGACCAGCTCCACGCTGCCACCACACCGGTCACCGCCCGGCCGCAGGCCGCTGCGGTGCCGCTGAAGCCGGTGGCACTCACGACACTCATCTTCGGCGCCTTCCTGCCGATGCTCTCCTTCTTCGTCATCAACGTCGCCCTGCCCGCGATCGGCTCCGATCTGCGTGCCACCTCCGGTGAGCTCCAGCTCGTCGTCGGCAGCTACGGCATCGCAGTGGCGACCTTGCTTGTGGTCGGTGGTCGCCTCGGTGACACGTTCGGCCGCAAGCGCCTCTTCCTGATCGGCCTGATCGGTTTCACCGTGATGTCGCTCATCTGCGCCATCGCCCCGACCATCGGCGTACTTCTCGTCGCACGGGTCGTGCAAGGCGCCGCAGGAGCGGCTGTGACACCACAGGTGCTGGCAACGATCACCAGCCTGCTGACCGGCGAACACCGCGCCCGCGCTATGGCCATGTACGGCGTGGCGGGCGGCGCTGCGGCAGCGTTCGGGCAGATCCTCGGCGGCGTACTCGTCGAGGCAAACGTGTTCGACCTCGGCTGGCGGGCCGTGTTCCTCGTCAACGTACCGGTGGGCCTGTTGGGCGTGGCTGCCGCGATCCGGCTGATCCCGGAAACCAAGGCAGACAAGGCACAGCGCGTCGACCTCGTGGGGGCCGCACTACTCGCTCTGACGCTGGTCCTGCTGCTCCTGCCACTTACTGAGGGCCGCCCGCTCGGCTGGCCGCTCTGGACGTGGCTCTGCCTCGCAGCAACGATTCCGGCCGTCGTACTGCTCGGTGTGCACCAGCACCGGTCTGAGCGGTCCGGTGCCGCTCCGCTGATTCCACCCACGGTCCTGCGGCTGAGGGCCATGCGGATCGGTCTCCTGCTGGCAGTGGCGTTCTTCACCACGTTCGGCGGCTTCATGTTCGTTTTCGCGCTCGCCACCCAGGGTGAGGCTCGCATGTCCCCGCTGGAAGGCGGTCTGAGCCTGCTGCCGATGGCTGTCGGCTTCCTGATCACCTCGATCTACGGGCCGCGCCTGCAGGTACGGTACGGCGCGGGCCTCATCGTGCGCGGCTGGATCATCCAGGGCGTCGGGTACGCCGTCCTCGCGGTCGTCGCCCTCACCCTGTGGCCGGACGTGAACCCGCTGAAGCTCGCCGTACCGATGCTGATCGCCGGCTTCGGCTCCGGCCTCGTCATGGTCCCGCTGATGGGCGTAGTCCTCAGCCAGGTCCCACCAGCACAAGCAGGCCTAGGCAGCGGCATCCTCCTCACCAGCCAGCAAACCTGCCTGGCCCTAGGAGCCGCCACAGTCGGCACGGCCTACCTAGCCCTATCCAGCACCCCCTGGGACCAGGGCGGCGCACTAGCCGCGGTAGCCCTCGCAATCACCGCAATCTCGCTGCTGATGGTTCCGGTCACCCACCAGCTGCGTCGATAGAGTTGACCGACAACTCAGCCGCAGCGGGAGCCCCAGTTGGACAGTGGTCGCCGACTTCGCAGGCGGGTCGCCGCCGTCGCCAGGACCATCCTGAGCGCTTTCTATCTGGCCGTAGCCGTCTTCATCCTCGTGATCGCCCTCGTCGACCTGCCCGGCAGCGTGCGTGCCGCGCGGAACGAAGGTGTTCCGGGGACGTTCACGGCGGTTCGGAAGGAGTGCAAGCCGGTATGGGAGAAGGGCGGCGGCGGGTGCAGCTACTTCGGCGACTTCGTCAGTCGTGACGGTGCGGTGCGACTGACGGATGTGTTCTACGAGGGGGATCCGGGCGACATCGGAGACTCGGTGGCCGCGCAATACGTCGGCACGACGGATCCGCCCAGGGTCCACAAGGTCAGCTCGGACGAGTGGGTGTTCGTCGGTCTGTTCATCCTCGGCTCCAGCGGTTACCTGGTTTTCCGCGTGTGGAGCGGCCTGCGAACGCTCCACCGCCGGCGGGTCAGGCGCGCTTCCAGTGCGTCGGCCGGGTGACCGCAGCCGGCAGTTTGGTTGCGTGGTCGCCTCGGGCGGCGTTGATCTGGGACTGGGTGAGAAACAGAGCACCTGTCAGATCAGCGCCGCTCAGGTCGGCGTCGCGGAGGTCGGCGCCGATCAGGTCTGCTTGGCGGAGGTCTGCTTCGCGTAGGTCGGCTCCGATGAGGTAGGCGCCGCGGAGGTTGGCTTTCGCGAGGTCAGCTTGGTGCAGCCGTGCACCGATCAGGTCCGCGCCGCGTCGTTCCTTCTTCTTGCTCTGCTTGCCACGGACGAGTCTGCTGGTCTCGAGCAGCAGCTCGTTGACGATGGCCCGCTCAGCCGCCACGTCGACGGTCGTGAGGTCCGCCGTACGGCTCACTGTTTCCACTCGGTCGATCGCCGGCTGCAGATTCTTGTTGTATTCAAGGGCTTCCGTGAGATACCAGAGCAGCTCGTGCAACTGGCGGAGGATCGGGAGCGCGGCGAACATCTCCGGCCCCGGCTTCCCCATCCGCTGCGAGATCGCCTGCCCGGCGCCGAAGCAGTCGTACACCGTGCAGCCCGCGAAACCCTTGGCCCGCAAGGTGCTGTGGATCGTGCAGCGGTAGTCGTCGCTCAGGTTCGGGCACGGCTCACCCGCGGACTTGTCGATCGCGAAGTCCGCCGACTTGCTGAACGTCAGCGCGATACAGCAGAGGCCGAAGCAACTACTGCAGTCGGCCTGCAGATCAGTTGTGTTCGGCAACCGTTTGGCCGGTGCGGCGCCAGCGGATGCCGGCCTCGATGAAGTCGTCGATCTCGCCGTCGAACACACCGGACGTGTTCCCCGACTCGTACTGCGTGCGCAGGTCCTTCACCATCTGGTACGGGTGCAGGACGTACGACCGCATCTGGTCACCCCACGAGCCTTGCACGTCCCCGCGCAGCGCGTCGATCTGGGCCCGCTCCTCGGCCTTCTTCAGCGCGAGCAGCTTGGCCTTCAGGATCACCATCGCGCTGGCCTTGTTCTGCAGCTGCGACTTCTCGTTCTGGCAGGAGACCACGGTGCCGGTCGGGATGTGCGTGATCCGGACCGCGGAGTCGGTGGTGTTGACGCTCTGGCCACCCGGACCGGACGACCGGTACACGTCGATCCGCAGCTCTTCTTCCGGTACGTCGATCTCGTCGGTCTGCTCGAGCACCGGGACCACCTCGACCGCGGCGAACGAGGTCTGCCGGCGGCCCTGGTTGTCGAACGGCGAGATCCGCACCAGCCGGTGCGTCCCGGACTCGACACTCAGCGTGCCATACGCGTACGGCGCCTTGACCCCGAACGTCGTCGACTTGAGCCCGGCCTCTTCGGCGTACGACGTGTCGTAGACCTCGGTCGGGTAGCCGTGCCGCTCGGCGTACCGCAGATACATCCGCTGCAGCATCTCGGCGAAGTCGGCGGCGTCGACACCGCCCGCGCCGGAGCGGATCGTCACCAGCGCCTCGCGCTCGTCGTACTCACCCGACAGCAGGGTGCGGACCTCGAGGGACTGGACCGACTTGGTGACCGAGCGCAGCTCCTTCTCGGCCTCGGTCAAGCTGTCCGCGTCGTTCTCCTCGCGGCCCAGCTCGACCAGCGCGCCGACATCGTCGAGCCGGCCGCGCAGGTTCGTCACCCGCTCGACGTCGGACTGCAGGCTGGACAGCCGCGACGTCACCTTCTGCGCGTTCGCCTGGTCGTCCCACAGATCGGGCGCAGCGACCTGCTCGCCGAGCTCGTCGATCTCCTTGCGCAACGCAGGAAGATCGAGCACTTTCTCGATCGAGGTCATCGTCGCGTCGAGCTGCTTCAGCTCCGCGTCAAAATCCAGTCCAGCCACAACTAAGCAGCTTAGCTTAGAGGGCGACTGGGGGTCCTGCGCCGTAGCGAGCAGGTGCTCGGCGAGGTGCCCGCCGAGTGCCGCGCAGTAGGCGCAGGACCCCCAGTCGCCCTCTTAGCCGAGACCTCGGCGAAGAACGGCGAAGACCTCGGGGATCGCCTGCTCCAGCGCTGTCTGCGCTTTTTGGAGCTCCTCGGGTGAAGCGTTGTCGGACAGCGCGCGCATCAGCTGCTCCTCGAGGACCTTCTGCGCGGCGGCGTACAGGGCCGCGATCAGCCGGTTGCGCAGGTGATCCGGCGACCGCTCGTCGAGGGCCTGCGCGAGCGATGTCTCCAACTCGTCGACGGTCAGCCGGCGCCGGGCGAGCAGTGCGGGGCTGTCCTCGATCGTGCGGACGTACTGCTTCCAGGTGGCCAGATGACCGACCTCGAGCCGCTCCCGGGTCCCTTTGAGGTACTCGGCCTCCAACACATCCACCGGATCCGCGTCCGGCGGCGCCTCGCGGATCGCCCGCGCCGGCCCGGTCCACCACCCCGGCTCGTCGAAGAACAGGTCCTCCTTCGCAGGGAAGTGGTTGAACACCGTCTGTACGGCGACATCCGCGGCCCGCGCCACCTCGGCGACGGTGACCGCGTCGAAGCCGCGCTCGAGGAACAGCGTGGTGGCCACGTCCGAGATGGCCTGCCGCGTCTGCTGCTTCTTGCGTTCCCGTCGCCCGAGCTCCATTGCACCGACCCTAGCGGATCTGCTTTACTGATTCCATTCTTGTAGTCACTCTAACTTTGGAGCATCTCCAATGACTGTTCTCGTCACCGGCGGTCGCGGTGCGATCGCCCGCGCCGTCACCGCCGGCCTGATCGCGGCCGGACAGGACGTCCGCGTCGCCAGCCGCGAGCCCTCCGCCCTCCCGTCAGCCGTCGGCTACGACCCGGCCGACCCGGCCGAAGCGCTCCGCGACATCAGCCAGGTCTTCCTGTACTCCTCACCGGCGACGGCGCCCGCATTCGTGGCCGCAGCCGAAGCCGCCGGTGTGAAGCAGGTGGTCCTGCTGTCGTCGCTGTCCTCGGTGGGCGGTCCCGAGGATCCCCACGCGAAGACCGAGCAGGTGATCACGAACGCGTCGTACGCGACCACCCGGCTGCAGCCCGGCGCATTCATGAGCAACGCGAAGTACTGGGCTCACCAGGTCCGCGCGACCGGTCAGATCCGGCTGCCCTACCTCGAGGCCGAGGAAGCGCCGATCCACGAGCAGGACATCGCCGACGCGGCGCTGCGGGTGCTGCTCGACGGGCCGGGCAACGGACACGACGGTCGCGGGTACCCGATGACCGGCCCGGAGTCGATGACCCGCCGCCACCAGATCGGGCTCGTCACCGAGGTCACCGGCGTACCGATCGAGGCCGTCGACCTCACCCCCGACCAGGCCCGCGCCGAAATGCAGATGCGCGACGAAGGCCAACGCGAAACCCTCCTCGCCTACTGGGCGTCCCGCGTCGGCACCCCAGCCACCATCGAACCCGGCGTCGAACTCCTCACCACCCACACCGCCCGAACCTTCAAAACCTGGCTAACCGACAACCCCAACCTCTTCACCTAGAAGCGTCCCCGCGCGGCTAGGCCAGAAACCCTCCACCCACAGCTCACACGCACCGCCCGCTCGCCCCACCGCACCACCGCCCCACACGCACCACCGCACCGCTCGCCCGCACCACCACCACACCACCGCTCGCCCGCACCACACCACCGCACCCACCGCTCGCCCGCACCGCACCCCCACCGCTCGCCCGCACGCACCGCACCACCGCACTGCTCCCGGCATGCGCCGCCCGGTCCGTCCCAGCGCCGGCAGAGCGAGCGCGGCGAGCGCCTCGCACACGAGGGGATATCCGATGGTGTTGTGGCTTCTCCGGTGGTACTAGAGGGGAGAACCCACAACACCAGGGGATATCCAGTCTTCTGCTGGATGGGTGTGTGGTGGGTGTTGTGGTGCCGGCTGGCGGGTTATTTGGGCGCGATGGCGGGAAGCAGCAGGCCGGCGGTGACATAACCCGCCAGCGGTGATCTGCCGATGGGCACATCAGTCGCGAGAGCCGCGACAACCGTCCGGTCAGCGGATTGGGACGATGGCGGCGGCTTCGGAAGCGACGTCGGCTGTGCCGGGGAAGCCCGGCGGCTGGAACGGGAGGTCGGCGGTGGAGGTGAGCCGTACCGTCACCGTCGTACCCTCGACGTCCACGGACCAGTCGAGGTTGTCGAACCTGTTGCCCGCGGCAACGTCGTCGAGGTAGTCCGCGGTCAGCCGGCGCGCCTGGTCGGGGTCGATCGCGGCGTTGCCGCCGGCGCCGGGCTGGGCGTAGACCGCGGCGAGCCCGTTCGCGGCCGCGAGTACGGCGCCGTCCGCGGTGGCATCGAGGTCACGCCGGACCAGGAACGCCTTCGAGATGTCGGTGACCACGACGACCATCAGCAGGATCACCACGGTGAACCCGACGATCAGCACGGTCATCTGCCCCTCTTCACCCCGGAAGCCCCGCCTGCCCCGCCCGCCCTGTCTGCCCCGCCTGCCCTGCCCGCCCTGGCTGCCCTGCCCGCCCCGCCTGCCCTGCCCGCCCCGCCTGCCCTGCCTGCCCCGGGTCATCCGGTGCCCTTGGCCTGGCGGTAGTCACCGAACGCTTCGGTGTGCGAGGAGCTGATCCGGATCGCCGGCGGTTCACCCCCGAGCGCGTCCGGGATCAGCGGCAGCCGGACCTTCGTCTCCAGCGTGACCGTGACGGTCGAACCCGGCTGCAGACACGCCGGATTGCAGCTGATCGTGAGCTCGTCCGAGCTGAGCTCCATCCCCTGGTCCTTCATCGCCAGTTCCGCGGCGTCGAACGCACGCGCTCGCGCCTCGTCCTCGGACACCCCGTCCGGCACGATCACGAACGCGCGCCCGGCCGCGCGGGTCGCCGCCGTCGCGCCGTACGACGCTCGCTGTACGTCGAACACGCCGAGCATCATGTACACCAGCGGAACCATCAGCAGGATCGCCAACCAGGAGAACTCCACGACGGCGCTCCCCCGCTCGTCCCGGCGGCGCCTCACTCGCCCGTCTCCTTCACCGCATGTCCCTGGACGGTGAACGAGATCCCAGGTCCCCACAGCCCGAGCGGCGGCATGTGCGCCTCGACGGACACCTCGACGCCGGGCTGCCCGTCGATGTCGGTCTCCTCCGCGGACACCGAGTCGACCAGTTGGTCCGCCACGACACCTGCGATCAACTCCCGCGTACGTGCCGCACCGTCGTCCGGTGCCCGGTTGAGCACCGCCGCGTAGTGCGCACCTTCGGAGGCTGCGGCCGTCACCGTGTTGCGTACGTACAGGAACAGGCCGACCTGGAGGATGCCGAGGAACAACGGCACCAGGATCGTCGAGACCAGCACGAAGTCGACGACCGCCGAGCCCCGCTCGTCGCGCGCACGCATCACTTGTTGGAAACGGAGTCCAAGGCGTTCTGCAGCATCTCAGCGAGTTGCCTGCCGGCCAGTTTCCAGATCGCGACGACCAGGCCGGCCGTCATGACGGTGATCAGCACCCAGCCGGGTACGTCGCCGCGCTCCTTCCGCGCCGGACGTGGCTTCAGCAGCAACGTCAGGAACAGCCTCGTCAGGTATAGGGACATGACCTCTCCTCAGTTCATCCGGCGATCAGCCGGATTCCGACAGCGCCCGGGTAGAAGGCGAACGCGATGGTCACCGGAAGGACCAGGAAGACGACCGGGACCATCATGGCGACCTCACGACGGGCGCCGGACTCGATCAGTTCGCGGCGCCCGGCTTCCCGGATGTCACCGGCCTGCGCCCGCAGTACGTCGGCCAGCGGGGTGCCGCGCTCGAGCGCCACCGCCAGCCCGTCCGCGAAGCGCGAGAGCGCCAGCAACCCGGTGCGATCCGCGAGCGCGTCGAGCGCGCGGACCAATGTCTGTCCTGCCCTGGTCTCCGCCAGGACGCGTTTCAGCTCGTTGGCCAGCTCCCCGCGGGACGACCGGGCGACGCGGTCGAGGGCAGCGGCCGGACCTTCACCGGCGGCGACCGACAACGCGAGCAGTTCGGCCACGGTTGGCAGCTCCGCCAGCAGGCGCCGCTCACGCCGCCGTACCTGGGCCGTCAGGTATGTGTCGCGACCGAGGATCGCGGTGATCCCGAGCACCAGGCAGAACACCAGCAGCGCCACCGGATCCCCGAGGCCGACCGCGACGGCGACGACCGAGATCACGATCCCGGCGCCGAAGGCGATCGCGCCCCAGAGCAACTGCTCGATCCGGAACTCCTCGACCGTCCGGTCCAGCCCGGCTCGCTGCAACCGCCGGCGGATCGTGTTCGCGCCGCCGAGGATCCGCTCCAGCCGCTTCGCCGCGGACCGCAGCGACGGGCCGAACAACCGCAGGATCGCGTAGAACGGCGATCGCGAGTCGATCACGCCGACGAAGACGTCGGGCGCACCGAGATCCTGCAGGTACGGCGAAATTCGCTCGTCCACCGTGGGTTTGCGCAGGAACGGCAACCGCAGTACGACGATCAGCAGCCCGGCGCCGAGCACCGCGCCGAGGAAACCACCGAGCAGCATCGGGCTCATCGCAGCACCCGCTCAGGCTCGGGCAGCCGGCCGATCCGCAGCATCACCCGGTACGCGATCACACAGATCACGGCGCCGGCGGCGATGATCAGCGCGCCGACCGGCGAGTTGTACCGCTGGATGACGTCCCCCTGGAACGACAGCAACAACAGCACCAGCCACGGCGCCGCGACCGCGACCCGTGCGCCGTTGACCGACCACGACTGCCGGGACTCGAGCTCGGACCGGGTCCGCGCGTCGTCGCGCAGGAACGACGACAGCGACCGCAGCAACCGGCCGAGGTCGCCACCACCGACCTCGCGCGCGATCCGCAGCGCTTCGACCACGCGGTCACCGACCGGGTCGGCCAGCCGCGCCTTCAAGCGGTCCAGCGACTCGGCGAACCGGCCGGTCGAGGCGTAGTCCGCACCGAACCGCCGGAACGGTTCGCGCAACGGCAACGGCCCGCGCTCGCCCACCTGAGCCAGCGCCTCCGACAACGACAGCCCAGCACGTACGGCGGAGGCGATGTTGTCCACCACGTCCGGCCACAGCTCGCGGAACTCGGCCAGCCGCTTCCGGGCCCGTGACCGCACCAGCGCGATCGGCAGCCAACCGGCCATGATCCCGAACACCACACCGACCGGCAGCGTCTTGGACACCGCGAACATCAGCAGGAACGCAACCAGCCCCATCAGCACGCAGGCGCCGATGAACGCTCCCGGCGTCAAACCTTCGATCCCCGCGCTCGCGAGCAGGTCGCGGCTCTTGCCGCGCAGCCGCCCGTCCGAGCCGGGCACGGTCTCGACCGGCGCCACGAACGCCGCGATGATCAGCAGCAGGCCGACACCGAAGAACAGCCCGATCACGAGCCCCATCAGCCGGCCGCCCCACGCGGCAACTCGGTGAGCAGCCCGGCCACGTTGTACCCGCCCTGCTGGAACCGCTCCGGATGCGGCAGCTGCCCCTCCGCACGACGCAGGTAACCGTCGCGCGTACTGAACAGGGTCTCGGTCTCGATCGCCTGCTCCTCCAACCGCCCGGTGACGGCAACGATCTCGCGCACCCGCCGCCGCCCGTCCGCCGCGATACCGAGGTGTACGACGAGATCGACGCAACCGGCCACCGTCGGCAGCACGAACCGGGACCCGATGTTCTCACCGGCCAGCAGCGGCAGCGTGCACATCTTGGTCAGCGCCTCACGCGCCGAGTTGGCATGGATCGTGCACATGCCGGGGAGGCCGCTGTTCAGCGCGAGCAGCAGATCGAGGCATTCCTCGCCGCGCACCTCGCCGACGATCAGCCGGGACGGGCGCATCCGCAGCGACTCCTTGACCAGGTCGCGCAGCCGCACCTCACCGGTGCCTTCGAGACCAGCCTGCCGGGTCTGCATCGACACCCAGTCGGGGATCGGCAGCTTGATCTCGAAGACCTCCTCGCAGCTGATCACCCGCTCACTGCCGGGAATCGAACCGGCCAGTGCGTTCAGCATCGTGGTCTTGCCGGCCTGCGTGCCGCCGGAGACCAGCACATTGAGGCCGACGGCAACCGATGCCTCCAGCACCGCGGCCGCGTGCGGCGTCAGCGAACCGAGCTGGACCAGGTCGGTCAGCCGGGTCGCGCGTACGGTGAACTTGCGGATGTTGATCGCCGCATACCGCTGGGTGATGCCGCCGAGGACGATGTGGACGCGGCTCCCGTCGGGCAGGCGGGCGTCGGTGAACGGCTGCGACACGTCGATCCGGCGGCCGGTGGTCTTCAGCATCCGCTCGACCAGGTCGCTGACCTCTTCCTCGGTCAGCACGGTCGTGGTCAGCTCATGCCGGCCCTCGCGGGCGATGAACACCCGGCTCGGCTCGTTGATCCAGATCTCCTCGACGGACGGGTCGTCCAGGTACCGCTGCAGCGGCCCGAAGCCCGCGACCCGGTCGTGGACCTCGCGACTGACCGCCTCCAGGTCGCCGATCGGCGGCACCACACCGCTCAGACTGCGCTCGTCGTACTCCCGGACGACGGTGGCGACGATCGAGTTCACCGCGCCCGGGTCGCGGAGCGGGTCGATACCTTCCCGGCGCACCACGTCGCGCACCTGGGCGTCGATCAGCTCGATGGCACCGTTCCAGCTCGAGCGGTGCGCGTCGAGCCTGTCCGCAGTCATCGATCTCCCCGTGTAAGTCCCGTCTGGCGACCACGCTCGGTCACCATGCGGGACCATCCTTTCAACCGCGGGGCGTCCGGCGCCACCCGCGTCTGCTGCCCTGTGGACAACCGTGACACGCCAGTGGCTCACTCACCGTATCGATCAGGTCACGGCCGGGTCCACAAAATTGCAGCTTGTTGCAATTCCGTCGGTAACAGAACCGCCACTCACGGCGTCGAACCGGGCGACAGGTGACCTCGGGAGGGTGCTTTGCCACGGAAGCCCCAGTGGTTGGCGCAGGCACCGTGGTGCCGGCCGTCGACGCTGCCAGCGCGAGCGAGCGCTCGCGGTGGGGAAAGAAATCGCCTCTCAGTGGCGAAAAGTTACCCCGCTTCCCTGAGTACGAGCGACACACGGTCCCGGGAGACCTACCCACCTGAAACGACCAGCAGAACTCCCCACATGACCAGGCCAGCCGACAACCCCGACGAACTTGCGGGGCGGACCATCTAGCGGTGTACGAGCGTGTGCTCGAAGGAGTAGCGGCTGGCGCGGTAGAGGTGCGATCCGTACTCGACCGGCTGGCCGTGGTCGTCGTACGTGATCCGCGTGGTCGCCAGCAGCGGTGAGCCCGGCTCCTCCGACAGGAGCTTCGCCTGCTCGGGTGTTGCCGGTATGGCGGAGATGGTCTGGTGCGCCACCTTCAGCCGGACCCCCTCAGCTCGCAGCAGCTGGTAGAGACCACGCTCGGCCAGTGTGGTCGGGTCGGTCTCCAGGATGTCCGGCGGCAGCCAGTTGCGCATCAGAGCGAGCGGTTCGCCGTCTGCTCGCCGCAGTCGCTCCAGGCGCAGCACCCGGTCGCCCAGCTCGCATTGCAGTGCAGTGGCAACCTCTGCGGTCGCAGGTGAGATTCCGAAGCGCAGTACGTCGGTCTCGGGCTTCCGGTGCGCTGAGGCGAGGTCGTCGTACAGGCTGGTCAGTTCGAGCGAGCGACGTACCTGTCCGGAGTTACCGACCACCTGGGTGCCGACACCGCGTTTGCGGACCAGTAGGCCCTGGTCGACCAGCCGGGCGATCGCCTGGCGGACGGTCGGCCTGCTCAGTCCGTAGGCCTCGGCCAGGTCCACCTCGTTGCTCAACCGGGACCCGACGGGCAGCTCCCCGCCCTGGATGGCCGCCTCCAGCTGCTGCGCCAGCTGCACGTGCAACGGCGTACGGCTGTTCCGATCGACCTGGACCTGGACGGTACTCATGGGCTCATCCTGAAGGCTGGACCGGAATCCGTCGAGCCACCACCCGAATTTGATCAGACCTGCGCCGGCGTGCCTCGCGACGGGAACCAGGACGATCGGACGGCTGGTTCTACGGCAACGGCCGCGGCATCGACCTAGCGAGACACGCAGCAGCTCAGTGCCCCGGTTTCCGTCGGCTTCCGTAGCGGCGCGCGCCGAACAACGGTCCGACGCCGGGTGAACTTTGCGGTCCAGGCGGTCCGGATCGCGGGCACCGGGTTTGGAGGGCGGCTGCAGTGGGGCAGGATGACGGCTTCGTCTGCTCGGTGGACTATGTCGTGAGGAACTGGGGTTCACCACTCTCGAGGGAACTCGCCCACACCGCCCGGATGGTAGTCAGCAAGGGAGAACGCATGGAACCGCTTCGCATCGGCATCCTCGGTGCCGCCCGGATCGCCGACCGGGCCATCGTCGAGCCGGCCAAGCTGACCGGTGCGCGGCTGGTCGCGGTGGCCGCGCGCGACACCGGCCGGGCCGAAGCCTTCGCCGCCGAGCACGGCGTCGAGCGCGTCCACGCGTCGTACCAGCAACTCCTGGACGATCCGGAGATCGAAGCGATCTACAACCCACTGGCGAACGGGCTGCACGGGCCGTGGAACCTGCGGGCACTTGCCGCGGGCAAGCATGTGCTGACCGAGAAGCCGTCGACCAGCAACGCCACCGAGGCTCTGGAGGTCCGGGACGCCGTCCGTACATCCGGTCTGGTGTTCATGGAAGCGTTCCACTACGCGTACCACCCGGTGATGCGGCGGATGCAGGACCTGGTCTCCAAGGGCGAGCTGGGCGACCTGCAGACGGTCGAGACGACGATGGTGATGCCCCCGCCGCCGGACAACGACCCCCGCTGGTCGCTGCCGCTCGCCGGCGGTGCCGTGATGGACGTCGGCTGCTACGCGCTCCATGCGCAACGGATGTTCGCGCAGTACGCCGGTGGCGCGCCGAAGCTGATCAGTGCACGAGCCGGTGAGCGCAAGCGGCTGCCTGGTGTGGACGAGTGGCTGAACGCGGACCTGGAGTTCCCGAACGGTGCGACCGGTGTGGTGCGAACCAGTATGGCGTTCGAGGACGTCGAGTTCAGCCTCAAGGTCGTCGGCAGCCGCGGCGAGGCGGTCGCCCCGTTCTACGTGCTTCCGCAGAACGACGACCGGGTGATCGTCACGACCAAGGAAGACACGTGGGTCGAGCACCTCGGCACGCGTACGTCGTACACGTACCAGCTGGAGGCGTTCGCCGGAGCAGTCCGCAACGGCGCCCCGCTCCTCACCGACGCCGACGACGCCCTGGCCACCATGGAACTCATCGACGCCTGCTACCTCGCCGCAGGCATGGCCCCGCGACCAGCCTCCACGATCTGACTCGCTGTCAGCCCACGAGTAGTCGCTCCAGGCCAGCACCGGTCAACGGCAGGACGGCAGCCGCCCCGCGGTCTCGACGTCGGACCGAGGGGCGGCACAGTCGGCTTGCGGTTACTTCCGGCCCTGCTTGGTGGGCGGGACGATCGAGCTGTCGCCCGGGTTCGGTTTCGGCTGTTTGGGTTGCTTGGGCTTGCGGACTTCGCGCCCGCCTTTGTTCTTCGACATGACAAACTCCGGGGCCTTGCGGATCGCGGATGACGGACAGGCCAACCGGCCTTCGTACGCCGCGGTACTCCTCGTGCCCCGGGGGTTGCCTTCGACGCTACACCCAAGCAGCCGCTTTCAGTCGTGCGTCGGGAAGCCCAGGTTGATGCCGCCGTGGCTGGGATCGAGCCAGCGCGACGTCACGACCTTGCCTCTGGTGAAGAAGTGGACGCCTTCGGTCCCGTGCGCGTGGGTGTCGCCGAACAGCGAGTTCTTCCAGCCGCCGAACGAGTAGTACGCCATCGGCACCGGGATCGGGACGTTGATCCCGACCATCCCGACCTCCACCTCGTTCTGGAACCGGCGCGCCGCCCCGCCGTCGTTGGTGAAGATCGCGGTCCCGTTCCCGTACGGGTTCGAGTTCACCAGCTCGAGCGCCTCGTCGTACGACGGCGTACGCAGCACCGAAAGCACCGGACCGAAGATCTCGTCGGTGTAGATCGACATCTCCGGCGTCACGTTGTCGAACAGCGTCGGACCGAGCCAGAACCCGTCGGCCGCCCCGTCGAAGTCACCCGCGCGGCCGTCGACCACCAGCTCCGCGCCGGCCTCGACCCCGGCCGCGACGTACCCGGCGACCTTGTCCCGGTGCTCGCCGGTCACCAACGGGCCCATATCGCACCCGCGCGTCCCGTCGCCGGTCTTCAGCTTGCCCATCCGCTCCTTGATCTTGCCGATCAGCTCGTCCGCGATCGGCTCGACCGCGATCAAGGCGGAGATCGCCATGCAGCGCTCACCCGCCGACCCGAACCCGGCGTTCACGGCGGCGTCCGCCGCGAGGTCCAGGTCCGCGTCCGGCAGCACGATCATGTGGTTCTTCGCACCGCCGAGGGCCTGCACGCGCTTGCCGTTCTTGGTGCCGTTCTCGTAGACATAGCGAGCGATCGGCGTCGACCCGACGAACGACACCGACTTGATGTCCGGGTGCTCGAGCAGCCGGTCGACCGCCTCCTTGTCACCGTGCACGACGTTCACCACGCCGTCCGGCAGGCCGGCCTCCTTCCACAGCTCGGCCATCGCGTTCGCCGCGGACGGGTCCTTCTCGGACGGCTTGATCACCACGCTGTTGCCACAGGCAACCGCGATCGGCACGAACCACATCGGCACCATGGCCGGGAAGTTGAACGGCGAGATCACCGCGCTGACGCCGAGCGGCTGCCGGATCGAGTACACATCGACCTTGGTCGACACGCCTTCGCTGTACCCGCCCTTGAGCAGGTGCGGGATCCCGCAGGCGAACTCGATCACCTCGAGGCCGCGGGTCACCTCGCCGAGCGCGTCGGACAGCACCTTGCCGTGCTCGGCCGTGATGATCGCAGCGATCCGCTCCTTGTCCCGGTTCACCAGCTCGCGGTACGCGAACAGGACCTGGGCGCGCTTCGTGAGCGACGTCTGCGCCCAGGTCTTCGACGCCTCGTGAGCGACCTTGACGACCTCGTCGACGGTGGCCGTCGACGCCAGGTCCAGCTCGCCGGTGACCTGACCGGTCGCGGGGTTGTAGACCTTGCTGGTCCGCTCGGCCACGCCGGTCCACGAGCTGCCGCCGACGAGGTGGGTGATGCGCTTGCTGTCAGTACTCACGATGTTTCCTCACTGCCGGATTGCTGAAGGTGTTTCATCCGAGGACCTTGCTGCGGTCGGCCAGGGTGACGTCGACCGGTCTACCAGAGCTGAGCGACTCGAGGCCCGCCTCGCAGACCGCTGCCGCCGCGTAGCCGTCCCAGGCGCTCGGCCCGTCGATCTCACCGCGCACGGTGGCGTCGACCCAGCGCTGCACCTCGATGTCGTACGCCTGCTCGAACCGGATCCGGAAGTCGGCCGGCATCGCGCCGCCCCACTGCCCGCCGGCCCGGGTGAAGACACCGGACCCGAGGCCGATCGTCGCGCTCCCGCGCTCGGCCACCGCCTCACAGCGGACCTCGTACCCGACCTGGAAGTTCACGAACACCTCCACGTCGGCCATCGCCCCGTTCGCCAGCTCGAACACGGCCAACTGCGGATCGAGTACGCCGTCCCCGACCAGACTCGTCGGCGTTGGGGTGTGGACGGTGATCCGGGTGATCTCCTCGCCGAACAGCCACCGGGTGATGTCGACCTCGTGCACCATCGAGTCCCGGACGATCATCTCGCTCCGGAACGTCGGCGGGGCCGACTTGTTCCGGTGCACGTTGTGCAGCAGCAGCGTCCGCCCGAGATCACCCGAGTCGAGCAGCTGCTTCAAAGCGGCGTACTCCGGGTCGAACCGCCGCATGAACCCGACCTGGATCAGCTGCCGCCCGAGCTTGTGTTCGGCCTCGACCACGCGCAACGCCGACGCCGCGTCCATCGTCAACGGTTTCTCGCACAGCACCGGCTTCCGGTTCTCCAGGCAGGCGAACAGCTGCTCCGCGTGCGCGAATCCGGGCGACGCCAGGATCACCGCGTCGACATCGTCCGCGGCGATCAGATCCATCGGATCCTCCACCACGCGAACAGTCTCCGCGTACGCCGTACCGCCCGAGTGTCTCGCCGCACTGGCGGACCCGCCGCCTCCCGGCCTGTCCGACAGGCTGCCGGCGAGCGCCTCGGCCCGGCCCTGATCCGCATCGGAGACGGCGACCAGGCGTGCACCCGCCGTCTTCCGCACAACGCGTTCGGCATGGTCGGCGCCCATCACTCCGACGCCGACGATCCCGACCCGCAGCTCGGTCATGTCCCCTCCTGCCCCTGCTGCACATCATCCACGACCACCTCGGGATTGATCTCCCGCAGCTCGTGGCTCAGCGCCTCCAGCTCGGATCCGCCGGCCATCTCGGTCGTCAGCTCCTCGAGCGTGATCTCCGACCGGTGTGTGTCGAGCGCGACCCGGCCGAGCTTCAGGACGACGAAGTGGTTGCCGACCAGGTACGCGTGGTGCGGGTTGTGGGTGATGAAGATGACCCCGATCCCGGCGTCGCGCGCCTTCACGACGTACTTCAGCACGACGCCCGACTGGTTCACGCCGAGCGCAGCGGTCGGCTCGTCGAGGATCAGCACCTTGGCGCCGAAGTGGATCGCGCGCGCGATCGCCACACACTGCCGCTGACCGCCCGACAGCTTGCCGACCGGCTGCTCGAGATCGGGGATCGCGATCCCCATCTTGGTCAGCTCCTCCTGCGCGATCCGCTTCATCCTCGCCGCGTCCAGCTGCCGGAACGGCCCCTTGGTGATCTCGTTGCCGAGGAAGAAGTTCCGCCAGACCGACATCAGCGGCGCCAGCGCCAGGTCCTGGTAGACGGTCGCGATGCCGCTGTCGAGCGACTCGCGCGGCGAACCGAAGTGCCGCTCCTCGCCGTTCACCGACATCCGGCCCGACGTGTAGTCGTGCAGCCCGGCGATGATCTTGATCAGTGTCGACTTGCCCGCGCCGTTGTCACCGAGCACACAGGTGATCTCGCCCTGCCGGACCGACAGCGACACCCCGCGCAACGCCTGGATGTTGCCGTAGCTCTTGCCGACGTCCTCGAGCAGCACGATCGGCGTGTTCGGACTGCTCGTCGCGTCGTCCGCGAACGACTCTGTGGTGGTCATCGTGCCTCCGCCTTGTTCTTCACGACGAGGTTGACGATGGTTGCTAGGAGCAACATAGCGCCGAGGAAGACCTTGAACCAGTCAGGATTCCACTCCGCATAAACGACCCCCAACTGGACCATACCGAAGATCAGCGCGCCGACCGCGCCGCCGACGACCGATCCATATCCCCCCGTGAGAAGACAGCCACCGACTACCGCCGCGATGATGTAGAGGAACTCCTTGCCGACGCCCTCGCCGGACTGCACCACACCGTTGGAGTTGAACAACAGTTGCATGCCAGTGAACCAGGCAAAGAATCCGACGGCCACGAACAGACCGATCTTGACCTTGTTCACCGGTACGCCGACGGCCCTGGCAGCCGCCGCGTCACCGCCGACCGCGAAGATCCAGTTGCCGATCTGCGTCTTCAGCAGCACCCAGGCTGCCATCGCGACGAATGCGATCCACCAAACGATGATGATCTTGATCGTTACGCCGCCGAGTTTGAACTCCGAGGCGAACACCGCCTTCGCCGCGCCGAACCCGTCCATGTCGCTGATCGAGTTCGACGCGACGGCGCCGGAGGTCAGCCGCGTGACCGCGATGTTCACGCCCTGCAAGATGAAGAAGGTGCCCAGTGTCACTAGGAAGCTGGGCAAGCCTGTTCGCATCAGCAACCAGCCGTTGAACAGCCCGATCGCCAGCGAGACCGCCAGGGCGACGACCATACCGACCCAGACGTTCACACTCAACTGGTACGCGAAGATGCCCGCGGTCAGGCCCGTTGTCGTCACCGCGACCCCGGCCGACAGGTCGAACTCGCCGCCGATCATCAGCAGCGACACCGGCACGGCCATCACACCGATCAGCGCAGCCTGGTACAGGATCGTGCCGGTGTTGTTGATGTCGCGGAACGGCGGGGCTGCGATCAGGAAGAACACCAGGATCACGGCCGCGCCGACGAGCGATCCGATCTCCGGCCGGCTGAGCAGCCGGGCGCCGAGGGACCGGGCGGAGACACGGTCGTCCGCCGAGGTGGGTGAGGTGATGGTCGATGCCATGGCGCTACCTCAGCGCGTCCCGGCTTCGGCGTACTTCTGGACCGCCGCGATGTTCGACTTGTCGATGAAGGCCGGCCCGGTCAGGGTCGCCTCGCCGCCGCCGATGATGTCGCCGTTGGTCTTGTAGAGCCAGATCGCGTCGACCGCGAGGTAGCCCTGCAGGTACGGCTGCTGGTCGACGGCGAACTGCACGGTGCCGTCGCTGACCGCCTTGGCCATCTCCTTGCTCATGTCGAAGCTGCCGATCTTCGCCGACGATCCGGCGTCCTTGGCCGCCTGGACCGCGGTCAGCGCGATCCCCGCGTTCAGCGCCACCACGTAGTCGGCGGTCTTGTCCGCCTGCAGCTTCGAGGTCAGGGTCGCCTGCGTGCCGGGCTGGTCGGTGCCGTTGACGTTGATGTTCTGGGTTGTGGGCAGCTTGTCCTTGATGCCCTGGCAACGGGCCTCGAGGCTGACGTTGCCCTGCTCGTGAATGACGCAGAGGACGTTCTTCGCGCCGAGCTGCTTGAGTTTCTCACCGGTCGCCTGGCCCGCGATCCGCTCGTCCTGGCCGAAGTACCCGATCGCGCCGGTGGTCTTCCACTGGTCGAGACCACCGTTGAGGACCGTCACCGGGATGCCGGCCGCGATCGCCTTCTTGACGTTCGGGATCACCGCGTCCGGCTTGTTCAGCGTGACCGCGATGCCGTCGACCTTGGAGTCGATCGCGGTCTGCACGAGGTTCGCCTGCGCCGCGCCGTCCGGGTCCGCGGAGTACTGCAGCTCGATGTTGTCCTTCTTCGCGGCCGCCTCGGCGCCGCGCCGCACGATGTCCCAGAAGGTGTCGCCCGGACCCGAGTGGGTGATCATGGCAACCTTCATCCGCGGCGTGTCCGCGACGTTGCCGCCGCTGCCGCCGGAGCTCTGCTCCTTCTGCTTGCCGCCGGAGGAGCTGCACGCGGCCAGCGCCGCGGCGAGCACGACAGCCGCGACCGCGGCCCCCGCCTTCTTCTGCCACCGAACCATGACTTGCTACCAGCCTTTCAGGTGTTCCGCGGCACTCCGCGGACTTGCGTGGGACCCGAGAGTTTCACACTCCCGTGGCCGTCATCTCGATGCAGCACCCCCAGAAGCGGTGAGATACGTCAACGTCCGCGCCGCGATCGGCAGCGGTACGTCGGGCGCACACGGGTACATGTCCTGCTCCACGATCGCGAACACGTCGGCGTCGAGCGCGGCCAGCGCGTCGAGGACCGGCGGCAGCTCGGGTACGCCGTTGGGCGGCTCGCACATCACGCCCCGCCGTACCGCCTCGTCGACGCTCAGACCTTCGGCTTCGACCTCCGCGAGGATCTTCGGATCGACCTGCTTGAGGTGCACGTAGCCGATCCGGTCCGGGTACTTGCGGATCAGCTCGAGGTTGTCGCCGCCGCAGTAGCCGATATGACCGGTGTCCAGGCACAGGTTCACGTAGGCGCTGTCGGTCGTCTCGAGGAAGCGCTCGACGGTGTCCTGCGTGTCGATATGTCCATCCGCGTGCGGGTGGTACTGCGTCAGCAGCCCGAACTCCTCCGACAGGCGGCGGCCCAGCTCGGTCACCGCCTGTCCGTGTCTGGCCTGACCGTCGTGGTCCAACCGCTCCTCGACGACCTCACCGTTGTCACCACGCCACATCGACGGCATCACGACCAGATGCTTCGCACCCATCGCGGCCGTCAGCTCGGCAGTCTTGGCGACGTCGCGCCAGGTCGCCTCCCACCCGTCGGGACGATGCAGCTGCTCGAACGTCGTACCGGCGGTCATCGTGAGACCGCGCTGGTCGAGCTCGTCCTTCAGCCTGACCGGGTCGGTCGGAAGGTAGCCGTACGGACCGAGCTCGATCCGCGTGTACCCGGCCATGGCCACCTCGTCGAGGAACCGCGTCCACGGCGTCTGCTGCGGGTCGTTGGCGAACCAGACTCCCCACGAGTCCGGCGCCGTACCGATATCGACTCTGCCCATCAGCGCTCCCCCTCGGCGGGAGCCAGGTACGGACGCTGAGCCTTCTTGCTTTCCTCGTACGTCGCTGCCGCGGCCTGCGTGGACTGCAGCTCCGACACCTCGCTGACCGGAACGTCCCACCAGGAGTCGCTGTCCGGACCGCCGACCAGCGGGTCGGTCGTGACATGAATCGCGATCGGCCCGGTCGCAGCCTTCGCGGTCTGGATCGCCTTCTCCAGCTCGGGCCGGCTGTGGACGTCGATCACGTCGACACCGAAACTGCGCACGTTCGCCGCGAGGTCGATCGGCAGGTAGTCGCCGTCGAGCCGGCCGTCACCGGTCCGCTTGCGGTACGCCGTCCCGAACCGCTGGGATCCGAGCGACTCCGAGAGCGCGCCGATCGACGCGAAGCCGTGGTTCTGCACGAGAACCACGATGATCTTGAGGTTCTCCTGGACCGCGGTCGCCAGTTCGCTGGACATCATCAGGTACGACCCGTCGCCGACCATAACGAACACATCGCGATCCGGTGCACCGAGCCGGACACCGAGTCCGCCGGCGATCTCGTATCCCATGCAGGAGAAGCCATATTCGACGTGGTATCCCTTCGGGTCGCGCGGCCGCCACAGTTTGTGGAGGTCACCCGGCATGGAGCCGGCCGCGCAGACAACCACATCAGACGCCGCCGACAATTCGTTGACGGCGCCGATCACCTCGCCCTGGGTGAGCAGTCCTTCGGCCAGTTTCGCGGTCACCTCGGCGGAGGGCCGGAAAACTGCGTCCACAGTTCCGTTCCAGTTCCTTGTGAGTTCCTGGGCCTCGGCTGTGTACTTGGCATCCACGGACCACTCGCCGAGCGCGGATCCCAACGAAACAAGGGCTTCCCGCGCATCGGCCACTACCGGGAGGCCGGCATGCTTACCACTGTCGAATCGCGCCACGTTGATGTTCAGGAACCGGACCTGCGGATTCTGGAACGCAGTCCGCGATGCTGTCGTGAAGTCGCTGTAGCGGGTGCCGATCCCGATCACCAGGTCCGCGTCACGCGCCAACGCGTTGGCTGCCGTGGTCCCGGTCGACCCGACCGCACCCACCGCTTGCGGGTGATCGTAGGTCAGAGATCCCTTACCTGCTTGAGTTTCCGACACCGGTACGCCGGTGCGCTCGGCGAACTCGCGCAGCGCGTCCTCGGCTCCCGAGTAGTGCACACCACCACCGGCCACGATCAACGGTCGCTGCGCGGACCGTAGGAGATCTACCGCCTTGTCGACAATTGATGCCTCCGGCAAGGGCCGTGCGACGTACCAGGTGCGCTCGACGAAGAGCTCCTCAGGCCAGTCGTACGCCTCGGCCTGGACGTCCTGCGGCAGGGCCAGCGTCACCGCGCCGGTCTCGACCGGATCGGTCAGCACACGCATCGCGTTCATCAGTGCCGAGGGCAATTGTTCGGGACGCCAGACGCGATCGAAGTACTTCGACACCGGGCGGAAGGCGTCGTTGACCGACACGTCACCGGCGCCGAAGCTCTCCAGCTCCTGCAGCACGGGTGTCGCCACCCGGGTCGCGAACACATCCGAAGGGAGGATCAGCACCGGCAACCGGTTGATCGTCGCAAGGGCCGCACCGGTCACCATGTTGGTCGAGCCCGGCCCCACACTCGCCGTGCAGGCGTAGGTCTGGAGCCGGTCACGGGTGCGGGCGAAGGCCGCTGCGGTGTGCACCATGGCCTGCTCGTTGCGGGCCAAGATGTACGGCAACGCCTTCGGGTCCTCGAGTTCGGACTGCAGCAACGCCTGGCCGAGCCCGGCCACGTTGCCGTGGCCGAAGATGCCCAGCGACCCGGCGATCAGCCGCTGCCGCATCCCGTCCCGCTCCGAGTACTGGACGCTCAGGAATCGCACCAGGGCCTGCGCGACCGTGAGACGCACCGTCATGACTCATCTCCTGTTCGTCCGAAAGGTAGGCGCGGATCAAGATGCTGGGAGTTCCACAGGTCGCGGACCCAGGCGTGCTGCGGATCGTCGGTGATCAGCCACTGGCGCTCGGTGCCGGGTCCAGCCATCACATTGAGGTAGTACATGTCGTACCCGGGCGGGGCCATCGCGGGACCGTGCCAGCCGTGCGGGACCAACACCACGTCACCGCTGCGGACCTCCGCCAGTACGTCGATCGGGCGCTCCTCGGTGCCGTAGACCCGCTGGTAGCCGATCGGATCGTTGCCCTTGACACCTTCCGGGACGTCGTCGGACAGCTGCAGCTCGAAGTAGTAGATCTCCTCGAGCTCACTCTCCTTCCCGGGTTTGTGCTCATCGTGCTTGTGCGGCGGGTAGGACGACCAGTTACCCGCCGGCGTGATCACCTCGCACGCGATGATCGAGTCCGCCTCGAGAACTCCCGGCGTACCGAAGTTGCGGACCTGACGGGACGCGACACCGGCGCCACGGAGCTCGGTCTCGACATCGTCGGCGCCGATCCGCCGGAACGGATGGTCCGTCGCAGCCTTGGCGTGCGGGAACGCGATCCGCGCGCCACCGGCGCTGACCACGGCGAACGTCGAGTTCCGGGGCACGTACGCCAGATCCGTCGGCCCCGCGAACACATCGGCCCGTCCACCGAGCGGGACCGCCTCACCGTCCACGATCACCTCGGCCGACCCACTGAACGGAAGGACGATGTACTCACAGTCCCCGGTGTCGATCTGCACCGACTGCCCAGGAAGCAGGGTCCGAACCAGCAAGCCACTGTGATGCCACTCCGCCTCCCCCGGCCGCACCGCGAGCTCGAACCCATCGCTCGCCGCACTCCCGGCCGGCCGAACCCATTCAGTCATCCCAACAGTCCTTCCTCAGAACCTCAGCGGTCCGGGTCATACGGTGTCGCCGTGAACCAGCGCGGCGGCGCGGTCGACAGCCGCCGCCACGTCGCCGTCGGGTGGGAACAGCAGCGCCCGCCCGACCACAAGCCCACGTACCGACGGCAGCTCGAGCGCCTTACCCCACGAGGCATAGGTCGCTTCCGGCTCCGCGGTCGGATCTCCGCCGAGCAGCAGCGTCGGCAGAGTCGTTGCCTCCATCACCCGATCGAGCTCGTCCACGACCGGCAGCTTGAGCCACGTGTACGCACTCGTCGCGCCGAGACCGGACGCGATCTGGATCGACTTGATGACCGAGTCGGGATCGAGCAGGTTCGCGACCCGCCCGTCCTCGCCACGCGTCGACCAGAACGGCTCCACCATCGCCATCAGCTTGTGCTCGGCCAGCCCGGTCACCGCCGCGGCACTGCTCTCCAACGTCGCCACGGTCCCCGGATCACCGAGGTCGATCCGCGTCAGCATCTTCCCGCCGTCGAGCCGCCGTGCAGCGACCTCATCAGCAGTCCGGTACGCCGTGAACCGGTCGTCCAACTCGAACGCCGCCCCCTGCAACCCGCCCCGGTTCATCGACCCGATGACGACCTTGCCCTCCAAAGCACCGAGCAGCAGCAAGTCCTCCAACACGTCCGGCGTCGCTAGTACGCCGTCCACGCCCGGCCGCTGCAACGCAATCATCAACCGAGCAATCAGATCGGCCCGGCTCCCCATCGCCATCCGATCGCCCCGCACCCCCAACGCACCACGCGCCGGATGATCAGCAGCCACGATCAACAGCCGCCCGTCATCCCCCACCAACGCCCGAGTCCGCCGCTGCAACCACCCCTCAGCCACCCGCTCCGGATGCCGAACCCGAACCTCAGTCAACTCCCCCAACCGCTCAGCAACCCCCTCCCCCCAAACCAACCCCACTCGCACCCTGAGCCCCTGCTCCTGAACTGAGGCGGGCCCGTCAGGCTCACCAACCAAACCATCAGCCCGCCGACCTGCCCCACCAACAGCCCCAGCGCCTCCCGCCCCAACACCAAGTACTGCGCCAACACCAGCATCTGCACCAGCGGCAACTGCAACTCCGGGTTCTGCACCCGCACCTGCAGCAACTCCGACCCCAGCCTCTGAGCCAGCACCCGCTCCAGCTCCGGCTTCTACGCCAGCAGCAACACTTGCTCCAGTTGCCGCACCGGCTCCGACACCGGCTCCGACATCGGCCCCGGCTACGACACCGGCTCCGGCTCCAAGACCGGCTCCGACTGCAGCACCTACTCCGGTAGCCAAGGCACCTGCGGCGGCGCCGATCCCAGCAGCACCCGCAGCGCCATGCATGCCGGCACTGGCACCACCAGCCGCGTCGGACAGACCGGCAGCGCTAGCAACTCCAGCCGCGTCGGGCAGGCCCGCAGCACCGGACGTGCCGGCCGTGCCTGCGGCGTCGGCCGAGGCGCCGGGGCGGATTGTCGCGTCTTCATGGAAGGCTCCGGTGGTGTCCTCCGGCCACGGAGCACCCGCTTCATGCGCCTGTTCCCCGGGGCTGAACGAGACAGTGGGCTCGCCAGCCGTCAGACCGCCGACTGCTGATGCACCCGACGGACCGGCCGCCTGCTGCTCACCGACCTGCTGCTGTCTACCAGCGGACTGCTGTTCAGCGGGCGACTGCTCCACCGGCGGTGCGGTCGCGATGGCTGGTGGTGCGGTCGCGCTGGCTGGTGGTGCGGTCGGGTGTGGTTGGTCTGTGGCGGTGGGTGTTTGCTCGGTTGAGCCCGGCGTACCGCTTGATTGGGTCTCGGCGAGGAGTTCGCCTGCGTCGGCGGCCTGCTCTGTTCGGGGCCGGTTGAGCTGCCTGTCCACAGGAGCTGCGGGCAAAGTCGCTCGTTGTTCTCCGCGGACCGTTTGACCGCTCACCTGATGCCCCGGCGAAGCCTCCGCTCTGCCGAACTCATGCTCCCCCACGGCCTGCTCACGCGCTGCCTGCTCACCCACGGCCTGCTCACGCGCTGCCTGCTCTTGACCGGTCTGCTCGCGTGCGGTCTGGTCGCGGGGTGGCTGCTCGTCGGTTGCGTGGTCGGGGGTGGGGCGTTCGGGGGTGAGGTTCAGGTTGCCGATGACGGTTGTTTGGCCGTCGGGGGTTGCGGGGGGCCTCGCCTGGGAGGCGTCCATCGTCACCGTCAGGTCGTCGGGGCCGGGCGTGTCTGGGCGGCGCACAGCAACCGTTGGGTCGTTCAGGCCCGCGGTCGGGGCGTCCGGGTCGACGTACGGTCGCGCGGACGCGGCAGGCCCCGTCGGTGTGTTCGGCTCCGACGGCTGCGAGATGACGGTCGGCTCGTCCGCCCCGGCGTACGCGGACCCTTCAGCGACGTGCACCGTCAGGTCGTCCGACCCGGCGAACGGGGACCGCAGGTCGGCTCCCACGGTTGGGTCGTCGGACTCGGCGAACGGGGATCTCTGGTCGGAGCGCACCGTGGGGTCTTCGGGTCCGGCGTACGGGGATCGCTGCGGGGCGGGTGCGGCTTGGGAGGTCGGCGTACGTGGGTGGGGCGGGGGGACGCGGCTGCCAATGACTGTTGGGTCGTTTGCGCCGGGGGTTAGGACGGTGGCGTCGTTGGTCCAGTCGACCTGGTCTCCAGAGGAGGCGTTCTCGCTCGAGTCGCGGGCCGCGCGGTCGTCGGCGCGACGGGGCGGATCGGTGGGTCGGAGTGTCGGGTCGGTGGGGCGACGGGCGACGACGGTTGGGTCGTTGGGGCCGGGGGTGGTGGGGTCGGGGTCTTTGTGGGGGTGGTGGATGGGGATGGGGCGGGCGTGTTCGGAATACTGGTCTTCTTCGTGGGGGGTCATGCTTCGGCTCCCAGGTGGGAGAGGACTTCTTCGGTCGTGGGCATGGCGGTGGAGCATTCGAGGCGGGAGGCGACGATCGCGCCGGCGGTGTTGGCGAAGCGGATGATCTTCTCGAGCGGCCAGCCGGACAGGAGTCCGTGGCAGAGCGCTCCGCCGAAGCCGTCGCCAGCGCCGAGGCCGTTGACGACGTCAACCGGGTATGGCGGGACCTCGACGCGCTCATCCCGGGTACGGGCGAGTGTGCCGCGAGGGCCTTGTTTGACGACAGCCAGGTCGAGCCCACGATCGAGGAGGGCCTGTGCGGCCTTGTCGGGATCGGTCTCGCCGACGGCGACCTCGCACTCCTCACGGTTGCCGACAGCAACCGTGCAGTACTCGAGCGCGCGCGACACCTGCGAGTGCGCCTCGCTGGGGTCGGCCCAGAACATCGGCCGATAGTCGAGGTCGAGCACAGTGATCGGGCGACGTCCGCGTGCCTGCCAGGCGGCGAAGTGCGCGGACCGCGACGGTTCGGCGGACAGGCCGGTCACCGTGGACCAGTAGATGCGCGCGTCGCGGATCGCGTCCAGGTCGAGCTCCGATGGGTTGATGACCAGGTCGGGTGCTTTCGGGAAGCGGTAGAAGTACAGCGGGAAGCTGTCCGGCGGGAAGATCTCGCAGAACGTGATCGGTGTCGGCAGGCCGTCGACTCCGGAGACGAAGCGGTCGTCGACCCCGAGTTCGCCGAGCGTGCGGTGGATGAACGTACCGAACGGGTCGTTCCCGGTCCGGCTGATCACCGCCGACTTGCGCCCGTGCCGCGCTGCCGCCACCGCTACGTTCGTCGCGCTCCCCCCGAGGAACTTGCCGAAGGAGGTGACATCTTCCAGATGCGTCCCGATCTGCAGCGGGTACAGGTCGACCCCGATGCGCCCGATCGTCAGTACGTCGTCCACCATCAGACCTTCCCATCCGTACGGGTCCCCGAGGCGAGCCCCGCCGCGATCGACTGCAGGTGCGCGATACTCGCCCGTACGTCGGCCAGCGGCCCGTCGTCGACCGGGCGCGCCGGTAGGATCGTGTCCTGCTCCAGCACGTACCACCCGTCGTACGCGGACTTCTCCAGCGTGCTGACGATCGTGGTGATGTCGATGTCGCCGGCACCGAGCGGCCGGTACATCCCGGCGCGTACGGCGTCCGTGTACCCGACCTCACCGGATTGCACCCGCGCGGCCCACGCGGCGTCGACGTCCTTCAGGTGGGTGTGGCGGATCCGCGACGTGTGCTCGACCGCCAGCGCGACCGGGTCGACTCCGCCGATCAGCAGGTGACCGGTGTCGAGGGTCAACCCGATCGAAGAGCCCTGAAGCACCCGCTCGACGTCGTCAGTGGTCTCGACCATCGTGCCAACGTGCGGGTGGACGGTCGCCAGCACGCCTCGGGACGCCGCGAGCGCGGCCAGTTTGTCCAGGTTGGCGAGCAAAGTGCCCCAACCAGCGGAGTCCAGCGCCGGTCGGTCGTCGTACCCGTCCTGGCCGGTCGCTGCGGCGAGAACCAGCGTCCCAGCGCCGGCCGCCGCGAAGCCCTCCAAGGCCACCGCGACCTCGGCGGCTGGATCGTGCGAGGGATCATGCAGTACGACGGGAACGAACCCGCCGACTGCCCGCAGGCCGACGTCGGCAAGGGTTTTCGCCTTGTCCCCCGGTTCGTCGGGCAGGAACCCGTCCGGGCCGAACTCGGTCGCCGCCAGCCCGACCGCGCGCATCTCGGCGAGCACCGTCGCGGCGTCGTACTGCCAACCCCAGCCCGGCACCTCGCAGACGCCCCACGAGATCGGGGCACCGGCGATGCGGGGAGCAATTTCAGTCATCTCAATCCTTCAGAGGGTGACGATGCGGTTCTCGTGGCGGGACAGTTCGCAGGCGTCGGCGATCCGGAACGCGGCGAGCGCGTCCCGGACGGTGCACGGCACCTCGCGGGTCCCGGCGACGACCTCGGTGAAGGCGGTGAGTTCGGCGACGTACGCGGGCTGGAACCGGTCCATGAACGTCATGTGCGGCGGCCCCTCCGGGAAGCTGACGCCCGGCTCGGCCGACCGCAGGGCGGTGTGCGAGTCGAGGCCGACGGCGATCGAGCCGAGGCTGCCGTGGAGTTCCATCCGTACGTCGTGCCCGGCGCCGTTGTACCGCGTCCCGCTCACCGCGACGAACGTGCCGTCGTCGAGCGTGAGCAGCGCGGCCGCCGAGTCCACGTCGCCGTACTCACCGAAGAAGGTCTCGCCGCGGTTCGCGCCGGTGGCGTAGACGCTGACGACCTCGCGACCGGTGACGTAGCGGATGATGTCGAAGTCGTGCACCGTGCAGTCGCGGAAGAACCCGCCGCTCTGCGGGATGTACTCGCGGTGTGGCGGGAAGGCGTCGTTCGTGTTCGCCCGGATGTGGTGCACGAACCCGAGCTCGCCGGTCTGCACGGCCGCCCGCGCCGCCTGGTACCCGGCGTCGAACCGGCGCTGGAAACCGATGTGTACCGGCACCGAGGACGCCTCGACCAGCTCCACCACCCGCGACGTCTCCGCCAGATCGAGCGCGACGGGCTTCTCACAGAACGTCGGTACGCCGGCCTCGAGCCCGGCCTCGATCAACGCAGCGTGCGCGGATGTCGCCGCGGCGATGACGAACCCGTCCAGGCCGGACGCGAGCAGCGCCGGTACGTCGGGGACCGACGAGACGCCCAACTCCTTCGCGACCGCCTCGGCCCGGGCGGGGTCCGCGTCGGCGACGACCACCTGATCCACCGCCGGCAAGCCCTTCAGCGTCGCGGCGTGGAACGCCCCGATCCGCCCGACCCCGACCAACCCGATCCGCATCCGCGCTGCCCTTCTCGAAGAACGGGCGCGCCACAGCCCTGCGGCGCGCTGGTTGCCCGTCAGCTTTCCGGGCCGGTGCCAGAAGTGTCAATACTTTGTTAACACATTCTCACGTACGGACATGACCGGGTAGCATCCGCCTATGAATGCCCTGCCGATCCAGCTCGATCGGAGCAGCCCGGTGCCGCTGTACCACCAGCTGGCCGAGCAGCTGACTGCCGCCATCACGGACGGCCGGCTGCGGCCGGGCGACCCGTTCGAGAACGAGATCGGCATGTCCGACCGGCTGAACCTGTCCCGCCCGACGGTACGCCGGGCGATCTCCGAGCTGGTCAACCAGGGCCTGCTGGTCCGCCGCCGCGGGATCGGCACCACGGTGGCGAACCAGATGGTGCACCGCAAGGCCGAGCTGACCAGCCTGTACGACGACCTCGCGCGCGAGGGCCGGACGCCGCGGACCGAGGTGCTCGCGCTGGACTGCGCGGCGCAGGACGACCGCGCCGCCGCCGTACTCGAGGTCCCGCCCGGCACCCCGCTGGTCGCGATCGTCCGGCTCCGGTACGCCGACGACCTGCCGCTCGCGATCATGCGCAACTGGCTCCCGCCGGCCCTCAACGACCTGACCTTGGACGAGCTCACGAGCGACGGTCTGTACGCCGTACTGCGGGCCCGCGGCATCCGGCCGACGGTCGCGCGGCAGCGCATCGGCGCCCGCAACGCGACCGCCGAGGAACGCCGTACCCTGCACATGTCGAAGGCGGAGCCGCTCATCACGATGACCCGCTCCGCCTACGCCGCCGACGGCTCCCCCGTCGAATACGGCAACCACTGCTACCGAGCAGACCAGTACTCGGTAGATGTGGTTGTGTCCGAACGCTAGGCCTGGTTGGCGATCAGGGTTCGGACCAGGCGGAGGCCTACGGAGAGGTGGGCCAGTTCGGGGCCTTCGGTTTCGACGATTTCGTCCAGCATGGTGGCGGCTCGGGCCAGCGCCGTGGCGTTCTGGTCCTGCCAGGTGATGACGCGGTCCTCGGGATCGGCCGCCGGGTCGGTAGTGGCGAGGACCTGGCGGGTGAGGCGCGCGTGTACGGCGTGCAGGTCGTCGCGCAGGGCGGCGCGGGCCATGGTCTGCCAGCGGTCGGTGCGCGGCAGGCCGATGATCCGCTCCAGGAAGCGGCCCAGCTGCAGCCGCTCACCAAGTGCGAAGTGGACCTTGGCGACCTCGAAGATGTCGATGTCCTCGCGCGTCGCGGTCTCCACGATCCCGAGCCCGGCGTACGCCGGCGGCAGCACCGCGATCCGGGTCGCGAAGTCGTCCGAAACCCCCTTCTGCACCAGGGCTTCGCGTCGCTGCTCGAACAGCGCCAGCTCACGACCACGCAGTACGTCGGGCAACGCCGACGTCAGCTTCGCGATCCCCGGCCCGAAGAACTCGATCAGCTCCTCGATGTCGACCGGAGGCCGCCGGTTGCTGACCAGCCACCGGGTGGCCCGCTCGACCAGCGTCCGCGTCTCGAGCCGCATGTGCGTCTGCGTCGCCGCGTCGACGACATTGTCGAGCTCGGCGTTGCGGGACAGCAGTTCGGGCTGCGCGAAGATCCGCGACGCGGCCAGGTTCGCCCGCACCACGTCCTCGACGGTCCCGCCGGTCTCCAGCGAGAGCCGGTGGTACGCCGTGACGCCTGACGTGTTCACGAACTCGTTGACCACCTGCGTCGTGATGATCTCGCGGCGCAGCTGGTGACTCTGGATCTGGTCGGTGAACCGCTCCTGGATCGCCTTCGGGAAGTAGCTGGCGAGCTTGTGCTTCAGGAACGGGTCGTCCGGAAGCGACGTCTCGAGCAGCTCGGCTTCCATCACGATCTTGGTGTACGCGATCAGCACCGACAGCTCCGGCGAGGTCAGTCCCTTGCCCTCGGCCTTGCGCTTCTTGAACTCGGTCACACTCGGCAGGAACTCCAGCTGCCGGTCCAGCAGCCCTTCCTTCTCGAGCCGCCGGACCCAGTCCTGGTGGACGTGCATCAGCGCCGGCGCCTGCTCGGACGCATTCGCCAGGGCGATGTTCTGCCGGTAGTTGCTCTTCAGCACGAGCGCACCGACCTCGTCGGTCATCGACGCGATGATGTCGTTGCGCTGCTTCTCGGTCAGGTCGCCGTCCGCGACCACGGTGTCCAGCAGGATCTTGATGTTCACCTCGTGGTCGGAGGTGTCCACACCGGCCACGTTGTCGATGAAGTCGGTGTTGATCCGGCCGCCGGTCCCGGCGTACTCGATCCGGCCGAGCTGGGTGAAGCCGAGGTTGCCGCCCTCACCGACCGCGCGGGCGCGCAGCTCGGAACCGTTGATCCGGATCGCGTCGTTGGCCTTGTCGCCGACGTCCGCGTTCGACTCGCCGGACGACTTCACGTAGGTGCCGATGCCGCCGTTCCAGAACAGGTCGACGGGCGCCTTCAGGATCGCGTTCATCAACTCGGCCGGCGTCAGGGTGCCCGAACTGCTCTCGATCCCGAGCGCCGCACGAACCTCCACGGAGATCGGGATCGCCTTGTCGGTGCGCGGGAACACCCCGCCGCCGGCGGAGATCAGGGACTTGTCGTAGTCCGCCCAGGACGACCGCGGCAGCTCGAACAGCCGCCGCCGTTCCGCGAACGACGAGGCCGCGTCGGGCGTCGGGTCGAGGAAGATGTGCCGGTGGTCGAACGCGGCGACCAGCCGGATGTGCTCGGACAGCAGCATGCCGTTGCCGAACACGTCACCGGACATGTCGCCGACGCCGACGACCGTGAAGTCCTCGCTCTGGCAGTCGTGCCCCATCTCGCGGAAGTGCCGTTTGACCGACTCCCACGCGCCGCGGGCGGTGATGCCCATCGCCTTGTGGTCGTACCCGACCGAGCCGCCGGACGCGAACGCGTCACCGAGCCAGAACCCGTACTCCTTGGCGACACCGTTCGCGATGTCCGAGAACGTCGCCGTACCCTTGTCCGCGGCAACCACCAGGTAGGCGTCGTCGCCGTCGTACCGCACCACGTCGTGCGGCGGAACGATGTCACCGGCAACGATGTTGTCGGTGATGTCGAGCAGCCCGGAGATGAAGGTCTTGTACGACGCGATGCCCTCGGCCAGCCACGCGTCCCGGTCGACGGACGGATCCGGCAGCTGCTTGGCGTAGAACCCGCCCTTCGCGCCGACCGGCACGATCACCGAGTTCTTCACCATCTGCGCCTTCACCAGGCCGAGCACCTCGGTGCGGAAGTCCTCGCGCCGGTCCGACCAGCGCAGACCGCCGCGCGCGACCGCGCCGAACCGCAGGTGCACCCCTTCGACCCGCGGCGAGTACACGAAGATCTCGTACGCCGGCCGCGGCTGCGGCAGGTCCGGGATCGCCTTCGGCTCCAGCTTCAGCGAGATGTACGACCGCGGCTTCCCGTCGGCGCCCGGCTGGAAGTAGTTGGTCCGCAGCGTCGCCTTCATGACGGTCAGGTACGAGCGCAGGATGCGGTCCTCGTCCAGGCTCTGCACCGTGTCCAGCGCGGCCAGGATCTCCTTCTCCAGCTGGTCCGTGCGCATCGTCCGGTCCGGGTCGTCGGCCGGTCCGCGCGCCGGGTCGAAGCTGGTCTCGAACAGCTGCACCAGTAGGCCCGCGACATCCACGTGGTTCAGGAAGGTGTTCTCGATGTAGGACTGGCTGAACGGCGTGCCGCCCTGGCGGATGTAGCGCTGGTACGCGCGCAGGATCGACACCTGCCGCCAGCTGAGGCTGCCGCGCAGCACCAGCGCGTTCAGCTTGTCGGACTCGGCCCGGCCCTGCCAGACCGCCTGGAACGTGTCGGAGAACAGGGCGCGCAGTTCCTCACGCTCCTCGGTGTTCTCCGGCGCCCGTAGGCCGAAGTCGTAGATGTAGGCCATGGTGCCGTCGTCGCAGCGGATCTCGTACGGGCGTTCGTCGACGACCTCCACGCCCATCGCGCTCAGGTGCGGCAGCACCTGCGACAGGGACAGCGCCGACCCGGTGCGGAACACCTTGAACCGCCGCTCGCCCTCCCACTCCTCGTCGAGCGGGGTGTAGAGCGACATGGCCAGCCCGTTGTCGGCCGGCAGCCCTTCGAGCACGTGCACGTCGTTGACCGCGACGCGCGCGTCGAAGTCCTCCTTGTACGCCTCCGGGAACGCTCCTCCGTACCGGCGGGACAGCTTGGTGACCGCACCGTCGCCGCCCTGTGCGTGCAGCGCCGCGGTGAAGTCGTCCTGCCACGCACGGGTCGCCTCGATGACCTGCTGCTCCAGCAGGTCCGGGTCGTACTCGCCGACGGTCTCGCCCTGCTTCATCCGCACCACGAAGTGCACCCGGGCCAGCACGGACTCGGTGACGTAGGCGGCGTACGTGACGGTCTCGGCGCCGATCGCGTCCTTCAGGATCTGCTGCATCTTCAGCCGCACCGCAGTGGTGTAGCGGTCACGCGGCAGGTACACCAGGCACGACAGGTACCGGTTGTAGACGTCACGGCGTACGAACAGCTTGACCGCGCGCCGCTCCTGCAGGTGCAGCACCGACTGCACGATCGGCAGCAGGTCCTCCACAGGTGCCTGCAGCAGCTCGTCACGCGGGTAGGTCTCCAGCACGTCGAGCAGACCCTTGCCGCTGTGGCTGTTCGGGTCGAAGCCGGTCAGGCGGAACAGCTCCAGCGCCTTGCGCCGCAACACCGGCACCTGCATGACGCTCTCGGTGTACGCCGTCGACGACAGCAGACCGATGAACCGGCACTCGCGGACCGGGTTACCGCTCTCGTCGAACTGCTTGATGCCGACGTAGTCCAGGAACGTCGACCGGTGCACCGTGGAGCGGGAGTTCGCCTTGGTGAGGATCAGCAGCTTCCGCTCCTGCGCCTTGGCGCTCACCTCCGGCGGCAGCTTGCCGGAACCCGGCTTCGGGTCCGGCCGGAGGATGCCCAGGCCGGTGCCTGCGCGGCCGCGCAGGATGCCCTGCTCGCCCTCCATGGTGAAGTCGTACTCGCGGTAGCCCAGGAAGGTGAAGTGCTCGTCGGCCAGCCACTCCAGCAGCTCGCGGGCCTCCTCCACCTCGTTCTCGGAGACCGGCAGGTCGGCGGCGTTCAGACCGGCGGCGATCGTGACCGCCTTCTCGTGCATCTTCGGCCAGTCCTCGACCGCCTCGCGGACGTCGTTCAGCACCTTCTGCAGGTCCTTCTCGAGCGCGCGGTGCTCGGCGACGTCCGCGATCCGCTCGATCTCCAGGTGCATCCAGCTCTCGCGGACCAGGTCGTGCCCGTCCGCGGTCGTGCTGTCGTCGAGGACCTCCTGCAGCGTGCCGGCCATGTCGCGGCGGACCACGAACTGCGGGTGGATCAGCAGCTGCAGCTCGAGGTTGCGTTCGGTGATCGCCATCGAGGCGCTGTCCACCAGGAACGGCATGTCGTCGATGACGATCTCGACCACGGTCCGGCCGCTCGCGGCCCAGCCGTTGTCCTCGAGCGTCGGCGTGAACACATGCACCTTCGCCGTACCCTGCGGGCGGGACATCGCGGACTTGTAGTGGTGCCGCGCGGCGCCCAGGCAGTCGTTCGGCTGGCGCTCGGCGACGTCCTCGGCGGCGACGTGCCGGTAGTACTGCTCCAGGAACGTCTTCAGCTTGCCCGGGTCGGCCGACTTGTCGTGACCATGTGTTCCCGCGGCCACCGCCTTGGCGAGCACATCCGCCTTCTGGACGTCCAGCTTGCTCTGCATTCCCCACCGTCTCCACACGTGACTTTCGGCGTCGGTCGCGCCGGACCGCACCACATTGTGCGGTCACTCAGAGATTAGTCCACCTTTGTCACTGGTGTGGTGTCGGGACGGGGCTGTCATCGATTGGTGAGGCGGAGTGCGAGAGCTGGGCAGGCGAGGATTGCGCGGCGCGCGTCCGGGAGCTCACCGGCGGTGATTTCGCGGCCCCGGAGCACCGGGAATCCCCACTCGTCGAGGACGACGTCGTCGGGCAGCAGACCGGCGCACAAACCGTGCCCGTCGCACCTGGTCCAGTCGATCTCGAGCTTGTTCATCGGGTACCTCCGGGGACGGGCAGAACTCCGAGGACCGGCCGGCCGCAGCCCTGACCGGACAGATGACGCCGTACGTCGTCGCCGAACACCTCGAGCGCCGATGTGAGGAACCTCGCAGCCCCGTCCGGGTGCGCGCAGGCGCCTCTGCCCGGAATCAGACCGAGGTGCCGCTGGGCGTCGTACCAGCCCTGCTGGTCGCCGATGGTCAGCCGGGCGAAGTCGTCGACAAGTGAGGCGAGGCCGAAGACACAGGGCCCGCACTGGCCGGCCGACTGACTCCTCAACCACTCAGCGACCCTGGTGACCTCACCGAGCGGACAGGTGCTCGAGCCGAGCGCCAAGATGATCCCGGCGGAGACCTCTGGTCGCTGCAGCAGCACACCGTCGGTCTGCGGCAACCAGCGCCCGTGGTACCCACCCAGCAGGACAGGTCCCGGCTCTGCACCGGCGTACTGCAGGACTGTGTTCAGTGGGACTCCTGTCGGCGTCTCGATCACACCGGGCCGTTGGACCGCCCCGTCGATCGTCAGCAGCTGCGTACCGGGCTCGCTGATCAGACCGGTGCTGCTGAACCCACGGGACCCGAGCCGCGCGAGTAGGGCAAGCTGAGCGAACGTCTCCACGTTCGACAGGAACGTCGGCCGCCCGTGATACCCCTTCCGCGTCGGTAGGACGCGCCGCCCCGGTGGAACCGCAGTACCGCCTTCCAGCGCACTCAGCACGGCCCGAGCCTCACCTGCGACGAACCGGCCCGGGGTCTCACGCACCTCGATCGCCAGCCGGTCGTCCCGCTCCATCAGCGCCTCTCGGAGGGAGGTGGCTGCGGCAGTGTCGTGTACGGCGATCA
Source organism: Kribbella sp. NPDC055110 (assembly GCF_053607525.1). NCBI lineage: Bacteria > Bacillati > Actinomycetota > Actinomycetes > Propionibacteriales > Kribbellaceae > Kribbella > Kribbella sp. NPDC055110. The sequence continues at coordinate 89,952 of NZ_JBSGTS010000003.1, forward strand.
GCACGTGGGGCGCCCGCAGTGCGTGCGCGAGACCGACTGCGCCGTCCAGAACGAGGTGTGGCGACCGGGTGAGGAGCAGGCGGTCCTTGCGACTCACCGGCTCGCTCTCGGAGCCGTTGACCACGACCGCTTCCACACCACGAGCTGGGAGATCCTGCAACTTCAGTGCGACCGGAAAGGCCGCACCACCACGTCCCCTCAGACCTACGGCTTCGCAGAGCCGCACGTAGTCGTCGCGGGTCAGCTCAGGCAGCGGACCGTAGGTCAAAAGGTGTTGCTGGAGGTCCTGGTCGAGCCCGGCCAGCACCCTGGCCTCACCGATCACCCTGGTGTCATCGACCGTGATCACTGAGTCCTCCAGACTCTCGAGGGGTTTGCATTGAGCCGATACGCACCTGCAGTGGCGACCGCGGCCAGACAGCCGAGCGTGATGCCGAGCATCCATGGCGTACTGCGGTCGGTACCCGCCAGCAGTGCGTGGCCGATGGACAGCAACCACCCGACCGACGCGGCGATGTGCAGCTTGCGCCAGTGCTTCGTGAACGACTGCGACACGGCCAGCCGGCCACGGGCTGCTCCGACGAGGGACGCCAGTACCAGGCTGTAGAGAGCGAGCACGCCGAGACTCATGGCGAACGGCCGGTAGCCAGCACCGAACGGCCACACCAGAACAGTCGGACTGATGGCCACGTAGCTGTCGGCGATCACTGCGACCACATGCGTCGCCAGCAGGACCAGTCCGGTCACAGCCGCCGAGCGGTGCACGTACTGCAGCCAGAACCGCCGCTCCGGTCGACGGACGTTCGGCATGACCATTCCGAGCACGGCCGACAGCGTGAACATGATCATCGTGACCACGCCGGCCGCACGGGCCAGGTACCACAGGGTCATCAGGCGGCCCTGCTCGCTGTCGGCCACCCGCACAGCTCAGTGACCTCACCGTCGTCGGCAATCAGCCGCGCCGGGTGACCGGACAGCTTCAGCCGCCCCACAGCAGCTTCGCCAGTCGCGATCAGCGCAGTACTGAAGGTGTTCGCCCGTACGGCGGTCGGCGCCCAGACGGAGGCAGTCCGGTACGGACCCTCCGCGGGACGGCCCGTTCGCGGGTCGACGATGTGATGCCCGTAGCCGGTCGGTGTCTGCCAACGCCGTACGGTCCGGGTCGACGTGGTCAGACCGCCGTGGGCGAGCGTGACGAGGACGCCCTGGTCACCGGCGCGCTCCGCGACGGTGATGACCCACGGCTGCTTCGGCGTACCCGCCGCTCGCAGGTCGCCGCCGATCTCGACGAGGACCGCGCAGCCGTAGCGCTTGCTGATCATGTTGGCCGCCCGGTCCGCGGTCCAGGCCTTGGCGGTCGCGCCGAGGTCGAGCGCGCACTCCTTCGGCACACCTAGCAGTGCTAGCTTCCGGTTGAGCCGAACCTCCTGCCAGCCGGCGATCTGCGTCGGGTCCTCGGGTGCCTGCGGGAAGCGCCGCCGTACCGCTTCGATGTCGGCGTCGTACCCGGCCGCGATCACCGCCGGTCCGACAGTCGGGTCGACCGCCCCGCCACTCAGCTGGGCCGCGACCAGGCTGACGTCGACCAGGTCGACGAGCAGACGCGACACCGGTACGAGCGCACCGGCGCGGGTGTTGACGACCGACAGCTCGGAGTCCGGCCGGAACCGGCTCGCGGCCTTGTCGACGCGGTCCATCAGCGTCTTGAGCTCACCGCACGCCGCCCCCAGTACAGCGGGGTCGTCGACGGTCAGCCGGACCGTACAACTCCACGCGGTCCACGTGCGGGAGGCGGTCATGACCCGTTGCTCCCGCCCTGCGACGTCGAGCCGGAGCCGGCCGATCCGACGCCGCTCGAGCTGCTGCTGTCGTCCGAGCTCGAACCGGAGCTCGAACTCGACGACGAGGAGTCCGAGCTGCTGGATGTCGACGTCGTCCCGGTGCCGGTGCTGTTCGAGTGCTTCGACGACACGACCGCGACCGAGATCCCGGTCGCGCCGACACCGAGGACGGCAGTGGCTATCGCGGCCGCGGACGCTCGGTGCAGCCAGCGTCGGCGGTTGGGCTGGGGTTCGTCTGTGGTGACCATGCCGTAAGCCTCGTTCGAGGCCCGTCAGCCGCACTCCAAGAGAAGATCAAGCCACCGTCAAGTTCTCCTGAAAGCTCACTGAGAGCTGTTCTCAGGGCAGGCCTCAGGAGCGGGTCTCCAGCGGGCAGTCGGTGTCGCAGTGCTTGCCGATCGTGCCGACGATCTCGTCGGCGACCTCACCGAGCACGGCGAGCCGGTCCGGCCCGAACACGTCGACGAAGAACTCCCGCACCCGCGCGGCATGCGCCGGCGCGCACTCCTTGATCGCGGCCAGGCCTTCCTCGGTGATGGCGATCTCCGGGTACCGCGCGTCGCAGGCCTCCTTGCGGATCAGCCCGCGTTTCTCCATCCGGGTCAGGTGATGCGACAGCCGGCTCTTCTCCCACTGCGTCGCGTGGCCGAGCTCGAACGCGCGCATCCGGCCGGACTCCGACTCGGACAGGTTCACCAGGATCTCGAAGTCCGACTTGGACAGGCCGAAGTCCCGCTGGAGGTGCCGCTCCAGGTGCGTCTCGAGCGTGCGGTTCATCAGCAGGTAGCTGCGCCACGCCTTCTGCTCGTCGTCGTCGAGCCACGGTCCCTTGCTCACGAGAGCCATCCTACCCGCTCGGGTTGACACATCAACCAATCGCGTTACGATCGGTCAGGTTGACACATCAACCTAACTTCTCGAGGAGTGAACGATATGAGCAAGCTGATCGCCGTCGTCGGAGCCACCGGAGCACAGGGCGGCGCGCTGGTCCGCGCGATCCTGGCGGATCCGTCCGACGAGTTCGCCGTCCGCGCGCTGACCCGGAACCCGGACTCCGGCGCAGCGAAGGACCTCGCCGCCGCGGGCGCCGAGGTGGTCGCCGCCGACCTGAACGACGAGGCGAGCATCCGGGCCGCGTTCGACGGCGCGTACGGCGCTTTCGTGGTGACGAACTACTGGGCGCCGCTGACCGCGGACGAGGAGGCGGCCCGGACGCGCGCCGAGATGGAGCTCGCCCAGGCCGAGATCGCCGCGCGGGCCGCCCGCGACGCCGGCGTACAGCATCTGGTCTGGTCGACGCTCGAGGACACGCGCCCGTTCTTCGCCGGGCGCGACGACGTACCGAGCCTGGACGACGGGCGCTACAAGGTCCCGCACTTCGACGCGAAGGGCGAGGCGGACGAGCTGTTCACCGAGTACGGCGTACCGACGACGTTCCTGCGGACCACGTTCTACTTCGACGCGTTCGTCACCGCCATGCCGCCGACCCGGAACGCCGACGGCACCCTGACGATCACGTTGCCGATGGGCGACCGGCGCCTGTCCGGTATCGCCTCCGACGACATCGGCCGCAGCGCGCTCGCCATCCTCAAGCGCCCCGACCTGATCGGCCGAACCGTCAGCGTCGCCGGCGACCACCTCACCGGCGACCAGTACGCCGCCGCCCTCACCGAAGCCCTCGGCGAAAAGGTCACCTACCACTCCCCGACCCTCGAGGAGTACCGCGACTACCCGTTCCCGATGGCCGTCGAAATGGCCAACATGTTCCAGTTCTACGCCGAAAACCACGACGAGTTCACCGGTGCGCGCGACCTGGGGGAGGTCCGCGAACTGAACCCGGCCCTGCAGTCCTTCGCAACCTGGCTCGACACCCACCGCGACGAACTCAAAGCCTCGCAGAACTGATGGCGCGGCAGGTCAGGTAGATGGTGAAGGAGATGGTGGTGATGTAGGGGCTGATCGGGAGGGAGCTGCCGGCTGCCAGGAGGACTCCGCCGACTGCTGCGAGGAGGGCGAAGAGTGTGCTGAGCAGGGGCACACGAAACGGAGAGGCGGAGACGCGGAGCGCGGCGGCCGCGGGGGTGACCAGGAGCGAGAGCACCAGGAGCGCTCCAACGATCTGCACCGAGACCGCGACCGCGAGTCCTAGCAGGGCCATGAAGACAAGGGACATGACGCCTACTGGGACTCCGCGGGCGGCCGCCACGTCCGCGTCGGTGCTGGCGAAGAGCAGCGGACGCCAGACCAGAACCAGGCCGATGATCACCACGGCGGAGATGATGATCAGGGACTTGATCTGCGGGTCGTCGATCGCCACGATCTGGCCGGTCAGCAGGCCGAACTTGTTGGCCGCTCGACCGTGGTAGAGACCGAGGCACAAGATGCCGAGACCGAGGCCGAACGGCATCAGGACCGCGGTGACAGAGTTGCGGTCCCGGGCCCGGGATCCAAGGATGCCGATCAGCAGGGCGGCCACGAGTGAGCCGACCAGTGCACCGGCGACGACGCTGACGCCGAGGAGCAGGCCGGCAGCGGCGCCGGCGAAGGAAAGCTCGCTGACGCCGTGGACCGCGAAAGCCATGTCGCGTGTCATCACGAACACGCCGATCAGGCCGCCCATGATCCCGAGCACGACACAGGCGATCACCGAGTTCTTCAACAGGGGCAGCAACTGCGCGTAGCCGGAGAAGTTGAAGATCTCGGACCAGAGGGAGCCGACGGAGTCCAGCCCGATCACCGCGGCACCTGCTCACGCTCGACGAGATCTGGATGGTGATACGGCTGATGATCGGGTACGCCGGCGACCAGGATCCGGCCCCGGTGCCGGATCACGTCGACGGGCGCGTCGAACAGGTCGCTGAGCACCTCGCTGGTCATCACCTCGTCCGGTGTCCCGATCCGGAAACGGTTGTTGGCGATGTACAGCACCCGGTCGACCTTGTCGAGAATCGGGTTGATGTCGTGGGTGACGAACAACACGGCGAGGTCGAGCCGGTGGCGGGCGCCGTCGACGAGGTCGCTGACGAGCCGCTGGTGCGGCAGGTCCAGCCACAGGAGTGGTTCGTCGCAGAGCAGCAGCCGCGGCTCGGCCGCCAATGCCTGGGCGATCCGCAACCGCTGCTGTTCACCACCTGACAGCGAGGCCACCGGGACGGATTCGTACGCCTCGGCTCCGACCGACGACAGCAACTGATTGACCCGCTGACGGCGCCGACGTGAGGGCAGTGGGACACCCCACCGATGCCCGTCGACGCCGAGCGCCACCAGGTCCCGGCCGCGGAGCGGGAGCCCGTCCTCGGCCAGCCGCTGCTGCGGTATGTAGCCGATCCGCCGATCCCCACGTCGTACCGGCGAACCCAGAAACCTGGCGCTGCCGGACCGCAGTCGCAACTGGCCGAGGACAACCTTCAGCAGGCTCGATTTGCCGGAGCCGTTGGCGCCCAGTACGGCGATGAGCTCGCCGCTCCGGACCTCGAGATCGAGGTCGTCCCAGAGCATGCGGGATCCGAACCCGAGCGCGGCATGCTCCAGCGTCAGCAGAGGTTCGGTAGAACTCATGATCACTGGCCCAGCGCTACGCCGAGCGCCGCGAGGTTCGCCGACATCCAGCCGACGTAGTCCTTGCCTGCCGGCAGCGTCTCGGTCACCGGCACAGCCGGGATGTTGTTCTGCTTCGCCGCGGCCAGCACCTTCTCGGTCTCCGGTCCGCTCGTCTGCGCGTTGTACGCGAGCAGCTTGACTTCGTGCTTGCTGTACAGCTGCAGCGTCTCGTTGAGGACCTTGGCCGGTACGCCGGTGTCCTCCTCGATCGCCGCACTGAACGCGACCGGAGTCTTGTTCTGCAATCCGACGGCGTCCAGCAGGTACACCGGCACCGGTTCGGTGATCGCTACGGGCTGCCCGTCGTACTTCTGCTTCAGAGTGGCTTCCTGCTGCACGAGACCGTCGACCTTCTGCTTCAGGGCGTCGGCGTTGCGCTGGAACGTCGCTGCGTTGCTCGGGTCAGCCTTCGCGTACGTCTGCTCGAGCTGGTCGATCACCTTCGCGACCGTCGGGAAGTCGTACCAGACGTGCTCGTTGAGCCCCTCACCGCCGGCGGCCTTCTTGCCCGAGATCGTGACTGCGTTCAGCACGGTTACCGAGCTGTTCTTGGCGCTCTTCAGCATCCGGTCGATGAAGTCGTCGTACCCGCCGCCGTTCTCGATCACCACCGTGGCCTCGGACAGCGACAGTTGGTTGCGGGTGTTGGCCTCGTACTCGTGGGGATCGGCGTCGGGGTTGCTGATGATCGACGTCACCTGGACCTTGTCGCCGCCGACGGCGCCGGCGAGATCACCCCAGACGTTCGTCGAGGCCACGACCTTGATCGAGGCAGCGGCGGCCGGAGAGGACCCTGACGCCCCTTGCGAGTCGCCGGAGGAACAGCCGTACAGTCCCACGGTCACGGCGGCGACGGCAGCGGGCAGGGCAAGCAGTCTGCGGTTCACGAGCTGACCAACCTGACATTCGAGCGGATGAAATGACAACCGTTATCATTATCATGATTCGCCGTCAGCACAAGTCCTGCAGTCCACGCACACCCCGACCAGCTCCAAGGTGTGCTCGACCTCGGCGAACTCGGTGTCGTCCGCAAGCTGCTCGACCCAGCGCTCGACGACCTCGGTATCGACGGGTCGATTGAGCCCGCAGCGCCGGCAGATCAGGTAGTGCCGATGCTCCGCGGCGACCCGCTGACGGAAGTACCGCTCACCGGCGTCGTCGCGAATGACATCGAGCAACTCGACGCGCTCGAAGTCGTGCAGCGCGCGATAGACCGTGGTCAACCCGATGGGCATCCCCGCGGAATCCAGCAGCCGGTGCAGGTCCTGCGCCGACAGGAACTCCCGGCTGTCGGCCAGGATCGCCAAGATCGCCATGCGCTGCCGGGTCCGACGCAGGCCGGTCGCCACGAGCGGCGAGCGTTGCTCCACCGCGCCACCTCCTCCCGTCGCCACAGGGTCACCGGCAGCGTAGATGAACACGATTTCCATGTCCATCAACGGCCGACTTTTACCCGCCACGACGGTGAGTGCGAGGACAGTCTAATGAAAATGATTGTCGATTCAGATAGAGTGCCCGGCTGTGACCGCCACTCACGCTCCATCGCGTCTCGCTGCCCTGATCGCCTTGCTCCTCGGAGGTCTGCCGCTCTGGCTCAGTTCGCCGGTCAGCGCGTCGACTCCGCCAGAGGTGTTACAGGCTGTGCATACCGACGTACTGCACACCACGTACGACGGCACCTCGTTGCAGCTCCTGACCCGGATCGGAACCGGCGATGTCCGGGAAGCCGACCCCGCCGGCCTGATCTTCAACCTGGAGGACCGGGGTGCAGCCAGGCTCGAGGTTCCGGACGCGCCGGCGTTCGCGTTCCTCGGTACGCCGGGTTCCACCGTCTGGATCGCGCCGGAGTCACAGGACCCCGAGCTGATCTGGCCGGGATGGGACACCGAGGCGATCCCCGCCGGTGTGCTGAAGGACGATGTCGTCGACCTGACGCTGGTGAGCGCCGAAGGACCCGGGGCAGTCGAGGTGTTCTTCAATTACGACGCGTTCAGCGGTGCGGTCCCGCGGCTGTTCAGTTCGGTCGATCCGACGTACCGGACGGTGCACCAGGCGGTCGGGCGGCATGTGCATGCCAACTGGTCATTTGGTGCCTTGGGCACCTACAAGCTCAGGTTCCAGGCGACGGCGACCACGGCAGCAGGTGCGCCCGTCACGTCCGGGCCGGTCGAGTACACCTTCGTCGTCGGCCCATACGAGCAGCCGACCACACCTCCCACGAGCCCCCCGACCACTCCGCCCACCACTCCACCCACGAGTCCGCCGACCACGCCACCCAGCACACCGGGCACGCCGCCGGTGACTCCTCCGAGCACGCCTACCACCACGCCGCCTACCACCACACCGACCACTCCCACGCCGGGCAACACCCCGACAACCACGCCACCACCCACCCGCCCGACAGTCAGCCCTACCCCGGCACCAACTAGAGCCCGGATCACCCCGCGAACCACCGCGCCGACCCGGCTGCCGACCACGGCTTCGGACGAGTCGCACCGGGCGTCGCCCGCGCAATCGACACTCCGGCCGTGCATCACGACCCAGTCGCCCACCGGGGACCCGACAAGGGCCGGTGGGACAACGTCGGCCGGTACGACGGCCTCACCCAGTACGACGAGCTCGCCGGGTGCGACGACCTCAGCCGGTGCGACGGGATCGCCCGGTACGACGGTGCCGGCCTCGACGACGCTGACCAGCGGCCATGCGGACTACGCCGTACGGATCGAGAACGGAGCGCTGACCTCGCGCCTGAAGGACGGGACCAAGGGCGGTGATCCGGTCTGGCGTGACCCGGGGTCGGTGATCGTCCGGCTCGGCTCACCGGCCGGTACGACGGTGCCTGGCGGCGCGTTCTCGTTCCTCGGCGCGGCAGGTACGCAGATCTGGCAGATCCCGCAGACGCAGAAGGACGGCGTCGTGTGGCTCGGCTGGAACACCGAGGAGCTGAACGCTGCACAGGTGTACGGCGGCGGAGTCGACTGGCGTCTCGACAAGGTGACCGGCCCCGGCCGGGTTGCCGTCTTCGAGTTCGACTCCTTCGGTCAACCGAAGGTCATCTTCAACTCAGGTGACGGCCTCCCCGACACTTACCGCATCCCGCTCGGAACGCATGCCCACGGCAACTGGGCGTTCACGAAGGCCGGCACCTATCGGGTCACGTTCACGCACACCGCGACGTTTGCCAACGGCAAACAGTCCACGGACACCGCCACCCTCACGTTCGAGGTCGGGGCGTCGGGCGGAGCCCGCTCGGCGGACGGCAGCAGCCACTTTGTGCACCGTTCGACCATTCTCGGCGCCGATTCGTGGTCGAACCGTGCACAAAGTCAGACGGCAAACGATGCGGGAGGCTGCAAGTTGGCGATGACCGGTGGATCGGTCGGGTTCTGGTGGATCGGCGCCGCCGCCGTCTTCGCCGTACTGGGTGTCGTCCTGCTCGTCGCATCCCGCCGGAGCCCCCGATGAACCCGCACACCACGCCGACGGCCCCTACCCGCCCGGTCCGCCCACATTTCCTGCTCCTGCCTGTCCGCCCGGGGCGCCGTTGGATCGCTGCCGCGACCGCGACAGCGGTTCTTCTCGCGGGGCGCTCCGGGCAGGCAGCTGGTGGGGATGACGGTCGGCTGAACGTCGTTACCACCACGGAGATCCTTGCCGACCTCGTGCAGCAGGTCGGCGGGGACCGCGTGGACGCGTCGTCTCTGGTGCCGGCCGGTGGTGATCCGCACTCCTACGAACCGACTCCGGCCGACGCGAAGCGGGTCGCGAAGGCCGACGTGACCTTCACGAACCATCTGCTGCTCGAGCCGCAGTCGCTGATCAAGACCATCGACGCGAACGCCGGCAAGGACGCCCCGAACGTCTCGCTGGCCGAGGCGGCGGAGTCGTACGGCGCTCACGTCATCCCGCTCGTGGAGAACATCGGGCTGGATGTGCTCTGGCTCGGCCTCCGCGTCCGCGGTACCGGCAAGGCCCGTGGCGCGACCCGCACGAGCTCCGTCAAGCTCGCCGCGACCAAGCTCGACGGCCCTGGCCAACTGGTCGCCTACCTGACCGAGTCGCTCGGACAGCCGGACAAGTACTTCGACTCGACCGACGGCCTGGGGCCCGCTGACAGCACGACGCTGCCACCAGCCGCGCACACCCATCTGAACTGGGCCTTCACCAAGCCCGGCATCTACCACCTGACTTTGACCGGGAGTCTCGACAACGGCAACGGCAAACCCTTGCAGCCATTGGGCTTCGGGACGTTCACCTTCGCCGTCGGCGTCGAACCGCACACCGTCAAGCCGGCCGACGGCGGCACGGCGACGGTTCTCGGCGAGGGGCACACAGACCTGACGGTCGACCTGGATTCCGGCCAGGTGTACGCCTACTCGAACGCGCACAAGGTCGGTGCCCCTCAGTCCCAGGTCCCGGCCGGGCGCGTGGTCGTCGACGTACCCAACAAGGCGCTGGTTCCGGTCCCGGACGACCCGCGGTTCGCATTCCTCGGCAAGCCCGGAACGCAGATCCATCAACTCCCCCAGGCCGTACTCGGAAAGCACGTCCACGGCGAGATCGACCCGCACCTGTGGGAGGACGTCGCGAACGCCAAGGCCTACGTGCAGCTCATCCGCGACACCCTCGTCACCGCCGACCCCGACGGCAAACAGGTCTACCAGGACAACGCCACGGCCTACCTGCGTCGACTGGGCGAGCTCGACGACTACGTCCGTACGACGCTCGCCCGGATCCCGACCAACCGGCGGCAGCTGATCACGACTCACGACGCCTTCGGCTACATGGCCTCGGCGTACGGCATGTCCGTCGCGGGATTCGTCGTACCCAACCCGGCGCAGGAACCGAGCGTCGAGCAGGTCCGGAAACTGACCGACACCATCCACAACCTCAAGGTGCCGGCCGTCTTCACCGAGCCGAACCTCGCCCAGCGCGCGTCCGTCCTGATCCAGGTCGCGCACGACCAGGGCGTTCGGGTCTGCTCGCTGTACGGCGACTCGTTCGACGAACACGCCCGTACGTACGTCGCGATGATGCAGCACAACGCCGACGAACTGCTGCGCTGCCTAGGAGAAACCCGATGAAGCTCCTCGCCGCCCTGATCCTTGCACTGGCACCCGTCACCGCACCTGCAGAACAAGTTGTCATCAGCAACGGTCACGTCGACCTGGGTCCGCGGTTCGTCGACGGCCACTGGACGATCCAGCTGCGCGACGACACCACGGCCGCACCCACCTGGCGCCCGCTCGACACCGTCGTCCTGCAGGCGACGAGCAGAGCCCGGATCGCCGTTCCCAACGACCCGGCCTACCAGTTCCTAGGCAAGCCCGGACAGTCGATCTGGGTCATCCCGCAGGTGCAGCAGGACGGAATCGTCTGGCCGGGCTGGAACACCCAGGACCCCGAGGTCGCCCGCCGGGTCGCCCGCGAGGTGACGTGGACGCTCGAGAAGATGCGCGGACCGGGCGCCTTCACGCTGTTCCTGAATTCGGATTTCGGGAAGCCGTCAGCGGTCTTCGACAGTCGCAAGCAGCTACCCCAGGAGACCGGGATCGACGTGAACACGCACGTCCACGGCAACTGGACCTTCGATGCCGAAGGCATCTACCTGCTCGACGTCGCGATGACTGCCGAGCTCACCGACGGGCAACACGTCACCGACCGCCGGACGCTGCGCATCTACGCCGGCGACGGAGACGCCCGCGCGGCGTCCGCCGCAGAGGACGCCGCCCAGAACGCAGGACAGAACGCGGGACAAGACGCGGCACAAGGAACAGCGCAGGCCCCCGACGACCGTGTCCAGCTGTGGTGGTTCGCCGTGGGCACGGGCGTCGTCCTGCTCGTGACCACCACCGTCATCGTGATCAGGAGACGCCGATGACCATCCTGCACATCACCAACCTCGGCGTGGATCTCGCCGGCCGCGAGGTCCTCGATCACGTCGACCTCGACGTCGCCGCCCACGAGCACGTCGGTCTGATCGGCCCTAACGGCGCGGGCAAGACCACACTCCTCCGCGCACTCCTAGGGCTGCTGCCGATCAGAACCGGCAGGATCGAGATCGACGGCCGGACACCGTCCGAGGCTCGCGGCACGATCGGGTACGTGCCACAGCGGCACGAGTTCGTCTGGGACTACCCCGTCCAGGTCCGTACGGCGGTGATGACCGGCCGGACGCATCGCATCGGCTGGCTACAACGGCCGCGGTCCGAGGATCGCAGCGCCGTACAGGAAGCTCTCGAACGAGTAGACCTCACCAACCTGTCCCGGCGACCCATCGGCGAGCTGTCTGGTGGCCAACGGCAACGAGTGCTCGTCGCGCGGGCGCTGGCCCTGCGGCCGAAACTCCTGTTGCTCGACGAGCCGTTCACCGGTCTCGACGTACCGACGCAGGAAATCCTGACCCAGCTGTTCCGCAGCCTCACAGCGGAGGGCACAGCCATCCTGATGACCACGCACGACCTGCCGGCCGCAGCGGAAACCTGTCACCGGTTGTGCCTGCTCAACGGCGCAGTCGTCGCCGACGGTTCACCGGACGAGCTACGGGACCCGGCCGTTTGGCTGCGGGCGTTCGGGGTCGCACGGTCCGAGCAACTGCTGCACAGCCTGGGAGTTGCCCGATGATCGAGTTCTTCACCGAGCCCTGGGAACACGTTTTCATGCAGCGCGCGTTCCTCGTCGTACTCATGTCCGGAGTCGTCTGCGGCGTGATCGGCACCCACGTCGCGCTCCGCGGCATGGCGTTCATCGGCGACGCGGTCGCGCACTCGGTCTTCCCCGGCATCGCGATCGCGTTCGTACTCAAGACCAGCCTCGTCCTCGGCGGCATCGTCGCCGGGCTCGTCACCGCACTCGCCGTCGCCGTGTTCGCCCAGAACCGCCGTCTCAAGGAGGACACCGTTATCGGTGTGTTCTTCGCGGCAGCGTTCGGACTCGGCATCGTGGTGATGAGCACGGCGCCCGGGTACGGCGGATCGCTGGAATCCTTCCTGTTCGGTTCGGTGCTCGGAATCAGCAGCGGTGACGTGATCACCGTCGCGGTCGCCGGCGCGGCCCTGCTGCTGATCACCGGTGCGCTGCACAAGGAGTTCGTCACGGTCGGTCTGGACCGGGAGACCGCACGATCCGCCGGCCTGCCGATCTTCTGGCTCGACCTCGCGCTCTACGCGATGGTGACCGTCGCGATCGTCATCTCGATCCAGGCCGTCGGCAACATCCTCGTACTGGCGCTACTCATCACCCCGGCCGCCTGTGCGCGGCTGCTCACCGACCGGATCGGCGTGATGATGCTGCTCGCGCCACTCATCGGCGCCCTCTCGGGGCTCACCGGCCTCTATCTGTCGTACGCGCTCAACCTCGCCGCCGGCGGGTTGATCGTGCTCACCGCGACCGCGGTGTTCATCGCGTGCTGGGTGTTCGCACCCCGGCACGGCCTGCTCTCCCGCCGCGGCCCAGCGGCGGCTCGGGTGCAATCCGTCCAACCCTGAAAGGAAATTCATGCGCAAGCCTTTCCGCGTGATTCTGCCGATCGCGGCAGTTCTCGCGCTTGCCGGCGTCGCAGCGCCGGCCGATGCGGTACCAAGAGTTGTGCTGGACCAAGGCCATGTCGACGTCGTCGGCATCGCCTACGAGAACGGCGCGTTCGACGTGCACGTCCATGACGAGGAGCACGGCGTCGAGTACTCCCCGTCCGAGGTGGAGCTCGTCGCGAAGCCCTCGTCGGAGATCGCCGTACCCGAGGATCCGGCGTACCGCTTTCTCGGTACGGCGGGAAGCCGCGCCTGGGTACTGCCCCAGGTCCAGGACCCCTCGCTGCTCTGGCCAGGCATCGGCGCCGAGGAGATCGCGCCCGGTGTCTTCGCGGGTGACTCGTTGAAGGTCGACGTCGTCGGCGTCAGCGGCCCGGCAGACGTCAGCATCTTCACCACCGACGCCTTCGGCGCACCGACGGTCCTCGCGGACAGCGGCGACGGCCTGCCCGACACGATCAACACGACGGCAGGTGGTCATCTGCACGCCAACTGGGCCTTCGAAGCACCCGGGTACTACACGCTGAAGGTCCGGGTCAGCGGCACGCTCGCCGCCACCGGCAAGCACGTCACCTCCGGCATCGCCACCTACTGCTTCAAGGTGGGCCTGTGAAGACGCGGCGGCTCGCCGGCAGCCTGATCGCCGGCTTTGTGGCCGCAGTCCTCACCGTCGCCCCGGCCCACGCGGCCACGACGATCTCGTCCGGTCACGTCGACGCGATCGACGTCGACTGGACCGGGTCCGCACTCACGCTCGACCTCCGCGACAGCACGGTCACGCCGGCGGTCGACCGCAACCCGGCGGACGTCGTACTGAATGCTGTATCGGCCAGCAAGACCACCGTCCCGTCCAACTCCGCGTACTCGTTCCTGGGTACGCCGGGATCCCCGGTGTGGATCCTCCCGCAGACCCAGGCGAGTGGGATCGTCTGGCCCGGGTTCAACACCGAGGATGTCCCGAGCGGGGTGCTGTCGGGCAACGCCGTCACGGTGAAGCTCGTCTCTGTCACCGGACCGGCCGACGTCAGCGTCTACACGACCAGCTCGCTCGGCACGCCGACGATCTGGTTCGACAGCGGTAACGGCCTTCCGGACACCCGGTCGATCGCGATCAACACCCATGCCCACGCCAACTGGGCCTTCGAAGCCGCCGGCACCTACACCGCCGTCTTCGAAGTCACCGCCACCACCTCCGGCGGCACCGCGATCACCACCGGCCAGAAGACCTACAACTTCGCGGTCCAGCCGTAACACTGCGACCTGGGACGCGGCGCGCGACGCGTCCCAGGTCCTAGCGCGCGATGTCCCGCCGCGCCAGCATGCGGACTACTGAATGTCTACTCAACTAGTAGACTTAAGGTTGGCGTTGTGAGCGATCAACTGCTGCGGTACTTCGGTCCGACGCCGGCGAACTGGGTGCGTACTACGGGGTTCGATCACGATGCGGTGGTCGTGGGTGCTGGACAGTCGGGGCTCGGGATCGGGTTCGCCTTGCGGCGGGGTGGGATCGGGCGGGCGACTGTTGTCGACGCCGCGGCTCCCGGGGAGGCCGGGGTGTGGACGACGACGGCGCGGATGCGGACGTTGCGGACTCCGAAGGCCTGGCCGGAGCCGGAGTTCGGATTCCCGGAGCTCAGCTTCCGGGCGTGGTACGAGGGCCTGCACGGCGAGGCGGCGTACGACGAGTTGGCGCGGATCCCGCGGACGGCGTGGGCCGAGTACGTCGCGTGGTTCGAGCGGACGGTGGAGGTTGCCGTCCGCCACCACACGCGGCTGATCGGTGTCACGCCTGCCGAGGATCATCTGGTACTGCGGTTCGCGGTGACTCGTCCGGACGGTCGTGTTGACGAGGTTGTCGAGACCACTCGGAAGTTGGTGCTGGCGAACGGCGTCGAGGGCACCGGCGGGCCGGTGCTACCTGCGCCGTTCGTGGGGCTGCCCAACGAGTTCGCCGCTCATACCGGTGATCGGATCGACTTCGCGGCGTTGGCCGGTCGCAGTGTCGGCGTGCTCGGGGCGGGCGCGTCGGCTCTCGATGCGGCCGGTGCGGCGCTCGAGGCGGGTGCGAGCGAGGTGCATCTGTTCACGCGGCGTCCCGAGCTCATGGTCCAGGCCCCGGGCGCGGGCTCGCCGCAGGGCCTGGGAGCGCGGGAGAACTTCCACCGGCGCAGCGACGCCGACCGCTGGAGTCTTAAGGTCGCCGCGGCCCGGGCCGGGCGCAGTTGCACGCTGGAGTCGGTGGAACGTGCGGCCGCGTTCGGCGGGTTCCGGGTGCATCTGTCGGCGCCGTGGCACGATGCGCGGGTCGCCGGCGGGAAGGTGCATGTCGACGCGGCCGATGGTTCGCACCTGTTCGACTTCGTCATCGCCGGTACGGGATATCAGTACGACCCGCACACGCGTCCGGAGCTGGCCGAGATCGCGGATCATGTGGCGCTGTGGGCCGATCGGTACCAGCCGCCGAGCGAGTTGGCGGACGAGTCGCTCGGCAGTTTCCCGTACCTAGGCGACGGCTACGAGCTCGTCGAGAAGCATGCCGGTACGGCGGCGTGGGCCGGACGGATCCACGTGTTCTCGGCGGCGGCGGGGCTCAGCTTCGGGATCCCGGTCGGCGACGTACAGAGCCTGGCGACCGGGATCCCACGGTTGGTCGACGCGATCGGCCGAGACCTGTTCCTGGAGGACCAGCATCTCCCCGCGCCGGCGACTCCGGCGCCACCGAAGCCGGAGTCGCTACGGGCCGCCTACGACCACGCAATCTGGCGAGTGGACCTGGTCCCAGCAGACCGCTGACCCCACTCACCCGGCCCCGGCCACCCGACGCAGCTCCCGAGCAGGGCGGTTCTGGGTCCAGGGGGTGACGCCGAGGCGGTCGCGGAGGGTTGTGCCGGTCTTGGCTGGGGCGAAGAGGCCTCGTTCGACGAGGATCGGAACGACCAGGCGGGCGAAGCGGGGGAAGTCGACGGCGGTGTCGGCGTACATGATCGTGAAGCCGTCGGCGGTGCCGGCGCGCCACCAGGACTCGAGGTCGTCCGCGATCTGCGACGCGGTACCGATCAGCAGGCGATGGCCGCTTCCCGGCGCGTGGCGCGCCAGCTCCCGCGCCGACAGCGGCCGCTCGGCCAGCAGCGCGCGGGTGCTGACCTGAAACCCGACCGAACCAGCCTCGGCCACCGGGATCTCCGGCAGTTCGTCGAACCGGATCGGCTCGTCGAGGTCGCGATCCGGCAACCCCAGCGCGGTCAGCACGCCACGCGCCAGATCGTCGATCGCCAGAGTCGCGTACAGCTCGTCGGCCCGTCGGCGAGCATCCTCCTTGGTCTCGCCGACGAGGACGATCACGCCCAGCGAGACCTTGACCTCGTCCAGCCCGCGCCCGGCAGCGACTGCCCGCCGGCGAATGTCGTCGCGGAAGCCGACCGCCTTGGCTTCGGTCTGCGCGACCGTGAAGATCACATCAGCCAGCTCCGCGCCCAGTCTGAGCCCGCCTTCGGACCCGCCCGCCTGCACGACCACCGGATGTTCACCAGGCACCGGCAACGCCCCGGCAACCGAGAAGAACTCGCCGCGATGGTCGGCCGGGTGGATCAGCGCGGGATCGGCGTACCGGCCGGTCTGCTTGTCGGCGATGATCGCGCCGCGGTCCCAGCTGTCCCACAGCCGTCGTACGACCGTGAGGAACTCGTACGCACGCCGGTACCGCGTCTCCTTCTCCATCGGCTCGGTCAACCCGAAGTTCGCGGCCGCGGCCGGCGCGAACGTCGTGACGAGGTTGACCGCCGCCCGGCCCTTCGTGACGAGGTCGAGGGCCTGGAAACGACGAGCGAGGTTGTACGGCGAGTTGTAGCTGGTGGAACTCGTGATCAGTACGCCGACGCGCTCGGTCACGGCCGCCAGGTGACCGAGCAGGATCAGCGGATCGATGCCGGTACCGGGGTTGACGGCGACCTCCGGACCGAGCGCCGGTGCGTCGCCGAGGAAGATGGCATCCAGGCCCACGTCGTCGGCGATCCGCGCGAGTCCGCGGAAGTAGTCGATGTCGAGGTACGCGTTCGGGTCGGCGTCCGGCAACCGCCAGGCGCCCCGGAAATGACCGGGCGTCATGAGCGAAGCGATGAGATGGAACGTCATGAGGCCTCCTGCCAGCCGAGCCGCCGCGCCACATCAGTTGCCGCCTGCAACAATCGGAGATGTTCGTCGACCGGCGGCACCCCAGGGACGAAACTGACCAGCAGGTCGGTCACGTGTTCCAGTGCGGGATCCGCGGCCAAGGACTCGGCGATCCCGTCCGACGGGCCGAGGAGCGCGTTGTCCTGGACAAGGAACTCCTCGACAGTCAGCTCAGGCAGGCCGCGGCGCGAGGCGATCCACGACTGCCATCGGACGGCTCCCGGGGCTACGGCGGCCACAGCCGCCGCGCGATCCGGATGCGGGTAGATCGCGCGAGACACCTGCAATCGTGGAGTGACGCCGGGGTGCTCAGCAGCGTGGGCTTCCCGGAACGCCGCCACGATCTCGGCCTGCCGCTCAGGTGTCTGATGCCGGTTGAACGACGTGGCCCGGGAAAGTTGCAACCCGTCTCCCGCACGGCCTGCTGCCTGAGCGGAGGTGATCGCGACCGCCGGATCGGAAGAGGTTGCCTGCCACAACCGTCGGCGCAGCTCGCGGGCCGGTGGGTGCAGTACCTCGCCGAGGCTGTTCAACGGATGACCGGAGAACAAGCGGTGCAGGCTTGTCACGCCCGCGTCGTACAGGGTGTGGCGATCGTCGAGACTCTTGCCGAACGCTTCCCAGGCACCGGGGAACGGGCCCGAGCCGACACCGAACTGCAGCCGTCCGCCGCTCAGCTCGTCGAGGGTGGCGGCCGCCTCGGCGACGACCAGCGGGTCCTCGAGCGGTAGGACGTACACGCCGGTGCCGAGGTGGATCCGGCTGGTGTGCTCGGCGATCGCGGCCAGCAGCACCAGCGGCGCCGACACGTGCTCGTTGCCCTGCCGGAAGTGCCGGTGGATGACCCACCCGGAGTCGTACCCGAGCTCCTCAGCAGCCCGGAACAGCTCGATCGCCTGCCGGTACGCCGCCGCCGGCGCACTGTCGTTGTCGAGGTGCAACAGGAAGCCCAACCGGAACGGCCGGCCGTCGTCGGTCCCTGCCCCGATCCGTCGAGCCGTCACAGCCTCGCTCACAGTTTCAGTCCCGTGCCGTGCTCGTCCACGAGAGCCAATTCGTCATCCGTCAGCGGCAGGAAGCTCAACGCCTGCAGATTATGGTCGAGCTGGGTCGTCGAACTTGCGCCAATCAGGGCCGAGGTGACCTCGTCGCGGCGCAGGACCCACTGCAGGGCGAGCTGGGCGAGCGACTGCCCGCGTGATTCGGCCAGCTTGTTCAGTTCCGTCGTACGGCGTCGATAGGTGTCATCGATGACGTCGGGTGAGAGGAACGTGCTGTTCTGGGCGCGTGCGCCATCGGGAATCGCGTCGAGGTACTTGTCGGTCAGCAGCCCCTGCGCGAGCGGGCTGTAGACGATCAGGCCGAACCCGTCCTGGTCGGCCGTCTCCAGCAGACCGTTCTGTTCGGGACGCCGGTCGTAGATCGAGTAGCGGGTCTGGTGGATCAGCAGCGGTACGCCGGCCTCGCGGAGCAGCTCGGCCGCGGCGTGCGCGCGATCCGGCAGGTAGTTGCTGATACCGACGTACAACGCCTTGCCCTGCTGCACCGCGCTGACGAGCGCACCGACGCTCTCCTCCAGAGGCGTCTGCAGATCCGGGCTGTGGTGATAGAAGATGTCGACGTAGTCGGTGCCCAGGTCACGCAGGCTGTGGTCGAGCGACGTGAGGATCGACTTGCGCGAACCGCCGGTGAGATAGGGGCTCGGGCCGATCGGATTGCCGGCCTTCGTGGCGAGGATCAGCTCGTCGCGGTACGGCGCGAGGTCCTTGGCGAGTACCCGACCGAACGTCTTCTGCGCGGCGCGGTGCGGCGGTCCGTAGCGGTCGGCGTTGTCGAAGTGGCTGATCCCGAGGTCGAACGCGTGCAGGATGATCTCGCGCTGCGTCTCGTACGCGTAGTCGGTGCCGAACTTCTGCCAGAGACCGAACGAGACCGCCGGCAGCACCAGACCGGACGAGCCGGTACGGCGGTAGGGCAACGTCTCGTACCGCGTCGCGTCGGCGCTGTAGGTCGTCATCGGTCGTGCCTCTCAGTCGGGTGGTTCCGGCGCAGTGCGCCGGGTTGGAGCGAAGGGGTGTCCCGGCCGGTGTCGCGTTCCAGGAACTGCGTCCCCGGGTCGACGATGTCGTCGATCCGGTCGAGCAGCTCGTCGTTCAGCTGTACGTCGACCGCGTTGAGATAAGCATCCAGGTGTTCCCGCGTGCGCGGGCCGATGATCACGCTGCTGACCGCCGGGTGGTTCAACGCGAAGGCGATCGCGAGTTGGACGAGCGTGAGACCGTTGCCCTCGGCAACGTCGGCGAGTGCGTCGGCCGCCGCGAGCTTGCGCTGGTTGCGGTCGAGCGAGATGTCGAACCGGCCCGCGATCAGGTCCGCGCGGGCCGAGGCCGGCTGCTCGCCGCCGAGACGATACTTTCCGGACAACCACCCGGCCGCGAGCGGACCGTAGCTGATCACGCCCACGCCGTACTTCTGGACAACGGGGAACACCTCGCGCTCCACACCACGGACCAGGAGCGAATACGGCACCTGCTCGGTGTGCGGCGCGATCAGGCCGTGCTTCTCGGCGAGCCAGTGCGCCTCGACCAACTGGTGCGCCGGGAACACCGAGGTTCCGTAGTACCGGATCTTGCCGGAGCGGACCAGGCCGTCGAGGGTCTGCAGCGTCTCGAGCAGGTCGGTGTGCGGGTCGGGTCGGTGTGCTTGATAGAGGTCGAGGTAGTCGGTGCCGAGTCTGCGCAGGCTGTTCTCGACGGTCTGCGTGATCCAGCGCCGGCTGTTGCCAGCGTGCTGCGGGTTGTCTCCGACCTGACCGTGGAACTTGGTGGCCAGGAACAGGTCCTCACGTCGCGTCGAAGCCGACGCGATCGCCTTGCCGACGATCTCCTCGGAGCGCCCGTTGCCGTAGACATCTGCCGTGTCGAGCACGGTCACACCGGCATCGATGGCGGCGTGGATGATCTCGATGCTGTCGTCCTCCTCGGCCCAGCGCCCGAAGTTCATCGTCCCCAGAGTAAGCGGCGGGACGAGAACGCCTGTGCGGCCGAGGACGCGGTTGAGTGTCATGTGCTGCCTTTCAGAACAGTCCGGAGGTCGGTGGCTCGGCGCCGGTCAGGTGGAAGGCGCCGACCGCGGCGGCCTTCCAGTTGCGCGGGTTGTGGTTGGCGACCGTACGGGCGTTGCGCCAGTGCCGGTCGAGCGCCGTACGGCGATCGGTCGCGGAGCCACCGCCGACGTCGAAGGCGAGCTCGGCCGCCCGCAACGCCGACTCCACGGCCACGTACTGCGCCTGCGCAACAGTCAGCGCGGCCCGCGCCCCGGCGTCGCGAACCTCGTCGTCCGCAACTGCTGGAACCGCGCCCAGTTCTTCGGCTGCGAGTAGTACCACGGCGCGGGCGGCGTTGGCGCGGGCGGCGATCTCGCCGACGACGTGCCGCACGTACGGATCGTCGACCGCCCGGTCCGCCGTACTGTGCTTGATCGGCCGCGCCTTCTCCTGCGCGAACCTCACCGCGTCGTCGAACGCGGCTCCCGCAATACCGGCCTCGATCGACGCGAGATACAACTGCGCGAACGACCCCTGCCACGGGTTCCGCGGCGGCGTCTCGTCGGCACGGATCAGCTCGTCGGGATACACCTGTACGTCGTTGAGCCGCGTCGTACCGCTCGCTGTCAGCCGTTGCCCGATCGCGTCGAAGTCGTCCAGCCGCTCGACACCCTCCCGATCGGCGGGAACCGTGAACCGGACAACCTTGCCGTCCTCGTCGGTCGCGGTGCCGCTGAACCACTGCGCGAACAGACCGCCGGTCGAGTAGTACTTGGCGCCGCTGAGCACCTCACCGTCGCCCTTGCGTAACAACCTCGTCGCCACCGCACCGGCCGCACCACCGCGCTCGTTGCTGGTACCCGCGAACAGGTCCCCGTTCCGCAGCCGCTCGAGAGTGCGGTCCCGATGCGGAAGCTCCTGGCGAGCGATCACGCTCGCAGCCGTCAGGAAGCTGGACCGAAGCGCCTGCGCGACGTTGGAGTCCGCCCGCGCGATCGCGATCACCAGGTCGACGACATCACGCAACGTCCCGCCCGCACCACCATCCTCGACCGCGACACCGACCAACGTGATCCGCTGCTCCGCAAGCGCCCGCACCTCCTCGAACGGATAGTCCCGCGTCCCCTCCCGCTCCCGCGCCGTCGCCGCCAACCGCTCCAGAACCGGCGCGATCCCCGCACGAATCCCCGCAACCGTCACACCCGAACCGACCGCCCGCCCAACAGCTTTCCGCTCGCCGGTCCCCGGACCGGTGCTTGCTGCGATGACGCCCGGTCCGGCGGCCGCGGCGCTCATGCGGCACCTGCCGCGTCGGCGGCGCCCTCTGCGCCCGGCGCTTCCGTGGCGGCTCGGGTGGGGGCGACCGGTGTGAGTCCCAACGCTTCCCGGAGGCTGCCTGTTGGGCCGGGCGCGACGAGCCTCGACACCACGTTCTCGACCAACGCGATTAGCTCGCGGGTTGGACCGTTCACGGTCAGCACGAGGCCGTCGAGGGACTGTGTGGTGACCCGGTCGTGCAGCCAGTCGGCGTCGATTGCGGGTGGCACCTGGATCCGTCCCAGCAAGGCGACCTCAGCACGTTTGCGACCGTCTCGTTCCAGCGCGGCGTACAAGGCGGCGTCGGCGAGCGGTGCGGCGGCGACGTCCACGATGACGGCGTCGGCATGCCCTGCCACGCAGGCGATCTCGGACGCGTCGGTGACCGCCGCGACCTGTACCGGCCGGCCCTGCACCGACGACGGGCCGTCGATCGAACCGGCCACCCGATAGAACCGGCCGTCGAATCCGGCCGGCCGGATCAACTCGTCACGCACGAACACCGCCGACTCCTGATCCCCCACGAGCGCCTCGGCGGGGAACGAGTCCCACAGCCGCCGCAGAATCTCGGCGTACTCGCACCAGCGCTCTTTACGATCGGTCGCCGACGGATCTGGTACGACGGCACTCGTCACCTCATCGCCCTCCCCCGGCCGCAGCACCAGCCCGGCTCGGCCGTCCGTCGCACGGTCGATCGAGAGGATCCGGCGGGCCAGGTTGTACGGCGCGTGGTGAGTCGTCGGCACGTCCGCGAGGTAACCGAGTGCCGACGTACGCCCGGCCAGGAACGACACGACCACCGTGGGATCGAGTACGGCGAACCCGGGCACCGTATCCAGCAGCCGAAGACCGGCGACTCCCGCGGCCTCCGCAACCTGCGCGATCCGGACGGCATCGGACAGGCTGCTCACCAACGGCGAGTCGGGCCCACGACCATCCGGGTCGGTCGACTGGCCGACCGCGAGTTCCAGCAGGATCGGAATACTCATCGTGCAGCCTCCAAAGGACCCCAGACACCGCGGGGAACATCCGGTACGCCGAGACCGAGGTGATCGCGCAACGTCGTACCGGCGTACTCGTGGCGGAACAGACCACGCCGCCGCAGCTCCGGGACGACCTGCTCGACGAAGTGGTCGAAACCCGACGGCAGTACGTCGGGCATCACGTTGAAACCGTCCGCGGCGCCGGACAGGAACCAGCGCTCGATGTCGTCGGCGATCTGCTCCGGCGTACCGACCACGATCCGGTGACCACCGCCACCGCTGAGCTTCTTCAGCAACTGCCGCAGCGTCGGGTTCTCGCGGTCGATGATCCCCTTGACCATCCGGTAGAACGTCTGCGAGCCGCCCGCCTCGTCCGGCTCGACCAGCAACTCGGCCGGGATCGGCTTGTCGTCGTCCAGCCCGTCGAGCGAGAACCCGAGCTGCCCGGCCAGCCGGCCACGGGCATAGGCGTCCGGCAGCACCTCGTCCAACTGCTCACGTCGTTGCCGGGCCTCGGCCTCGGTGCTGCCGACGACGGTCGACAGCCCGGGGAGTACGACGACCTCCTCGGGCCGGCGTCCGAAGTCGACGGCACCGGCCCGGATCTCGTCACGGAACGCCCGTGCGTGATCGAGATCCTGGTCCGCGGAGAAGATCACCTCGCCGATCCGCGACGCCAGCCGCCGGCCGTCGCTGGACCCGCCCGCCTGAACAACCACCGGGCGACCCTGTGGCGACCTGTGCACCCTCCGCTCGGCCCACGTTGCGACCACTTGCTCCGCGAAGTCCGCGGCGCGGCGGTACCGCAGTGCGTGGTCGGGCTCGCCGTCCCGCCCGAAGTTGCGCGCGGCAACAGGTCCGGCGGTCGTGACGACGTTCCAGCCCACGCGGCCGCGGGACACGTAGTCGAGGTCGGCGACCCGGCGGGCCAGTTCGACCGGATCGTTGTACGACGACGAGAGCGTGCCGATGAGCCCGATCCGCTCGGTCCGGGCCGCGATCCGCGCGAGCACCGTCGTCGGCTCCAGGTTGTTGCCCGGCCGGTGCCGGACCTGCGGGTCGAGCACCGGCCCGTCGGCGAGGAACACCGCGTCGAGCTGCGCGTCCTCGGCCTTCTTCGCGATCTCGGTGTAGTGGTCGATCGTGTAGCTGGCGGTGGCGTCGGTTCCCGGGAAGCGCCAGGAGCCGCCGAACACACCGGCGTTCAGGATGTTCACGTTCAGATGCAGTTCACGGCTCATGGCTGGACTCCTTCCTCGCTGCGGTCGACGAGTACGCGGTCGAAGGTGCTGTCCGGTGGTGTGCCGTTGACGAGGTACGCACCGATCACCCGCGGCTTGTAGACGACCGGGTTGTGCGACGCGAGGGTGCGCGCGTTGCGCCAGTGGCGGTCGAGGTGCGTCCGCTCCCGGACGGCAGACGAGCCGCCGGCGTTGAACGCGATGGTCGCCGCGTCGAGGACCGCCTCGATGATCGCTACTTGTGCGGCCGACACGTCGGCGAAGTTGGCGGCGTACGCCTCGGGTGTGCCGTCGGCGTTGGCGGCCTCGAGCCCTTCCGCGGCGAGCCGGAGCAGGGTGCCGGCGGTCAGTGCGCGCGTGTGCAGGATGCCGATGACGCCGAGTACTTCCGGGTCTGCGGTCGCCTCGGTCGTGAGTGCGTGCAGGCTTGTCCGGTGCCGGGCGCGGACCACTGCGATGGTGTCTTCGCGGAGGCTGCGGGCGATTCCGGTCAGGTTTGCCAGATGGACGATCTGGAAGAAGGCCGGGAGCGACCGCAGTGCCTCGCGGACCAGTCCCAGCCGCCCGTGCTCGGCGACAGGTACCGCCTCGAAGTGCGTCGTACCGCTGCCGGTCAGACGCTGCCCGATGCCGTCCCAGTCGTCGGCGTGTACGACGCCCTCGTGGCGCGCCGGTACGACGGCGAACGCCCGCTGCCCGTCCTCGTCGAGCACCGCGACCCGGATGAAGTCCGCAAACAGCGAACCGGTCGAGTAGAACTTGGTGCCAGAGACAACCAACCGCCCATCAACCCGATGCAGCTTAGTGGTGATCTCGAACCCGGTGCCGCCGTGCACGGTCCCGGCCGGTTCGGATTGGGCGTTGCCGAAGATTGCTCCGGACGCGATGCGGCGGAGCCAGTAGGCGGCGCTTTCGGGGGCGTCGCTGTTGCGCAGGATCTCCACGGCCGAGAAGTGTCCGCGGAGGATCTGCGGAACGTTCGAGTCGGCCTGCCCGGCCTCGGCCAGCAGGTCGAACAGCGTCGGCAGATCGACGCCGTACCCACCGTTCTCGACCGGCACCCGCAACCTCCCGAAGCCCGCGTCCACGAGCTCCCGCACCAGCTCGTACGGGTGGGTCCGGGTGAGATCCCGCTCCCCGGCTCCCTCCGCCAGCCGCGCGAACACAGCCCGAAACCCGGGCAGTGCCTCGGTGAGCGTCGGCGGGCCCGCAACGCGCGGAAGCGTTGGGATGTTGGGGGTTGGGTTCGTTGAGGTGCTGTGGATGGTCATAGTGCTCCTTTCCCCGTGCCGGTGAGGTGTTTGCCGGCTACGGCGCTGAGCAGTTGGGCGGTGTAGTCGGCGGTTGGCGCGGCGAAGACCTGGGCTGCTGGGCCCTGTTCGACGATTCGGCCGCGGTGCATCACGGCGACCTGGTCGGAGATCGCGCGGACGACCGCCAGGTCGTGGGAGATGAACACGTACGTGAGCCCGAGCCGTTCCTGCAGCTCGCGCAGCAGTTCCAGGATCTGCGCCTGGACGGAGACGTCGAGTGCCGAGATCGGTTCGTCCAGTACGACGATCCGCGGCTCGAGCACCAGCGCCCGCGCGATCGCGACGCGCTGCCGCTGACCGCCGGACAACTCCCGCGGATGCCGATCGACGAAGTCCGCCGGCAACGCCGCCGCCGCCAGCGCCTGCACGACCTGTTCTTCGTGCGTACGGCGACGACGCCGCGGCGGCCACTGCCGTCCAGGCAGGAACGCCGCCAGCGGCTCGGCCACCACGTCGTACACCGAGAATCGGGGATCGAACGAAGCGTAGGGGTTCTGGAACACGATCTGTATGTCGCGCCGGAGCGGGCGGAAGTCCCGTCGGGACAACCCGGTGATCTCCTTCCCCAGAACCGACACGCTGCCGGAGGTGACGTCGGTCAACCCGGTGAGGATTCGTGCGGTGGTCGTCTTCCCACTGCCCGACTCGCCCACGATCGACAACGTCTGTCCCGCTTCGACGGTGAACGTCACGTCGTCGACCGCGACGAACCCGCCGTACTCCTTCCGCAGGTTCCCCACCTCGATCACCGGCTGTGGATCCGCGACGGCCGGGCGCGCCCGCGAGAACTCCAGTCGCGAGGGCACGCTGGCCAGCAGCTGCTGGGTGTACGGGTGCTGTGGATCGTCCAGCACCTGACGTGCCGGGCCGAGCTCGACCAGTTCGCCCTGTTGCATCACGCCGATCAGGTCTGCGCGGTCGGACGCGACGCCGAGGTCGTGCGTGATCAGCACGACCGCCGTACCGGTGCGGGCGCGCAGCTCGTCGATCAGGTCGAGCACCTGGGCCTGAACCGTCACGTCGAGACCCGAGGTCGGCTCGTCCGCGATGATCAGGTCCGGCTCGGCCGCGATCGCCGCGGCGATCAGCACGCGCTGCCGCATACCGCCGGACAGTTCGTGCGGGTACTGGCGGAACCGCTGCTCGACATCGGTGAAGCCGACCAGCTCGAGCAGTTCCAGCACCTTCGTACGCCGCTGTTGCGCGTCCAGCTCGGTGTGCAACCGCAGTACGTCCTCGACCTGGTGACCGATCCGCCGGACCGGGTCGAGGGAGACGGTCGGGTCCTGCGGGATCAGGCTGATCGCCGTACCCAGCAGGTCGCGCAGCTTGCGCGGTGGCAGGTCGTGGATCGGCTCGCCGCGGTACCGGATCGAGCCGCCGGTGATGACCCCGTTGTCCGCCAGCAGACCGAGAATCGCCTGCCCGGTCGTGGTCTTGCCCGAGCCCGACTCCCCTACCAGTGCGAGAACCTGACCGGGCCGTACCTCGAACGACACGCGTTCGACAGCAGGCTTGAGCCCCTGCTTGACGCGGTATCCGACACTCAGATTGTCGACAGTCAGCAACTGATCGGTCATGCTTCCCGCCTCCCCGAAAGCTGGTGAGCGATGTGGTTCGTCGCCAGGACGACGGCGACGACCGTCAACCCCGGCCAGAGCGTCAGGTAGCCGCGGGTCGCGATGTAGTTGCGTCCGTCCGCGACCAGCCGGCCCCACTCCGGGTCCGGCGGCTGGGCGCCGAGGCCGAGGAAACTCAGCGAGGCGATCCAGATGATCGCGATCCCGAACTGCACCGTGATCAGCGCGACCGTCGGTGCGATCGAGTTCGGCAGCACATGCCGGCGCAGGATCGAGTACGTCGACGCGCCGCTCGTGACGGCGGCCTCCACGTAGGCACTCGCCCGCGCCCGCAACACCTCCGACCGGATCAGCCGCGCGAAGGTCGCGGCCGACGTCAGCCCGACCGCGATCGCCGCCTGCACGATCCCGAACCCGAGCAACACCACGATGGTGATCGCGAACAGGAACCCCGGGATCGACAGCAGTACGTCGATCAACCGCATCACCACACTGTCGACCACCCCGCCGAACCACCCCGCCGACGCCCCGACCAGCGACCCGACCACGACCCCCACGAGCACCGCGATCGCCGACCCGCTCAACGAAGCACGCGCACCGTAGACCAGCCGGGCAAACTGATCCCGTCCCAACTGATCAGTCCCCAACCAGTGCGCCCCCGACGGCGGCTGCAACTTCCCCGCAGGATCAACCTGCGTCGGCCCGTACGACGTGAACAACCCAGGCACCACCGCCCAGAGCAGCACGAGCGTCACCACCGCCGCCGCGATCAAGAGACTCCAATGCGCACCAACCCACCGAAGCCAACCCCGCCCAACACCCGACTCGGTGCTCTTGGCAACAACCTCACTCATGGCATCACCACCTCCGCGGGGAGCCGGCGGCGGGCCGGGTCAACGGACTCGGTTGGCTCGTCGGGGCGGCGCCAGGTGGTTCGCTGGGATCGGCCGTCGACCAGGATCCGCGGATCCACCAGCGGGTACGCGAGGTCGACGACCAGGTTGACCACGACGTACGCCGCCGTGCTCAGCAGCACCACGCCCTGCACCACCGGCAGGTCCTGCGTGTTGACCGCGCTCACCGTGAGCTGACCGATCCCGGCCCGGGCATAGACCGACTCCGTCACGACCGACCCTGCGATCAGCTCACCGACCGCGAGACCGAGCAGCGTCAGCACCGGCAGCGACGAGTTCCGAAGAACGTCCTTCCGGAAGATGTACCTCTCCCCGGCACCCTTGGCCTGCAGCACATGCACGAAGGGCTGCCGGCGAGTGGCCCGCATCGACGTGGCCAGCACCTGCGCCAGCGGCGCAGCAACCACCAGACCCAATGTCGCCGCCGGCGCAACCAACGCGCGCACTGTGCCGTCGTCGACCGACGGAATCACATGCAACCGGAACGACAGGTACTGCAGCGCCACAATGCCCACTACGAACGTAGGCACCGAAGCGAACAGTGACGGCACCGCAGTGGTCAGCGAACGCAACCACCGCCACGGCCCATAGTTGATCAGCACCGCGACCACGCCCGCGAACAGAACACCGAACACGAGACCGAGCCCGGTCAGTTGCAGCGTGCTGGGCAGCGCATCGGCGACCAGCTGGCCAACGGACTTCCCGCTGCTCAAGGAGTACCCGAACTCACCCCGGAAGACACCCGCAAGCGAATGCAAGTACTGCTCGACCAGCGGTCGGTCGAGACCGTAGTACTCCAGCATCACCTTCGCGGCCTCGGGCGAGATCTGCGCCTCCGGGTTCTGGATCCGGTTGTGCACCGAGTCGCCCGGCAACGCGCTCAGCAGTACGAACGACAACGTGTACGCGGCCCACAGAACCAGAACGGCCTGCCCGAGCCGCTTCCCGACGTACCCCGTCACTTGGACAACCAGGTGTCGTAGAGCCAGGACCTGCCGGTCGATTCCGTACCGAACCCCTGCACCTTCGGACCGAGCCCGAACACCTGCGTCTCGTCGTACAGCGGGATCACGTACCCCTGCCCGAGGACGTAATCCTCGATCGCCTGGATCGCGGCCTTGCGCTTCGCCGTGTCGAACTCGAGTGCCTGCGCACTCAGCAGAGAGTCGAGCTTCGCATCCGGTGTCGGCCGGTGCAGCACGTTGTACCGATCGCTGCCGTACGACGCGCGCAGCACACTCGGCTCACCCGTCGAGGTCTGCCCTTGGGTGAACGACCACTTGTCGCCGCGTGAGGTCTCGAGGGCCTGGTACTCCGTCAAAGAAGCGCTGTTGATCTTGAGCTCAACCCCCGCCTTCTTCCACTGCGACTGCAGCAGCTCGAGCACCGACTGGGACACCTGGTAGTACGGCGAGACCCAGATGTCGAAGTGCAGGCGCTTGCCGTTCTTGCTGCGGATGCCGTCCGCACCGACCGCCCAGCCATCGGCGTCGAGCAACGACTTGGCCTTGTCCAGGTCGTACGTCAGGTACTTGCTCGAGTCGCCCCGCAACGGAGTGCCCTTCACCAGCAGACTCGTCGGAACCGGGTAGCTCGGCGACAGCACGGTCTTGTTGATCTCTTGCCGATCGGTGGCCGCCTGCAACGCCAACCGGATGTTCTTGTCCTGCGTCAGCGGGTTCGCGTCGAGCTGGAAGGCGAGCTTGTTGGTCTCGCCCTGCACCGGGATCGCGACGACCTTGCCGCCCCCGGTGGTCACGGTCTCCTCGTCGTACGGCGCGATGTTGCGGGCGATCTGCGCCTCGCCGGACTGCAACGCGCCGACCCTGGTGCCGGCCTCGGGAACCGTCTTGAAGACGATCCGCTCCAGGTACGCCTTGCCTTGGTGACCGGAGCCTTCCGGCGCCCAGTTGTAGTCCTCGCGCCGTTTCAGCGTGACCCCGGTGGTGCCGTCGACCTTCTCGACCACGAACGGTCCGGTTCCGACCCAGTTCTCCAGCTTGCCCTGACCGTTCAGGTCCTGCTTCAGGAACGGCTTGCCGAGGATCGAGCTGGCCCGGTAGTTCGAGAGCACCTGCAGGAAGCCCGCGTTCGGCTTGCTCAGCGTCACCCGCACGGTCTGCGGATCGACCGCCGTGGTCCCCTGGTAGTTCACCCAGAACGAGTCCGGCGGGATCGCCAGCTTCTTGTCACCCAGGCCGTGCTGGTCGAGGTTCAGCTTGACGGTCTCGGCGTCGAGCGGGTCGCCGTTGCTGAAGGTCACGCCCTTACGCAGGTGGAACGTGTACGTCAGATGGTCGGGGCTGATCTCCCAGCTCGACGCCAGCCAGGGCTTGAAGTCGCCGGTCGCGGGGTCCTGCCACACCAGCCGCTCGGCCAGGTTGTCGGACACCTGACTGTTCGACCAGATCGAGTTCGTCGGAACCCAGGCGGTGTACGAGACCGGGTCGTAGAACGTCAGCGTGCCGCCGTCCTGCGGGGCGCCGCCGCTCTCGCTGCCGGCGGACGATCCACCACAAGCCGACAGCAGCAAAGCTGCGACCGACAATGCGGCCGTGGCGACCACGGACTTCCTGGATCTGCTCATGGTGGAACTTCCTTAGCTACGGCCCCGAGTCTCACAATATGTCTAGTAAATCTATAGACATTAAGCAGTTAGTAGAGTCGCGTCTCACCAGGCGATCAACGGGCGGGAGAGCGGCAATGGGGACGATCAGCGACGAGGTCCAGGCGTACGCCGCCACGGTGCTGCGCCCTCGTGCATTGGAGACGGATCGCCTCGGCGTCAGCGAGCAGACCGTGCGCGAGCTGGGGGCACTCGGTGCGCTCAACCACCTGGCGCCCGCGGCGTACGGCGGTGCGGAGTTGGATCGCGCCGCGGATCGCCGACTGCACGAGATCATCGCGGGTGCGTGCTTCAACACCTGGCTGGTCTGGGCGCAGCACGGCCCGCAGGTCGGGCGGATCCGGCAGGCCGTCGAGGACCCGTGCCGGTCACTCGAGCCCCTCGATCCCGAGCTCACCGGCCGCATCCTGCGCGGCGAGGTCTTCCTCGGCGCGGCGTTGAGCGACGTACGGCGCTATCCCGACAGGTACGTCGCGGCGCGTCGTACCAAGGACGGCTGGAGCTTCGAGGGGACGATCTCGTGGGTCAGCGGCTGGGGCCTGAACGAATGGCTCGGCGTGGCCGGTGTCGACGACAGTGACCCGGCGGGGCCTCGAGTGGTGTACGGATTGGTCCCCGTCGGCGAGGGGATGGACGCGACGCCGTTGCGGCTCAGCGCGGCGGGCGGGAGCCGTACCGAACGCGTGACCCTGCGCGGGATCGCCGTACCTGAGTGTCGTGTCATCGCCGTGCAGGATCTCGAGGCGTGGCGTGCTGCTGACGTTGCGGCCGCGGCCGACGCGCGTCCACACCACTTCGGTCTCGCGGCGACGGTGCTGGACGAACTGCGCGCCTCGTCGCACCCGGCCGCGAACAGGGTCGCCGAGGCGTGGGCGCCACGGGTGGCGCGGATCCGCGAGCAGGCCTACGCAATCACCGACGAGGTGACCACGGCCGGGCCCGGCGCGCCGCAGCGCGTCGACGAGCGGCTCGCGCTCAAGGTCGCCAGCGGAGAGGCACTCGCGACCCTCACCCGGGCACTGCTGGTGTCTCGTGCGGGGCACGGACTGACCGACGACGACACCGCCCAGTTGCATGCCCGGTCGGCGCTCTTCGTCCTGGTCCAAGGCCAAACGGCCGCGGTCCGGGAAGCCCAGCTCAACGCGCTCGCCAGCTACGGCGTGGAACCATCAGACACCTTCTAGTGTGCGCTGCGCCGGAAGCTCGTGTCATAAGTCCGGAGTCGGGTAGCTGCCGACCCGTGCTTGCGGCCCCAAACCGGTTTGGGGAGTCCTACCTGCCCGAATCGGACTGTGGCACTCCCCAGTTGGCCGTGCCCCGCCTGGCGTCACTCGCCCCCTTTGGCGCATCTTTGCGGAGCCTGCGGCCGATTCCGATTGTTTGGGGAGGGTTACTGGCTGATTCGGGTGGGTACGGCTCCCCACACTGGTTCGGGGAGGCCCGAGCCTCCCCATACCGGTTTGGGGAGGCTCTAGCGCTGCGAATTCCTGGGCGTGCGTCGAAGCCAGCCGAGCTTATGGCGCTAAATTGCGGGCACGACACTAGGCCGACTGCTCGGTGGGGACGTCGTGCCGGCGTTCTCCGGGGATCGCGGCCAGGAGTTCTCGGGTGTACTCGTGGGCCGGCGATCGTAGTACCTGGTCGGTCGGGCCGGACTCGACGACGACGCCGTCCTTCATGACCGTGACATCGTCCGCGATCTGCTGGACGACGCCGAGGTCGTGCGTGACGAAGACGTAGCTGAGACGGAACTCGGCCTGTAGGTCGACGAGCAGCTGCAGGATCTGCGCCTGCACGGACACATCCAGCGCGCTGACGGCCTCGTCGAGTACGAGAATCTCCGGGTTCAGCGCCAGTGCGCGAGCGATCGCGACGCGCTGACGTTGACCTCCGGACAGCTGCTCCGGCAGCCGGTCCAGGTATTCGTCGTCGAGTGAGACTGCGTGGAGCAGTTCGCGAACTCGGGTTTGGATGCTCGCGAGCCGGAACGCGCGCAGCGGCTCGGCGACGATGCGGTTGACCGTGAACCGTGGATCCAGCGAGGTGAACGGGTTCTGGAACACGAACTGCAGCCGTCGGCGGAGCTCGCGCAGGCCACCGCGGCTGAGCCCGGTCAGCTCGTCGTCACCGACCTTCACCACGCCTGCGTCGGCAGCCACGAACCCGGCCAGAATGCCTGCCAGCGTGGACTTTCCAGCGCCGGACTCCCCCACAACCGCATGCGTCGTCCCGGTCCGAACGGCGATGCTGACACCGTCCAGCGCACGTACGACGTGCGCTCCGCCGCCGGCCCGAACGGTGTAGTGCTTGCTCAGACCCCGACCCTCGATCGCCACCTCCGACCCGACCTTGTCCTCGATCGCCGCCTCCGACCCGACCTTGTCCTCGATCGCCACCGGACGGACCACCTCCTCGCTCACCGCCGCGCGTCCGATCACAGCTGAACTGAGCTTTCGGGGGCGCAGGCGGCCTGGACGGTGTGCGGCGGCCAGCAGGCGGCGTGCGTACTCGCTCCGCAACGGCCGGTCGACCAACTCCTGCGCGGTGCCCTCCTCGACGATCTCGCCCTCGCGCATCACCAGGATCCGATCGGAGCGGTCGAGGGCGACGCCGAGGTCGTGCGTGACCAGCAGGACGCCGAGATCGAGGCTCCGGCCGAGTTCGCTCAGGTGGTCGAGGATCACCCGCTGGACCGTGACGTCGAGCCCGCTGGTCGGCTCGTCGGCCAGGATCAGCTTCGGCTTGCCGGCCAGCGCGATCGCGATCAACGCACGCTGCTTCATGCCACCGCTGAGCTCGTGCGGGTACTGCTCGAACAGCCGCTCGACGTTCTTCAATCCCGCGGTACGTAGGTAATCCAGCGCCTCGTCGCGAGCAGCCTCCCCGCGACCCGGCGAGTTGAACCGGACGGCCTCGACTACCTGGCGGCCGATCTTCTTCGTCGGGTTGAGCGCCGTCCCGGGGTCCTGCGGCACGAACCCCACGTAGTTGCCGCGGACCCGCGTCATCCGTTGGTCGGACCAGTTCGTGACATCGACCCCGGAGTACGAGATCGTGCCGCCGCGGATCCGCGCGGACGCCGGCAGCAGCCCGAGCGTGCCCTGGATCAGCGTCGACTTGCCGCACCCCGACTCCCCCACCAGCGACACGAACTCACCAGGTGCGATGCTCACGCTGACCCCGTCGACGGCGGGCGTCCAGTCGCGCCGGCCGCTCCGATAGTCGACGGCGAGGTCGGTGATCGCCAGCAGCGGCTCGGTCATCGGGCGTGGTCCTTCCGGAACGACGTGCTGATGCGGTGGGTGCTGATCACGACGAGAGCGAGCGCGAGGCCGGGCAGGATCGACACGTACGGGTGGACCGCCAGATAGTCCCGTCCCTCGGCGACGAGCAGTCCCCACTCGGGTTCCGGTGGTGGGGCGCCGTACCCGAGGAAGCCGAGCGAGGCGACGGCGAGGATCGCGGTGCCGACCTCGAGCGCGGCGAGTGCGAGCACGGAGTTGAGCGAGTTCGGTACGACGTGCCGCAGTACGACGGCGGGCCGCCGGACTCCCACGCCGTACGCCGCCTTGACGTAGTCCTTGCGGGCGACGGTCAGGACCTCCGCGCGCATCACCCGCGCGAACGCGGCGATCGACGAGATGCCGACGGCGATCGCGATGTTGTCGGTCGAGTAGCCGAGCACCGAGACGATCACCATCGCGAGCAGCAGGCTGGGAATCGACAGGAAGACGTCGATCACCCGCATTGTCGCGGTGTCGACCGCACCACCCAGGTAGCCCGCGACCAGTCCGATCACAGTGCCGATGCCGAAGGCAATCAGTACGGCGACCAGCGTCGCAGTCAGCGTGGTGCCGGCGCCGTACACCGCACGTGCGAACAGGTCGCGACCGAGCCGGTCCGTGCCGAACGGGTGCGCGAGGCTGGGTCCGGCGAAGCTCAGGCTGCTGTCGCCTTCGTACGGACTCGCGGACGTGAACAACCCTGGCACGACCGCCCAACCGACAGCGACCGCAACGATCACCCAGGAGAGCAACAGCACCGGCCGCCGCAGCAGACCGGCGAGCCGGCCGGCACCGGCCCGCCGCAAGAAGACGGCTAGACGGGCGGCCAGAGTTGCACGCAGTCGCGGGTCGAGGTCCTCCGGGCGGCTCATGCCGGAGCCCCGATCGCTTCTACCGGCGCGGTTCGCGGGGCGCGGCCCGCCAAGGTTGCACGCAGGCGCGGGTCGAGGAGGGGGTAGACGAGGTCGATCGCCAGGTTGATCAGGGCGAAGCTCGCCGCGACGAACACCACGATCCCTTGCACCAGCGGGATGTCGAGCGTGTTGATCGCGGTCTGGGTGAGTCGCCCGATCCCCTGCCGCGCGAACACCGTCTCGGTGATGACAGACCCGGCGATCAGGTTCCCGAAGGTGATCCCCGCGATCGTCAGCGCGGGCAGGCTCGCGTTCCGGAAGACGTCGCCGATGACGATCGCCGACCGCGGCGCGCCCTTCGCCCGACTCGTCGTCACGTACCCGGCGCGGAACTCGCTCGCGAAGCTCCGCACCAGCAGCTGGGTGATCGGTCCGGAGACCGGGATCGCCAACGTGACGATCGGCAGCACCAGACTCCTGACCCCGGAGTTCCCGAACGACGGGAACCAGCCCAGCCGGAACGAGAACACCTGCAGGAAGATCACTCCGAGCAGGAACACCGGAACCGATACCGATGCCGAGGGCAACGACTCGGCCGCCTCCCGGAGCCAACGCCGACGGGTCGTCGTCGCGACGACCGCGATCACGAACGCGAACACCACCGCGAGCAGCAGCGCCCCCGTCGCCAGTACCAGCGTGCTCGGCAACGAGTTGAAGACCGCCGCGTCGACAGCCCGCCCGGACTGCACCGACGTACCGAAGTCTCCGCGGACCGCATGCGCCAGCCGGTCGAGGTACTGCACGACGATCGGGCGGTCGAAGCCGTAGCTGTGCGCGACCTGCGCACGAACCTCGGGCGGAATGCTGTTGAGCTCCGCCGGGTCGAACAGCAGGTCGACCGGGTTGGCCGGCAGCACGAACAGCAGCACGAAGGTCACCGTGAACGCCGCCCACACCACGAACAACGCCCGCCCGACCTTGAGGGCGACGTACCGGATCACTTGCTCTTCCAGGCATCCACGAAGTGGTTCCGCGACTGCGCATCGAAGACGATGCCGTGCACGTACGGCGCCTGCGCGATCACCTGCGACGGGTTGTAGACCGGGTTCGCGAGCGCGTACTTGTCGACGATCAGGTCCTGCGCGGCCTTCGCGTACTCCTTACGCTTCGCCGGGTCGAGCGTCGAGTCGAGCTTGTCCAGCGTCGACACGATCTCGCCGTACCCGGGGAAGTCCTTCGGCAGGAACGAACCGTCGTCGGCCTGCGGGCTGTACGCCAGCCGCAGTACGCCGGGGTCGTTACGGGACCGGTTCGCGGCCTTCACATTCCACTTGGTCTTCGCCTTGGACTGCTCGGCGGCCCAGTCGGCGAGCGGCAGAACGGTCAACTGCGCGTCGATACCGATCTTGCTCAGGTCCTGCTGGATGGACTCGTACGCAGGCTTGTTCGCAACCAGGTTGTTGATCCCGACGAGTTTCACCACCAGGCGCTGACCGTTCTTCACCCGTACGCCGTCCGCTCCGGGCACCCACCCGTCCGCGTCGAGGAGCCGCTTCGCCTCGTCCGGGTCGTACTTCAGCGCCGTACTGCTGTAGTCCACGAAGCCGGGAACGGAGTCGGCGAGGATCGATCGCGCGATCGAGTAGGACTTCGTCAGCACGGTCTTCTCGATCGACTCGCGGTTCCAGCCGCGCTGGATCGCCTTGCGGACCGCGAGATCGTTGGTCGGGAACAGCGACGTGTTGAAGTCCCAGCGGATCGCCGTACCGGACACCTGCCGGGAGATGATCGAGTAGCCGGCCGCTTTCAACGGCTCTTCATCGGTCGTGCCGACGTCGAGCGTCGCGTCGATCGTCCCCGACTTGAGCGACCCGGTCCGCACACTGGCCTCGGGGATCGTGTTGAAGACGATCTTGTCCAGGTACGCCGGACCTTGGTGATGGAGCGCCGGCGGCGACCAGTTGTAGTCCTTGCGCTTCACCAGGACCGTCTTGACCTGCTCCTGCCACGACTCGTACACGAACGGTCCGGTGCCGATCACGTTCTTCGGGTTCGCCCGCTCGTCCGCGCTCTTCTTCAACGTCGACAACGCCAGGAAGCCCGGCTGGGCGTTCGCGGTGAACGACGACGCCTGCAGGAAACTCGCGTTGGGCTTGGAGAAACGCACCACGGCGGTGAACTCGTCCGGCGTCGACGTTCCGACGTACCCGTTGAACAGCGACGCACCGCTCGCGACGATGCCGAGCTTCGGATCGCCGTGCACGTACTGGTCGAAGTTCGCCTTCACCGCCGCCGCGTTGAACGGCGTGCCGTCACTGAACGTCACGTCGTGCCGCAGGTGGAAGGTGAACTCGGTCAACTCCTTGTTGTACGACCAGGACTCGGCCAGCCACGGCGTGATCTCACCGGTCTTCGGGTCCTGCCACGTGAGTTTGTCCGTGATGTTGTTGCCGATGATCGACTCGGCGTAGTTGGTGCCCCACTGTGGATCCGGGCTGCGCTGATAGTCGAGCAACGCGAACTCCAGCGTGCCGCCCGAGACAGGCTTCCCGTCGCTCTGCGCGGACGCCGTGTCACCACCACCGGACGCCACCGCCCACACCACACCGAGCGTCGCGACCAGCACCACGGCCACACCCCCAGCCACCCACGGCCACCTGCGCCGCGGCCCACCTGCCTGCTCGATCGAGGTCAATGAGTCGGTCATCGCGATCCTTAATGTCTAGTTCCTTAGTAGACATAGTAGGAAAGTAATGACGGCTCCCGACCGCTGTCCACACCTCGGACACGCCGTTCACTCGCAGGGTGCCGGGCAGACGAAATCGCCGGCCCGGCACCCTGCGCACGTCAGCCCTGGCGGACGACCGCGAGGGCGTTGGACCATGCGACAACCTGGTCGAGGAGCTCCCCGAGTGCATCCAGCTGCCGCGGCTCCGGCCGGAGCGTGGTGAAGTTCTCGAAGTCGGTGTAGAACGACAGCGCCACCTGACCGCGGACGGTCGCCAGCTGCAGCTCCGCGGCGATCAGCCGGAGATGCTCGACGGCGCGGGCCGCGCCGACCACGCCGTACCCGACGAAGCCGGCCGCCTTGTTGTTCCACTCCCGGTAGAGATAGTCGATCGCGTTCTTCAGTGCACCCGACGTCGAGTGGTTGTACTCCGGCGTCACGAAGACGTACCCGTCGTACCGGTCGATCGTCTCCGACCAGCGCTTGGTGTGCTCGCCGGCGTACTGACCGGCCGACGCCGGCACCGGCTCGTCAAGATGCGGCAGCGGGTGGTCGAGCAGATCCACCAGCTCGAACTTGGCGTCGCTCCGCGTCTGCGCCTGGTCGAGCACCCACTGCGCCACCGCCTCGCCGTACCGTCCCGGCCGGGTGCTGCCGACAATGATCGCGATGTTCGTCATGGCCTTTTCACCTTCTGTCATGATCGATCCCGAGCGGACCGTCGACAGATGCCAACCAGCGCGGACCGCCGTTCATACCGGCCTCGGCACCCGCACTATTTAGTGCGTCACGCACCTGGAGGGAAGAAATGGAAGACGGGCTGTGCACCTCCGAGGCGTCCCGGCAGCACACGCGAGACGTGCTGCGCCGGGTCGGCGACACCTGGTCGCTGGCGACGGTCTCGCGACTCACCGACGGCCCGCGCCGGTTCACCGAACTGATGAAGGACCTGCCCGGCATCTCCCACCGCATGCTCACGCAAACCCTGCGATCGCTCCAGCGCGACGGCCTGATCAGCCGCACCGCGTACGCCGAGGTTCCGCCCCGCGTCGAGTACGCCCTCACGCCTCTCGGCCGGTCGCTCCTCCAGCCCCTCACCGAGCTGACGAGGTGGGCCGAAGACACCCACCACGAGGTCAACGACCACCGCCGTACCTTCGATGCCTGAATCCGCCCTCAGCTGACCGAGAGGACCAGCTTGCCGCGCGTTGTCGCGGTGGCGAGACGGTCGAGGGCGAGCTTCGCGTCGGCGAGTGGCAGTACGTCGGTGACGTCGATGCGGACGTCGCCGGCCTCGAGCAGATCGAGGGCGGCACGGCCGAAGCGGCTGACGATCTCGGGTGCACGCCGGGCCAGGTCCCCGATGTTGAAGCCACCGACCAGGCGGGTGTTCTTCCACAGCGGCTGGACCGGCACCGTGAGGTCCGGATGACCACCCGCATCCCCGAACGCGGCAAGCCTGCCGAACGGCGCGAGCAACTCGATGCTCTCCGCCCGCACCGGTCCGCCGACCGGATCGAGTACGAGATCCACACCGCGACCACCGGTGAGCTCCCGGACCCGCTCCGCGAAGCCGTCGCGGAGGAACACCGCGTCGTACCCGAACTCCTCGGCGTACTGGACCTTGTCGAGCGACCCCACCGTACCGAGAACCGTGCCTGCGCCGAGCGTCCGGGCCAACTGCGCCGCGACCGTGCCCACACCGCCTGCGGCGGCATGAATCAGGACGGTGTCACCGGCAACGATCCGGCCCGTCCCCGCCAGTAACCCGTACGCCGTCGTC
This sequence comes from Kribbella sp. NPDC055110, assembly GCF_053607525.1. Lineage (NCBI taxonomy): Bacteria > Bacillati > Actinomycetota > Actinomycetes > Propionibacteriales > Kribbellaceae > Kribbella > Kribbella sp. NPDC055110. The sequence continues at coordinate 128,761 of NZ_JBSGTS010000003.1, forward strand.
AGCACGGTCGGCGCACCCGCCGCAACGACCGGGTCGACATCCCGGATCAGATAGGTGAACGCCGCGGGTGCGACGACGTACTCCGCATAGCCGCCGAAGCCCGGCAGGTAGGCCGTCACCTCATTGCCTACCACAACGTTCTCGACGCCCGGACCGACCGCCGCAACCACACCTGCCGCCTCCAGCCCGGGCACATCGCCCTCGGGGTCCGGCGGTCCGAAGTCTCCGCGCCAATGCTGCAGCTCGGCGAAGTTCACACCCGCATGGGAGACCCGGACGAGCACCTCGCCGGCACCGGGCACCGGAACCGGACGCTCGAGCTCGACCAGGGCACCTTGGACACTCGTGAAGCCGATCGCACGCATACCGCCAAGGCTCACACCTCGCACCTCACCCCGAGCCAACCGTCCGGAACGCGAGACACGCATTCCTCCGCACACCGCCTGGACCGCCGCACGCTAGGGCGCGCCGAACGGAACCGAGGCGCGGGCCACGACCGGGGCCGGATGCTGCCAGCGGCCGCGGTGTGCGAGCTCGGGCAGGACGCCCTCGCCGAACCAGTAGGCCTCCTCGAGGTGTGGATATCCGGACAGGACGAACTCCTCGATGCCGACGGCGGCGTACTGCTCGATCAGGTCGGCGATCTCCTGATGGGAGCCGACCATCGCGGTGCCGGCGCCACCGCGCACCAGGCCGACGCCGGCCCACAGGTTCGGGTAGATCTCCAGGCCGTCCTTCGTGCCCTCGTTGAGGGCGAGCATCCGGCGCTGACCCTCGGCCTCGCTCCGCTTCAGGCCTTGCTGCACCTTCGCGATCTGCTCCTCGGAGATGCCGTCGAGCAAGCGGGCGGCCTCGGCCCACGCCGCTTCCGAGGTGTCCCGGGCGATGGTGTGCAGCCGTACGCCGTACCGGAGCTCACGGCCCGCGTCCGCGGCCAGCTTGCGCACTCGGGCGATCTTCTCCGCGACGGCTTCCGGCGGCTCGCCCCACGTCAGATAGACGTCCGCGTGCCGGGCCGCGACCCGCAGCGCCGCGTCGGACGACCCACCGAAGTAGATGTCCGGCACCGGATCGGGCCGCTGCGCCAGCGTCGCACCCTCGACCTGCAGATGACGCCCCTGGAAGGTGACCGTCTCCCCCGCCCACAGCCGGGTCACGATCTCCAGGAACTCGTCGCACCGTTCGTAGCGCGCCTCCTTGTCCAGGAAGTCGCCGAACATCCGCTGCTCGTGGCTCTCGCCACCCGTCACCACGTTCAGCAGCAGCCGGCCGCCGGACAGGTTCTGGAAGCTGCCCGCCATCTGCGCGGCCAGGAACGGCGAGATCAGTCCGGGCCGGAACGCGACCAGGAACTGCAGCCGCTCGGTCACCGTGCTGAGCATCGCGGTACTGATCCAGGCGTCCTCGCACCAGGCGCCGGCCGGAGTCAGCGCGGCCTCGAACCCGAGCTGCTCCGCGCTGCGCGCGATCTGCCCGAGGTACGGAACCGAGGCAGGACGGCCGGACGCGCCGGCGTTCACTCCGTGACCGCCGCCGACCACCTGCCGTCCGTCGCCGCCGTTGGTCGGCAGGAACCAGTGGAACTTCAACTGTTCCGACATGTATGCCCTCGTTCTGACTCGAGTCTCATTGTCGACAGGATGACTGGACAATGAGAACTGTTCAAGGCGATTGCTGCCAGGGCGCCCGCGGATCGCCTCAGGCGGGTTGTCCGCGATCCGGTCTGATACATACTTCGCGTCTTCCGCTACTTAAGATAGTGCTGTCGATACATAGCGGATATCAGGCAGGTGGCGAGGAGTGGGTCCGGTGGGCGTTGCGATCACCCAGGCGGTCGTCATCTCGGCGGAGCAGGTTGCGGCTCGGCTGCGGGACGGCTCGGAGACCGTCGTGCTCGAGGTCGGTCGTGACTCCGAAGCCGCGTACCTGACAGGTCATGTGCCGGGGGCTCGTTCGGTGGTGCTGGATCGGGACCTTGCCGGGCGTCGGACCGCGACCTCCGGTCATGCTCCGCTGCCGGAAGCCGGCGACTTGCAGACCCGGCTTCGGTCGTGGGGTGTGGACGGCGACAGCACCGTCGTCGTGTACTCCCGGGACAATCCGGCATTGGCTACGCGGGCATGGTGGACGCTGCGCTGGGCCGGCCTGGTGAGCGTGCACGTTCTCGACGGCGGGCTGCAGGCCTGGGAACAGGTCGGCGGCGCGCTGGACACCGAGATTCCCAAGGCCACCGAAGGTTCGGTGGTCGTCCGTCCTGGCTCGATGCCTACCCTTTCCGCCGCCGACACCGCCCGGATCGCCGCGAGCGGACACCTGCTCGATGCACGAGGTACGGCGGCGTATCTCGGCGACCCGCAACTGCCGGGGGTCGGCCACGTCCCCGGTGCACACAGCATCCCCGGCTCGGCCAACTTCATCGATGGCGACCTGCTCGACACGGAGTCGATCGAGCAGTTGTACGCCGCGTACCTGGACGGCCGTGAGATCGGTGCGTACTGCGGGAGCGGCGTCTCGGCGACCACGACGGTGCTTGCCCTGGCACGGATCGGGATCGAGGTGGCGCTCTACCCGGGGTCGTGGTCGCAGTGGATCACCGACCCGGCGCGCCCCTCCAGCACCGGCGACCAGCCGGGTGTCTTTCCGTCGTGAGGTGCAGCTAGCCCCGGTCGACCACGCCGGGGCCACCGGACAGGTCGCCGGAAAACAGGTCTCGTAGCTCGGCTTCCTCGTCGAACGTAGGAACCCAGTTCGTCGCGAGGACGTTCTCGTCCAGCTGTTCGGGGACAGTGATGCCCGCGATGACGCTGGTGACGGTCGGCTGGGCCAGCAGCCAGCCGAGGGCGGCCGTGCTCGGTGTGATGTCCCGGTCGCGGGCGAACTGCTCGAACTTGGCCAGCGCCTCCCACGGCGCCGACCGCAGCAGGTAGCGCTTGAGGTTGGTGATCTTGGCTTCGGCGGGTGCGTGCTCGGCGGAGTACTTGCCGGTCAGCAAGCCGTTCTGCAGCGGGAAGTACGGGATGAAGCCCAGCCCGTAGTGTTGCAGTGCCGGGACGAGTTCCTCCTCCGGCTTGCGCCACAACAGGTTGTACTCGTCGGTCGTCGACACGAACCGGGACAGACCGTTGTCACGGGCAACATGATCCGCGTCGGCCAGCTGCCAGGCCTTGAAGTTGGACGCGCCGACGTACCGGACCTTCCCGGTCCGGACGAGGGTGTCGAGCGCCGACAGCGTCTCCTCGATCGGGGTCAGCGGATCCGGGAAGTGGATCTGGTACAGGTCGATGTAGTCCGTGCGCAGTCGCCGCAGCGACTCCTCCACCGCGGCGATGATGTACTTCCGAGCGCCGGGCCGCGAGTACGCCGGACCGTGTTGCACCGCGAGGTTCCGCCCGAACTTGGTGCCGATGACAACCTTCTCGCGATGCTGGCCGATCGCCTCCGCGAACAGCTCCTCGCTCTGCCCCGGGTGATCGCCGTACCCCTCGGCCAGATCGAAGTACGTGACGCCGAGGTCGATCGCCCGGTCGACGATCGCGGTGACGGTTTCCTGGCCGGTCGCCCGCATCCCCGACCGGCCGAACGTACTCGCGCCGACCCCGATCTCGGACAGCACCAGTCCCGACGTACCCAACTGTCGATGACTCACGGTTCTCCTCAGTAGTCGTCGGTGTCGAGCAGGCCCTGGAACGTGGACGCCTCGTACTCGGTCCGGAAGATCCCGCGCCGCTGCAGCTCCGGCACCACGAGGTCCACGAACAGGTCGGCCGGCCCGCGGTGGTACGGCGGGAACAGCTGCACCCCGTCGAGCACGTTCTCCTCGAGGTTCTCCTCCAGCCAGTCCGCGATCTTCGCCGCATCGCCGACGACCGCCGGCTGCTGCTCGTGCCGCGACCGCTGCACGTACTGGTACAGGTCCCGCAGGGTCGCGTCCTCACCGATCTGCGTGATCAGGATCAGCCGCAGCAGCTCTCGGTCGTTCTTCACGTCCCGCGCGCGGTCGCTGATGAACGGCTTCAGGGCACCGTCGCCGATCGACTCCACGTCCACGACGTCGAGCACCCGCTCGGTGTCCCGAACGCGCGACAGGTCGACGCCGAGCGCCTCCGAGAAGGCGGCCGGGATCTCCTCGGTCAGCTGCAGCGCGTTGATCTCGTTGAACTTGGCAACCGCCTCGCGCGTCGTGCCGGCGAGGTAGAACGTAATGCCCGGGATGATCTTGAACTTCTCCGGGTCCCGCCCGTTCGCCGCCACCCGCTCCTTGAGCTTGCGGTACTCCTCCTTGCCGCGGCTGATCCCGAAGTACGGCGAGAACCGCACCTGCGCGAAGTCCGCGCCGAACCGCAGCGACTCCTCCGACAGCCCGACCTGCACGACCGGGATATGCGACTGCACCGGCGGCGGCACGTTCAGTGGACCGCGTACGTCGAAATGCTCGCCGTGGTGATCGATCTGGTGCCAGGACCCGGGCTGGAGCAGCGTGCCGCCCGTCTTGTCGTCGAGCAGCAGGTCGTCGTCCCAGCTCTCGTACAGCAGCCGGTTCACGACCGCGGTGAACTCGCGGGCCCGGTCGTACTTCGTCGCCTCGGTCGGCACCGGGTTCTTGCCGTAGTTGCCGATCGGATCGCCGTCGCGGTCGATGCCGAAGACGACGTTCAGCGCGGTCCGGCCGCCGTTGAAGTTGTCAAGCGTCGCGAGCTGCCGGGCGATCGCGTACGGGTGCTCGAAGGACGAGTTCACCGACATCAGGAAGCCCAGGTTCTTCGTGATCGCGGCGGCGTACCCGGCGTACACGAAGTTGTCCCAGCGGTAGACCCGGTTCAGCCGGTCGGGTTCGCTGCCGAGCGCGCTGCCCGCGAAGACGTAGTCCAGCTTGCCGCGCTCGGCGGTCCGGGCGATGTCCAGGATCACGCTCGGGTCGCGCAGACCGGTGTTGGTTGCTTCCGGCAACCTCCAGGCGTCCAGGTCCCAGCCGGTGCCGTACGCCGCCAGGCCGAGGCGCAGCTTCCGTCGATTCGACATGTCACTCCTGTCCGGATGCAAAGGTGTTGGGCGGGACCTCCAGGCCGAAGTGCCCGCGGAAGGTGTCGGTGGTGTACTCGGTGCGGAACACGCCGCGCTCCTGCAGGATCGGCACGACCTCGCCGGTGAACCGTTCGAGCTGGTTCCACAGGTACGGCGAGTTCACGTTGAAGCCCTCCGCGGCGCCCCGGTCGAACCAGTCGATCAGCGTGTCCGCGACGTGTTCCGCCGTACCGATGACCAGCGGGAACCCGTCCGCGACGGCCGCATGCAACAGGTCGAGAACCCGCACTCCGCCGCTGTCGACGGTCCGGTCCGTCCGATCGGCCAGCGCGCGCAACAAGCCGGCGCCGTACTCGTTGAATCGATCGGCGATGTCCGGCTTGATCACGCCGTCCAGACCCAGCGGCCGCAGATCGGCTCCGATCCGCTCGGACAATGAGCGGACACTCCGGATCCCCTTCGGCAGCGGGAACCGCGATGACGCGATCCGCTCCCAGTCGGGGCTCGACCAGAACGATTCGTCCTGGTCGCCCTCGATGAGGTCGTCGTCGAACGGCAGGAGCGTGTTCAGCTCCTCGTACAGCTCGATCGCGTCGGCGCGGGTGTCGCCGATCAGCGGGGCGATTCCGGGCAGGAAGAAGATCGGGTCCTCCCGCCCACGCAGGCGTACGGCGCGTTGCCGGACGTCGGCGTTGAACGCGATCGACTCCTCGGGCGTCGCGGGACCGGTGAAGTTCACGTCGGCCCACTTCGCGGTCAGCTCGCGGGACAGCTCCGACGCACCGGCGTACAGCAACGGGATGTGGCCTTGCGGCGGACGTTCCACCGGCAGCGTGCCGGCGACCTGGAAGTGCTTGCCCTGCCAGTTCAGGCGATGGATCTTGCTCTCGTCGACGTACCGGCCGGTGGTCTTGTCCTGCAGGTACGCCCCCTGTTCGATGCTGTCCCACAGCCGCTGGATGACCGCGATGAACTCGTCCGCCCGCTCGTACCGGTCGGCTCCCCCGAGGTCCGGCAGGCTGAAGTTCTGCGCGGCGAGGTCGTTCGCGCCGAGGACGACGTTCCAGGCCAGGCGGCCGCCGCTGAGGTGATCGAGCGACGCGGTCAGCCGGGCCAGGATGTACGGCTCGTAGAACGTCGGGTGGGCCGTGACGACGAGGCCGATCCTCGACGACTGCAGAGCGAGCTGCGACGCGAGGGTGAAGGGTTCGAGCCGGCCGGTGTTGTGGGTGGTGATCCACTGCTCGCGGACGATGTCGCCGGGCAGCGTGTCGCCGAGGAAGAAGAAGTCGAACTTCGCGTCCTCGACGATCTTCAGTGCCTTGGTCGCGTACTCGAGCTCGAACGCGTGCGCGGTCGGCGCGTCCGGATGCCGCCAGCCGCCCCAATGGGTGCCGTTCAGCCAGTACATGTAGCCCAGGTGGAGCTGGCGCATGGATCTCCTCATGAGGAAAGAGCCGACGATGGTTCGGCGGCGCCCGGGATCGACGCCAGCAGCTGCTTCACGTAGTCCGTCCGCGGCTGGGTGAGGATGCCGAGTGCGGCGCCGTGCTCCACGATCCGGCCGTGCTGGAGTACGACGATCTCGTCGGACACCTCGGCGATCACCCCGAGGTCGTGCGAGATGAACAGGTAGGTCAACGCGAACTCGCGTTGCAGCGAGCCGAGCAGATCGAGGATCTGCCGCTGCACGGTGACATCGAGGGCGGACACCGGCTCGTCGAGGATCACTACTTCCGGGCGCGGCGCGAGGGCGCGGGCGATCGCGACCCGCTGCCGCTGGCCGCCGGAGAGTTCGGCGGTGTACCGGTCGGCGACGGACGACGGCAGGCCGGTCACGTCCAGCAGCTCCGCGATCCGGTCTGCTCGCTGACTCCGATCTGCTCGCTGACGCGAGCGGGCCCGCGCGCTCGAGCGTTCGGCCGTGGTGCCGATCTTGTGCCCCTTGAGCGGTTCTTCGAGGATCGCGCGGACGGTGGCGCGCGGGTTCAGCGACGCGAACGGGTCCTGGTAGACCAGCTGCACCTTGCGGTACAGCTCGGCGAGACCGGCGCCGCGCCGGTGGTGGACGACGGGCGCGGCATCGATCTCGACGGTGCCGGCGTCGGCCGGGGTCAGGCCGGCCAGGATCCGTACGAGCGTGGTCTTGCCGGATCCCGATTCGCCGACGATGCCGAGCGTCGTACCCTTGCGCACCTGGAAGCTCGCGTCTGCGACCGCGGTGACGTCGCGGAAGGTCTTCGTGATGCCCTTCGCCTCGACGACGACAGGCGAGTCCGCCGGTACGGTCCGCGAGTACTCCAGCCGCTGGTTCGCCGCCCGTACGCCGGAGAAGCCGAGCGACGACGCGCGCAGCAGCCGCGCGGTGTACTCGTCGCCTGGGTCGGCGATGACCTCGTCGGTGCGGCCGCCGCGGACCAGCCGACCGTCCTTCAGCACGGCGATCTCGTCCGCGCGCTCGCCGGCGACGCCGAGGTCGTGCGTCACCAGCAGGATCGCGAGGTCCTCGGTCTCCACGAGGCTGGACAACAGATCGAGGATCGTCTTCTGCACGGTCACGTCGAGCGCGGTCGTCGGCTCGTCGGCGATCAGCAGGCGCGGCTGCGTGCTCATCGCCGCCGCGATCAGCACGCGCTGGCACATGCCTCCGGACAGCTCGTGTGGGTAGCGCGAGTACAACTGCTCCGGGTTCCGCAGACCGACTTTCGCGAACAAGTCGATGACGCGCTCGCGACGCTCCGCCTTCGAGGCCAGACTATGTGCGCGCAACGGCTCACCCGCCTGGACACCGACCGGCACGAGCGGGTTCAGGCCGAGCAGCGCGTCCTGCGGGATGTAGCCGATCTCCTTGCCGCGGATGCCCCGGTACTGCCGCTCGGACAGCCCCGTCAGGGTGCGGCCGCCGAGTACGACCTGCCCGTCGGTGATGCGGCCGTTCTCCGCCAGCGTGCCGGTGACGACACGGCCGAGGGTGGACTTCCCCGACCCGGACTCGCCCACGACAGCGACCACGGAACCGGCGGCGACGCTCAGACTCACTGCGTCCAGCACCCGCGCCGCCGGCCGGCCCGGCAGGCTGAACTCGACGCCGATGTCGTCCAGGCTGAGCAACGGTTCAGGTTCAGGCGATGACACTGGTCCTCCCGCGGTTGAACGACCGGCCGATCCGGTAGACGGCGAGCACCGTCAGGACGATGACGAGCCCGGGCAGCAGGCTCAGCCACCACTGCACGCCGATGAAGGTGCGGCCCGCGGCGACCAGCAGCCCCCACTCCGGGGTGGGCGGCGGCGCGCCGAGGCCGAGGAAGCTCAGCGCGGCGACGGTGAGAATCGCCGTACCGATGTCCATCGTCGCGGCGGCCAGGACCGAGCGAGACGCGTTCGGTACGACGTGCCGGAACAACCGGTACACGTATCCGTGGCCCGCGAACACCGACGCCTCGACGTACTTGGCGTTGCTGACCTTCAGCACCTCCGCACGCATCAGCCGCGCGAACCCCGCCGTACTGTTGATGCCGATGGCAACGGCGATGTTCAGCGTGCCGCGGCCGAGCGCGGAGATGATCGCGAGCGACACGATCAGGCTCGGCACCGCCAGCATGATGTCGACAACCCGCATCAGAACGCTGTCGAGCTTGCCGCGCAACGCACCGGCGACCAGGCCGAGCAGCGATCCGCTGACCAGCCCGATCAGGACCGCGACCACCGCCGCCTGCAGCGACAGCCGCGTGCCGTAAACAGTCCGGGTGAACTGGTCGCGGCCGAAGTCGTCCGTGCCGAACAAGTGGTGGGCGCTCGGCGGCAGCAGCATCTGCGACGCGTCCTGCTGCAGCGGGTCGCCGGACACGAACAGGCCCGGGTGGATGGCGGCGATCAGGATCACCAGGACCCACAGGTACGACGCGAGCAGGCCGGGCGACCGCAGTACGGCGGCCAGCCGACTGGGGATCGTCGACGCGTTGAGCTCGAGGGTTGCCATCTCAGGCGTCCAATCGGATGCGCTTGTCGATCAAGGGGTAGACCGCGTCGACGACGAGGTTCACGACCACGAAGATCACCGCGCTGATCGTCACCGCGACCAGGACGAGCGGCATGTCCCGGCCGTTCACGGCGTCGACGACCAGCCGCCCGACGCCGAGCCGGGAGAACACCGTCTCGGTGAGCACGGTCCCGCCGACCATCACGCCGACTGTGGTTCCGAGCGACGTGATCACCGGGAGCGCGGCGTTCCGCAGCGCATGCCGTACGACGATGTCGAAGCGGCTCAGTCCCCAGTTGCGCGCGGTCTCGACGTACGGCGACGTCAACGCACCCCGCAGGTTCGCGGTCAGCAGCTGCGAGATGCTGCCACCGCCCGCGACAGCCAGCGCGATCGACGCGACCAGCAGTCCGCCGAACCCCTTGTCGCCAACGGCTTTGATGAGGTGCAGCTGAAACGCGAAGATCTGGAGCAGTACGAGGCCGACGAGGAACGGCGGCAGCGAGACCGCGACCGGCGGCAAGGAGATCAGCAGCTCCCGGGCCCACCGCCAGTTCGTCAGCTCGATCACGACCGACAGCGTCACGCCGAGAACGACCGCCAGGAGCAGTCCCAGGAACGCGAGCTTCAGCGTCTCGGGAAACGACTCGAAGTACACCTGCACGGCCGGCCGCCGCTGATAGACGCTCTGCCCGAAGTCACCGGTCAACGCTCCCGTCAACGCGTCCCAGTACTGCACCAGGACTGGCCGGTTGAGGCCGAGCAACTCGCGCTGCTCGGCCAGCAACTGCTTCACGTCCGCCCCGTCGGCTCCCGCGGTGAGACCGCCGGCCGCGTCACCGGAGACGATGTAGAGCAGGAAGAACGCCCCGGTGAACGCGCCCCAGATCACGATCACGCCGTACAGCAGCCGACGTACGCCGTACCTCAGCATCTGGCTACTTCTTCTCGAGCCAGGCGTTGATCAGGTACTGGTCGAGACCCACCGGCTTGATGTCGTGCAACCGCGGCGAGTACGCCCACACGTCGACGTCGTTGGACACCGGGATGTCGTAGGCCTGCTCGACCAGGATCCGCGACGCCTGATCGACCAACTGCTGGCGCTTGGCCTTGTCGATCGTCTGGTTCTGCTCCTGCAGCAGCCGGTCCAGCTCCTGACCCTTCGCGTCGTCCTTGGCGATGAAGCTCCGGTTCGAGCCGGTCGTGGTGCCGTAGTTGGCCCGCAGTACGTCGGGCTCCGGCGAGGACGCGTACCAGTACGCGACGTCGTACGTGCCGCTCAGCAGCTTCTCGTTCGCCTCCGCCGCGAGCGGCGGGTCGAGCACCAGCTCGATGCCGAGCTTCCTCCACTGGTCCTGCAGCACCTGGAACGCAGCGTCGTCGCGAGGCGCCCGCAGCGACAGCCGCTGACCGGCAGCGTTCAACCGGATGCCGTCGGAACCGATCTTGCTCCAGCCGGCCTCATCCAGCAGCGACTTCGCCTTCTCCGGGTCGTACTTCAGCAGCGCACTCTGGTCGGAGTAGAACGGATTGTCCTTGCTCAACGGGCCAGTGGCGGGCTGATCGATACCGCCCGAGGCGATCTTCACGAGCTCGTCCCGGTTCACGCCGACCTGCAGCGCCTGCCGGACCCGGACATCCTTCAGGAACTTCGACGACGAGTTGATCGGAAGCTCCAGACCGGTCGCCGGGTTCAGCGTCTTCGAGATGGTCAGACCAGCACCCTGCAACTGCGGGACGTACTTCGCGTTCACCCAGTAGATGAACTGCAGCTCGTCGTCACCGATCACAGCGCCGTTGCGGACCGAGTCCTCCGGGATGATCTTGTAGACGACCTCGTCCAGGTACGCCGGGCCGTCGTGCTTGAAGTACTTCGGCGCCCAGTGGTAGTCGGCCCGCTTCTTCAGCACGATCCGCTGGTTCGGAACATACTCCTGCAGATAGAACGGGCCGGATCCGTCGATCGACTTCTGCCGCTCCTCGACCGGGAGTTTCGCGGTCTTCTCCGAGACGATGCCGACGTACGCGCGCGACAGCGAGACCAGGAACGCCGCGTTCGGCTTCGCGAACTGGACGGTGATGTCGTGCTCGGTCGGCGTGGTGATCTTGCTGATGCCCTGGACGATGGTCTTCGCGCTGGAGTGGATCCCGGGACGGTTGAGGCTCTCCAGGTTCGCCTTGACCACCGCGGAGGTGAGCTTCGTGCCGTCGTGGAACGTGACGTCGTCGCGCAGCTTGAACGAGTAAGTCTTCGCGTCGGGGCTCTCGGTCCAGCTGGTCGCCAGCCACGGCTCGAGCTTCTTGGTGTCCGGGTTGTAGAACACCAGCGAGTCGGACAGCGCGCGGGCGACGGTCCGCCACACCTGGTTCACCACGGCCGCGTCGATACCGTTGGGCTCCGCGCTCAGCCCGATATTGAGCGTGCCGCCGTTGCGATCCGCCCCGGCCACCTGGGCACCGGCGGAGGTCTCGCCGCCGTTCCCGGAGCAGGCCGCGGTGGCGAGCAGGGCGAACGTGGCGACCACTCCGGCAAGCCGGCGGAAACTGGACACGGCGGGATTCCTCTCGTAAAAGATCGCCGCGCGCTATATAGCGGAACATCTGCGCGGCGTGACTTCGCTATCGTGACACGCGGTCGACGACCCACTTCACATGTCTCATATGTCGAGCAACTTAGTCGACTTTGAGACGCTGGATCTCCGCTGTCACGCGGAATCTGCTGGGCCTGGTCGGCAGATCTAGCTGTGATAGCGGATACCATAACGACTGGTACTCGCGTAGTATCACGCTGTGGTGTTCGACAAGAAGTACAGCGACGAGGTCCGCGAACGCGCCGTCGAGCGGGTCCTGCAGCGCCGCCGCGACGAGCCCGACAACCGCTCCATCGTCCGCGAGGTCTCCGAGGAGTTCGAGGTGGGCCCGCAGTCGCTGCGCAAGTGGGTCGCGCGCTACGACGACGGCAGCTACGACTACGACTCCGACGGGTGGGACGCGTCCCCCACGTCGGCGCCCAAGCAGCGCAAGGGCGGCCGACGAGAGCTCGAGGCGAGGATCGCGGAGCTCGAGCAGCAGATCGCCGTACTGCAGGAGGACAACCGATCCCTGACCAGGGTGGTTGCGCTGCTCGCCGACGAGCTGCGCACCACGACCACCCGCACCGTCCAGCATCCGGAAGCGCTGACCCTCGAAGCCACCCGTTCATAGACTCGACGGATGACCGAGCGCATCACCGTCGTCAGCAATCTGCACGGGCAGACCACCGACGTTCGCGGGCGCTACACGATCGGCGGCCCGGGCTTCGAGATCGTCTCCGACGGATCCGTCCGCAGCGGCGGTCCGGGTGAAGAGGCCAGTTCACTCGACCTCCTCGTCGCGTCGCTGGTGTCGTGTGCTCTGAACGCCTTCCGGTACGACTTCGTCGAGCGCGGTCAGCCCGAACGGCAAGTCGAGATCTTCGCCCGGATCGAACGCAAACTCGAGGGCGACTACCTCGGCACGCTGATCATGGAGTGCTTCATCGACGGCGTCGACGACCTCACCGCCGACCAGCTCGTCGCCGAGTACAAGAAGCGCTGCCGGATCTACAACGCCTTGAAGGACAGCCTGCCGGTCGTCTTCGTCCCGCACACGCCCGAAGTGCGCCCATGACGTCGTACCTCGTCGACGCCGCCACCGCGCGCCGTGACGCCGGGCACCTCGTCTTCCTCGAAGTCGCTCCGTGGCGGGTGATGGCCGACGGACCGGACCCCGTCGACGGCAGCATCCCCGCCGCTGTCGTCACGTCGATCAAGGCCGATTTCGCCGGTACGCCGACCACGACCAGCGGTCACCTGCCGCTCCCCTCCCCCTCGAACCTGCACGCCGCGCTCGGATCGCGCGGGGTCCGTCCGAGCGACGAACTCGTCGTCTACACCCGGCGCATCGAGGAACTGTCATCGGCCACTCGTGCCTGGTTCACCCTCACCTGGGCCGGCTTCCGATCCGTCCGTGTCCTCGACGGCGGTCTCCCCGCGTGGGTCCACGCCGGCGGGCAGACACAACCGCCGGCCGGCCCACCTGACGATCCGCGGGGCCACTCGGTGGATGCCCAAGAACCGCCGACCGCGGCCGAGGTCCGCGGCGCCGGAGAGCCGCGGGTCCTCGACGCCGCACAGGTGCTCGACATCTCGGCGTACGGCACCTTGCTGGACGGCCGCCCCGCCTCCGCGTACAACGGCTTCGCCGACGACCCACGCAGCGGGCACGTACCGCACGCCGTTCACGCACCATCGAACGAACTCATGGCACCGGACGGCCGGTTGCGCTCGGCAACAGAACTCCGTAAGTGGTTCCTCCAGCGACGGGCCATCGGCAGCCACGAAGTCGGCGCCTACTGCGGCGGCGGAGTCTCCAGCTCACTCCTCGTCTTCGCCGCAGCCCTCATCGGTCAACCGATCGGCCTGTACGTCGACTCCTGGTCAGCCTGGTCCGCCGACACCGCACGCCCCGTCGAACAAGGAGCGACCCTCAGCCACTCCCCTCTCGTCGACACCGACTGCACCTGACCCGCAACCGCGAACCCCCTTTACCCCCGCCCGTTGTCCGGCTGAGGTTTGAAGTGGGAACGGCGAGCTGGCGTCGTGCGCCGCAAGTTCGTGCCACAAGTTCTGCCGGGGTCGACGCACGCCCAGGATTCCCGGCGCCCAGGCCTCCCCAAACCGGTTCGGGGAGCCGTTCCCACCCGAATCAGCCGGTAACCCTCCCCAAACAACCGGGATCGGCCGCAAGGCGCCATCTTTGAGAAGCCACCAACCATTCTCGCGGCCCGATCATGGTCGCTAGGCTCCCAAAGATGCAATCCGCGGGTCGATTCGCTCCGATTGGGGAGTGTTACAGGCCGATTCGGGTGAGTTTTGCTCCCCAGACCCGATGGCGGGGCCTTGGCTGCGCCGATCACTAGCGAGTGAGGCGGAGGTCCAGGGCCTGGACCTCGTTGTCGGTGCTTTGGTAGGAGACGAGGAGTCGGCCGTCCTGGAGCAGTTTCGTGCGTTGGGACGGGGTGATCGGGATGGACAGGTGACTGCTCGTCCGGGTGATCGACGACGTCGAGTGCTTGACGACGTGGCCGCTCATGTCGGGTGACCAGGGCGGGGTGCCGCCGTCGGTGATCGCGCACGGGGTGAGGCCGTAGTCGGGTGCGGGGTCGGCCGCCGGCGAGCAGCTTGAACGTGTTCGCCGTGTCCATCAGGTCCTGGGACGCGGTGCCGCGCGGGTCGAGCAGGATCTCGACCGAGTCGGCCTGCCAGTGACCGACGCATTCCTCGGGCGTCACGGCGTACGACTGGTAGTCGTCGCGGACGTGGATGAAGAAGTACAGCGCGTCGTCGGACCAGCTGACCTTCGCCGTGCTGCCTTCTCCTGTTGACGAAACGCCGCAGTCGTCGACGCCGGTGCAAGTGCTCGCGCCCTGCCAGATCCGGCCGGGGCGCTGTACGTCGTGGTGACCGGGATCGACACGTTCTGCACGGCGGGCAGCGCGGTGTCGGTGTTCGTGACCTGGAAGGTCGCGGTCGTCTCGGCGCCTGGTGCGAGGTCGCCGTACGGCGCTGAGACCTTGTCGGCGGTGAAGTCCGTTGGCTCAAGACGAAGAGCTCGCACATCAACTGTGGAACGTCAGCGCCAAGCTGGTGAGCTAGGGCCTTGGGTGGCTCGGTGCTGAGCCGCCCAAGGCCTCTGGTCAGGCGCTGATCTTGAACTTTGGTGAGGTCACCAGTTCGGCCAGTTGGCTGGGGGTGAAGACCGGTTGCTTCAGCGGCGATCGGCCGTCGCTGTCGCTCTTCTTGGCCTGGGCGAAGTACACGACGGTGCCGTCGTCGTACCGGTAGGCGGCCCACTGGTCGTAGCTGCCGCGACCGTTGGTGGTCAGTACGCCGACCTTCTTGCCGCCGACGTCCACGACGGTGCAGGTCCCGGTCCCGCCCCAGAACTTCTGCGCCAGCTTGCACGGGTCCGTCGCCGGTTTCCCGTCGGGCGTGGTCGACTGCACCAGCAACTTCCCGACCTGGTTGTCCTTCTGCACCGGGATGGAGGCCTTGTACTCCCAGTAGTCACGCTCCCCGTCGCTGGACGCGTACTGGCTCTGCGGCCACCTCATCGGGCTTCCGTCCGGGTACTTCAGGTCCGGCGAGCTGAATCCAGCCGGCACCACCGAGCTCAGGTCGTTCATCAGCGTCACGGCCCGAGCGGCGCGGGGACCCGCGCTCGCCGTACGGTCGACCTGGCCCTCCGGCCACGGGTCACCGGACTTCCGCGTCGTCGGCGCCACGGTGGAGACCGGTGGCCGCGTAGATGTTGCCCGCGAAGTTGCCGGCGGCGGAGTAGCGAACGGCTGCGTCGTGCCGGTGCCGCCCGCCACCATCTGGCCTGCCGACCGGTTGCCGGCGAGGTTCGCGACCAGTGCGGGACCGGCCGTGACGCCAACCACCAGCGGTACGACGGCGACCCCGGCCCACACCGCCGTACGCCGCTTGCGCACCCGGCGGGCCTGCTCGAGAGCGCGCGCGGGATCCATCGACGGCGGCGGGCTGCTGCGCACGATCACGTCATGCAATGCCTCGTTGAGATCCTCTTCGTTCATCGAACCTTCTCCTCTTCAAGCAGACCGCGCAGCGTCGCCAACCCGCGCGAGGCCTGGCTCTTGACATTTCCGGTCGAGCAGTCGAGCAGCGCGGCCGTCTGTTCGACGGACTGGTCCTCCCAGTACCGCAGGACCAGTACGGCGCGTTGCCGCGGCGGCACCTTCACGAGTGCGTCCAGCAACAGGAGCCGCTCGTCGGCACGGTCGGCCGACGGGGCTGCCCGATCGGTCGCCTCGGACTCGACCGACTCGTGCCGGAACCACCCCCGGCGCCGCTCGGACAGGAACGTCCGGACGAGTGTCTGCCTGGTGTAGTTGTCCATCGCCTCGTGCCGCTGGATCCGGCGCCACGCCAGGTAGATCTTCGTGAAGGTCTGCTGCACCAGGTCTTCCGCGCGATGCCAGTCGCCACACAGCAGGTACGCCGTGCCACGCATGGCGTCGGAACGTGCCGCGAAGTACGCCTCGAACGCCGCGTCCCGATCACTCATCTGATCTCCCATCCTTGATACCGGGTTAGACACGCCTACGAGGCCGAAGTTGGTTGCATCCGTCATAACGGCGGTATCAACCGAGCTGACGGCTCGGTCAGAGAAGTGTGACCAGCCATCAGACCAAGTACCTGATCGCCGCGGCAGCTCTCTCGATCGCGACGCTGCTGCCGGCCGGAACGACCGCCGCAGCCGTTTCACAAGAGACCTGCGCCGGCCACTGGGCCCTCACGCCGTCGAGCCCTCCTCCCGGCGTCCTTGGCCAATCGGTCGAAAGTGCAGCGGCGAGTCTCCGAGCCGACGGCTACGACTGCAAGGTGGTGAACGACAAGCCCACCACGGTCGACGAGGGGGTCGTCGTCGTTGCCGCGCAGAACACACGCACCGAGAACGACCCCGACGGGAGCATTTCGCTCGTTCACCTCTCGCTCGGCGTGGTGATGCCCGACCTCGCGGGGAAGACCCTGCGCGTCGCCAGAGAGACCGTGACGCAACTCGGCCTCGCCGTACGAACGTCACCGTCCGACGGAACTGCCGGCTGGACAGTCCGCCTGCAGCGACCCGGTGCAGGCGACTACGTGGCGTTCGGGCGAGCCGTCACGTTGATCCTCGAGAAGTCCGCCCAGCCGGCGCTTGTGCCGGTGCCAGACCTCATCGATCGCACCGAGGACGAGGCCGCGGCCCTGGTCAAAGATGCCGGCTTCAACTACAAGCCCCGGATCCTCAAGGACGGCAAACGTCCCGGGCGGGTGGTCAGCCAGCAACCGCAACCAGGCGACCTGGTCGAACCCACCGCCACCGTGACAGCCGACATCCGCCGGGTGCCCACGCCACCACCGACACCACCACCAACCACCGTCGTCCCGACGACTCCGCCTGCCGTGGTCCGCACAGTTGTGCCAGAGTTCGCCGCCGATGAGTCGGGCTGGCCGTCGTGGCTGGTGCCGCTGCTGCTCGTCACGGCCGTCGTGGCAGCCGGGACCGTCAGCCGGATCAGGCACCGACCGCGTACGCACCCGAAACCAGTGCCTCAGATCCGCGTCACTGCTCGCCTTGGCCAAGGGCGCCTGTACCTGCAGGAGAAGATCGATGAACACCAATAGCAGCCACCAGATCACCATCGCCTCGCACTTCGGCCGGACCACCCCGGACGCTTCCGCCGAGCTGAAGGACCTGATCACCAGGAGCAAGGTGCTCGAACTGGCGCCTCACCTCGGTCCGGTCGCCTGGCTGGCGACGGCTCCGGTGACCCGCGCGCTCGCCGAGACCTTCGATCGCGATCTGGGTGAGCCGATCCTGTGGGCCTGGCAGACGCATCGGGAGCTCCAGGAGGCGGCGCGCGCGACGCTCGCGGGCACCGGGTCGCCCGAGTACGTCACGCTGGCCAGGCACGAGATCTCGTCGATCTATCACCCAGAGGTGGACGTGACCGTCGACCGGCAGGCTCCGGTCACGATCACCTTCGATCTCACGTTGCTCTTCAGGCTGGAGGCTGTCCGGCTGACCGTCCAGGGCGGCCGGATCATCGGGCTCAGTCCAGGCGCTTGCACGGTCGAGGTGACCCTCGGTGCGCACGGCTTCGATCTCAAGCGCTCAGCGACGTACGCGCTCGAAGAATTGGTGACTCTGCACAGTGGCCTGCGGCTCCTGCCGGCCTCGGCCTACGCAGTGCAACCGGTCTGAAGCTGGATTGGCATGTATCTGCGGGGCCTCCCGCGTGGTCCGTTCAGTAGGACACGCAGCAAGGGGGCGCCGGAATGGAAGACGAAGTCTCGCCGGTCACCGCTCTGGTGGCCGCCGCTGCCGACGGCGATCAGCAGGCATGGAGTGAGCTCGTGAGCAGGTACGCGCCGCTGCTCGTGTCCGTCATCCGGCGGTTCCGGCTGACGCCGAGCGAGACCGAGGACGTCGCGCAAACCGTGTGGCTGCGGCTCGTCGGGCACCTGGACCACTTGCAGGAGCCGCGAGCGATGCCGGGGTGGATCATCACGACCGCCCGCCGCGAGGCGCTCCGGTACCTGTCGTCCGGGCGCCGCCTGCAGCCCAGCGACCCGTTGGATCCCGAGTTCCAGGCGATCGCGGCGGACCTCGACGAACCCGAAGAAGATCTGTTCCGGGCCGAGCGGCACGAGGTGCTGCTGGCCGGGCTGGCCGAGCTGCCAGGCCGGCAGCGCGATCTGCTGTTGCTGCTGCTGGAGGATCCGCGACCGTCGTACGGCGAGATCACCGAGCGCACCGGGATACCGGCGGGCAGCATCGGCCCCACCCGCTCACGCGCGCTCGAACGGCTTCGCAGATCTCCGCGGATCCGGGCGTACGTCGAATCCACCGAGCGATCGGAGCGATCCGGGCCGTCCGGAGGTGATCGGCATGACGCGGCCACCCTGGGATGACGATGACCGCCTCCTCGAGGATCTCGCCGAGGCGGTCCGCGGTACGCAACCACTGGCCGACATGATCGCCGCGCGGGCCGAGGGCGTGCTGTCCTGGCGGACGATCGACGAGGACCTCCTGCAGGCGAGCCTGACGTTCGACTCGTCACTCGAGGCGGTGACCGGGACCCGGGCCGAACCGGGACAGACCCGGCTGCTGGTGTTCAGCTCCACCCCGCTGTCGGTGGAGCTGGAGGTGACTCAGGACGAGGTGGTCGGCCAGATCCTGCCGCCCGGCCCAGGCGAGATCCACGTCGAGACCCAGGACGGCATCGAGTACTCCGTCAGCGCCAACGAGTCCGGCTTCTTCGAACTGCCGTCGTTGCCCACCGACGCGGTCCGGTTGCGCTGCGATACGCCGACCGGTCGAGTGGTCACCGACTGGGTCCGGCTATGACTCAAGCCCCCAGTGCGATGAAGGACTGCCCAGCCGTGCGTGCCGACCGGTCGTCGCCGGCCGACACCCGTGCCTGGGCAAGCGCTTCGGCAAGATCGTCTCCGGCCCGCAGCCTGTCGTGCAGGCCGAGCATCAGCGGCACCGTCGCCGGGTCGTTCACCGGTACGACGCTCGCCACCACGCCGGATGACCCGAGGGCCACCAGCGCACTGACCAGACCGAGCAGCTCGTCTGCACCACTGGGTCCGCCCAGCGCGGAGCTGCAGCTCGACAGCACTACTCGGTACGGCGCACGGTCCAGCCGTTCGAGGTCGTACACGGTGAGCGGCCCGTCATCTAGTTGGAGCGCCGAGAACAGCGGACTGTCCGCGCGGAAAGTGCCGTGCGCGGCGACATGCACCAACGACGCCCCGTCCATCGCTTGCAGGACTGCCTCTGCCGTCGCATCGCCTTCGGTGAGTACCACCGCATCCGGATATACCTCGGACAGTCGTCGTACCTCCTCCGGTCCGGTCGACAGCTTCGGACCACCGATCAGCACCACCCGCTCGGTCGCGGGCGGTACGGCGCTCTGTGCGCGCAACCACGCGGCCGCCGAAGGGGCCACCGAGGTCGGCCGATGCCGCAACGACGGCAGCAGACTCCACGGAACGGCGTGCAGCCGGCCAGTCGGTACGACGACCACCGGGCCGTCGGCCAGGTGGTTGGCCACGTCGCCCAGGAGTGCCGTCTCCAGGCGGGCTCCGATGGCGTCCAGGTCGAGCCGGTCCTCGCCGCGTCCGGTCGCCTCACGTCGCAGCGCGAACAATGCGTGGGACAGCCGACGCGTCGCCTCTTGCGTGGGACCGATCAGCTCGAGGTGGACCCGACCGCGCGCCGCCGTCATCGCGTACAGCTGGTCGTCGACGTCGGTGAGCTCGACCAGACTGCGGTCTCCGAGATGAGTGAGCAGGTCGGTACTGCGGAACTGGTCGGGCCGGTCGCCCGTGGTGCCAGGCGTCACCAGAACTCTGCGTCGTACGGCGGCTTCGAGGCGCCGGCGTTCGCGGTGCAGCGGGGCGGGTCCGACTCGCCGGTCGTAGCTGGTTTCCAGCCGGATCGTCAGGCTGCGCAGCGCCGCGAGGTCGGCGACCAGGCCGTCGTCCTCCTGCGGCCGGACCGGCGGGATGGCGAGCACGGTGGCGCGCCAGCGTTCGCTCCACTCGAGGACTTGGCGGGCGTTGCCGCGCTGGACGGCGTACCGGAGCGCGATCGCGGCGAGCTCGGCTCCCTGAGCAGTGGCCAGGACGCGAAGTTCGGTGGCGCCGAGGGTGTGCACGTAGACCTCGATCAGGCTCAGGCCCTGCCGGCAGGCGGCCAGCATCGCGCGCGCCCGGCCGTCGCCTTGATGCAGCGTGGCCTGAGCGAGCCAGCCGGCGCCGCGCGCTCGCAGGCCGCGGTTCCGGGCACCTGCCGCGATGCTCAGGTGGTGTCTGGCCTCGGCCGGCTCGGAACGGGCGAGCGCGAGCCTGCCCGTCAGCAGATGCGCTTCGACCGCGAGGTCCGCGTCGAGCCCGTCGAGTTCGGCGCTGAGGCGTTGGCCGGTGTGCAGCAACCGCGCCGTACGATCACCACCCGCGTAACGGGACTGAAGCAACGCAAGCTCAGCACGCGCCGCCCACCACGGTCGCTGCTGGCGGCGGAGCAGCTTCATCGCGGCGCGGCTGCGGCTCTCGGCCAGCTCCAAAGCACCGGCGGCATGCGCTGCCAGTCCGGCGCAGTACAACAACTCCGCGCGTCGAGCCGTGGAGCCGCGCTGGTGCTCGAACCGCTCCAGCGCACTGTTGATCTCGGTGAGTGCGTCACGCGTCAGACCGGCTGCAAGCAGTACCACGCACTTGTTGACGAGCAGATCCGGCTCGAAGACCCCGAGCTCGTCGACCACCCGTTCTGCGTCGTCGAGGTACAGCAGAGCCGTCGGCAGGTCGCCGCGGGCGAAGGCCGCGGCACCACGCGCCTGCCGGGTATCGGCGTACTCGACCTGTTGACCGCACTTCGCGAACAGCTCCTCACTGCGGGCGTAGTCCACGTCGGCGCGCTCGATCGCGCCCATGGCGAGCAGCACCATCGCCCGGTGGGTCAGCGCCCGCGCCTCCCACATCAGGTCACCGGTGCCACTCAGCAGTTCGACGGCCTGTTCGGCGTCCGCCAGCGCTTCGGCGTACCGGCCGAGCAGCGCCCCGCGCACCCAGACCCGGCGGATCAGGATCCGGCCGGCGAGCACACCGGTCCGGCCGGGGACGATCGAGTCGAGAACGGCCAGCCCACGTCCGGTCTGCCCGGCCATGACCAGAGCCACGCCGAGGCTCGCCAAGATGTCCGCCTCGCTGTCGGGATCCGCTGCCTTGCGAGCGTGCCGGTACGCCGCCGTGAGCTCGGTCACCGCCTCGTCGATGTCACCGAAGTCGCGATGGACGACACCCGCCGCTTTGTGTGCTGCCGCGGCGTCAGCGTCGGACGGGGAGTTCGCGAGAACTTGACGGGCGATCTTGAGGGCGTCAGCAGGCCGCGACAGTGCGAGCGCATGCAGCGCGTCGGCGTCCACAGCCCACCCCCTCACCCGGCCCGTGTTCCGATCGTAG
This sequence comes from Kribbella sp. NPDC055110, assembly GCF_053607525.1. Taxonomy (NCBI): domain Bacteria; kingdom Bacillati; phylum Actinomycetota; class Actinomycetes; order Propionibacteriales; family Kribbellaceae; genus Kribbella; species Kribbella sp. NPDC055110. The sequence continues at coordinate 150,319 of NZ_JBSGTS010000003.1, forward strand.
TACGCCGTACCACCTTGTTTTTGGAAGGTTTCTGACCAACTAGGGGGACGAAATGCCAGCAGACCAACGCCTCAAGGACGCACTACGCCTGATCCTGGACGACGACGAAGAAGGTGGGCCGGAGCGGTGGCACGCTACGACGGCGGCGTATCCACATGATTGGGAGGACCGCGGGTACGTCGAGTACTTCTACCGCCGGGACACCATCCTCGTCCGCACGGAGCAGCTGGACCTGGTCCTCGAAACGCTGCGCGAAGCGCCGATGCCCGGCGACGACCGCGGTCCGATCATTCCCGAGAACGTAGCCATCGATCGGCTGACCGTGATCGGCGGTGTCACCGGTCTGGTCTGGCGCTATGGCAGGACCTTCGGTTCGGTGAAGGGTGGAGAGCCCGGGAAGTTCGGTGGGAAGGAGTTCGGCGGCGAGCGCGACGGCCGCCCCGACGACACCGATGCGCTGTCGACACCGAACGTACTGGCTCGATTGGAAGAGAAGCTCGGTCCCGACGTGGCGACTCCGGACACCGCGCTGTCGCTGAACGGCAACGGGCATCCATGCCCGGCGACCGAGCCGGCGACTGTGCCCGGTAAGGCGGCGTGGCCGGAGCCGCCGGTGAGCACCGGGATCTGTTGCGGTACGCGCGGATGGGACGGTCGCGATGTCTTCGTCGGTGTCGTCGACGGCGGCCTTGTCGACGGTGTGCAGGTGTGGCCGTGGATGGCCGGCGTCACCGGCGATGCCGAGGACCCCTTCAATGCGGGCAGCAGCACACAGATCAAGCCCTACGCGTGCCACGGGACGTTCGTGGCCGGCTGTGTGCGCACGGTGGCACCGAAGGCGAAGGTGCACGTCAAGAAGGCGGAGTACATCGACAACCGGCCGAACGCGGGGATGGCGTACGAGCACGAGATCATCCAGAAGCTGAACGAACTGACGGACTGCGGAGCGGAGGTGATCGTCTGCGAGTTCGACGGCTTCACCCGCTTCCATCGGCCGCTGCTGACCTTCAACGTCTTCTACGACACGCGTTTGCGCCACCTGAACGTCGTCATCGTCGCGCCGGCCGGCAACGACACGACGTACCAGCCGACCTTCCCCGCGGCGTACTCGTGGGTGATCGGCGTCGGAGCTCTCTCCGCCGACGGCACCTCCCGCGCATGGTTCTCCAACTACGGCGGCTGGGTCGACGTCTACGCACCGGGCGTGGATCTGGTCAACGCCTTCGCAGTTGGCGACTACGAGTGTTTCGAAGATCCAGTTCCCCATGAGCAGCGGCACTTCAAAGGGCTGGCCAGCTGGAGTGGTACGTCGTTCTCCACGCCGCTGGTCGCCGGCATGATCGCCGCACGAATGTCCGCAACCGGCGAAAACGCCACACTCGCCGCAGAATCCTTGCTACGCCTGGCCCGCAGCCAAGCAATCCCAGGCGTCGGCGCAGTCCTCCATCCACACGAGGTCTGCGCCACTCCCCGGAAACCCTGCCACCGGACCTGCGATTGCGGCTGCGCTCGCTAGATCATGCGTTCCAGATCTGGACCTCGGAGAGTTGAGCCGCGGGCCAGCCGGTGTTTGCGGTGACGTTCAGCCGGAAGTAGCGCTGGGCCGTCGGTGTGAAGGTGATGGTGACCATGTTGTTGTTGCCAGGGGCAAAGGAGTAGCCGGCGGCGCCGACGATCGTGGTGAAGGTCGTACCGTCGGTGCTGCCGAGGACGGACAGGGTCTCAGTGCGGGCTCCCCAGGAGGCCGGCAACTGCAGGACGATGCGGCCGGCGGTGGCCGCGGCGCCCAGGTCGACCTGAACCCACTGCGGGAAGGCGTTGTTCGCGCTCTCCCAGTACGTCGATTGGTTGCCGTCGGTCACGTTGCTCGACGGGTAGACGTCGTTGTGGCTGGACTCGCTGGTGGGCTTGCCCGCTGCGAGGTTGGTGTTCGTACCACCGGCGCCGGTCCCGGACAACGCAACGGTGGCAGGGCTGTTGGTCGCGTTGCTGTTGATCGTCAACGTCCCCGCGCGGGTCCCGGACGCGGTCGGCCGGAAGCTGACGTTGACCGTGCACGAGGCGTTGACGGCGATGGTGCCGCAGTTGTTGGTCTGCGTGTAGTCGCCCGAGGCGGTGACGCTCGAGACCGAGGCTGCCAGGCTGCCCGTGTTCGTCACGGTGACGGCCTGCGCGGCGCTGGTCGTGTTGAGCGCTTGGGACCCGAAGGTGAGCGACGAAGGGCTGGTGCTCAAGACCGGAGCGTTGATCGGCGACCCGCCGCTCGGGTACACCTCGAACTCGGACACCTGCCCTGCAGGCCAACCGCTGTTACCCGTGATGTTGACCCGCACGTAGCGGGCATTGGTCGCCGGGACGGTGATGTTCACGACGTTGGTGGGCGACGTGAACGTGTATGTCGCCGACGCAACCGGCGTACTGAACGACGACCCGTCGGTGCTCGTCTGCACCGACAACGTCTGCGTCCGCGTACCCCACGCCGACGAAGGCGGCAGCTTCAGCGTCACCTTGCCGATACTCTGCGCCGTACCGAGGTCGACCTGCAACCACTGCGGGAAGGCGTTGTTCGCGCTCTCCCAGTACGTGTTCGCGTCGCCGTCCGTCGCCGTCGCCGGAGTCTGGGTGCCGTTGACCTGGCTGCTGGCCGACGCAGGCTTCCCGCGCGCGAGGTTGGTGTCGGTCCCGATCCCGTTACCGGTAAGGGAAATCGACGTCGGGCTGTTGTTCGCGTTACTGGTCACGACCACGGAGCCGGCCCGCGCTCCCGACGCGGTCGGGCGGAAGGTGACCGTGACCGTACAGGACGCGCCCACAGCAAGCGTCGTGCAGTTGTTGGTCTGGCTGTAGTCGCCCGTGGTGGACACGCCCGAGACCGACGCCGACGCCGTACCCGAGTTGGTGATCGTGACGGCCTGCGTCGACGACGCACCTCCGACCGGAGTGTCCGGGAACGACAGGCTGCCCGGGTTCGGGTTGAGGATCGGACCGGGCGCGACGCCCGTACCCGAGAGGGCGACGGTGCTGGCGACGCCGGCGGCGGTCACCGTGAGGTTGCCAGACCGGCTGCCGGCCGCGGTCGGGCTGAAGGTCACGTTGACCGTGCACGACCCACCGGCCGCGATGCTCGAGCCGCAGTTGTTGGTCTGACTGAAATCACCGGTGACCGCGACGGAGCTGACTGGTGCCGCCGCGGTCCCGCTGTTCGTGACGGTGACGGCCTGCGGCGCACTCGACGTACCGGTCGCGACCGAGCCGAAGCTCAAGGAACCAGGGCTGATCGAGATCTGCGACCCGTTGTCCGGCAGGTACGGCGGGAACGCCGGCGAGGTGATGTTCTGGCACTGCCCGGGCGCGAAGATGCCCGAGTTGCCGCCGCCGTCGGTGAGCGTGAAGCCGACGCCGCAGTTGTAGATCGGTCCGGGCGCCTGGGTCCCGGTCGCGGTGCTGTTGGTGATGGTCGCCGCGCCGCCGACCTGCTCCTGGACCACCCAGGTCCCGGTGTTCTGGATCGTCGCGTTGTTGATGTGCACGTTGCTGATGTTCGAGCCCGAGACGAACTGGATCGCCTCGAACGGGCTCTGCTGGATCAGGATGTCGTCGACGTTGGTCAGGCCGGTCATCGCGCCGTCGCGCGCGTCGAACCACAGCGCCCCGACGCCGAAGTTCCAGTTCGGATCCAGTCCGCCGGACCGGATGATCGTGTTGCGCAGAACGTCGGTCCGCCCGAGCGTTGTCGAACCGAAGCGCTGCGCGACGTGGATCCCGCCGCCCTGCGTGAGGCCTGCGTCGATCACCCGGTTGTCGGTGACGAAGTTGTCGTGGCCGCCGTAGATGGCGATGCCGTTGGCAAGGATCGGGTACTGCACCGTGTTGTGGTCGAACGAGTCGTTCGCGTCGGCGTTCTGCTCGGCCCAGGTCGCCAGGCCGTCGTCACCGAGGTTGCGCAGATCGCTGTTGGTGACCTTGGAGTTGGTGACGCCGTTGTGGAAGTTCACGCCGTCGGCCGTCACGTTGCGGATCCGCATCCCGCTGAAGACCAGGTTGGTGAACGGGCCGTCCATCCAGGCCCCGACCTTCTCGTGCTCGATCCACACCCGGTCCACGGTCGAGTTGTTCAGCGCGCCGCCGATGCCGTTCACCTGGGCGCCGTCGTTGCGCTCCTGGACGTCGCCGAAGATCGCGAAGTCGGACAGGTGTACGCCGCTGCTCGCGTTGGGCGCGTAGTTGCCGTAGAAGCCCGGCGCCGCGCCGACGACGGTCGAGCGCCACATGCCCGCACCCTTGAAGGTGATGTTGTTCAGGATCAGGTGCCCCGGGATCTTGAACGTCCCTTCGGGGATCCACACAGTGCCGCCCGCGCCGGCCGCGGCCATCGCCGCGTTGAACGCGTTGGTGGAGTCCGCGGCACCCGTCGGGTCCGCGCCCTGACTCGTCACCGAGACCGAGCCGGCAGGCTGGGGCAGCGCGCCCGCGACGTTCTCGAAGTCGGCGAAGTCGATCGTGTACGACGAAGCGGTGTCCTCGGCGTCGACCTGCAACCGGAACTTCGTACCCGCCGGGTACGTCGTCGTGAACAGCCGGTGGACCTCGTCGTAGAAGTGGTGCGGGTTGCTGCCTGGCGAGTTCGTGAACGGGTAGCCGCCGTAGTACCAGCTGTACGCGTTGGTCAGGGTGAAGTTGGGCTGCTTGGTCCCGTTCACGTACAGGGACAGCTGCGGCGTGTAGACCGAGCCGCCGCCGGTGTCCGGGATGCTGTAGCGGAAGACGATGGAGTTCGTCGCTGAGGGCGTCGTGAACTCGACGAACTTGCCGGTGCCCTGCAGCGTCACTGCCTTGCGGTACGACGCCTCCGCGGCCAGCGTGTTGTAGGCAGCGCTCGGGCCGATGACGGTCCCGTTGGTAGCTGAGTTCTCGGCCTGCACCTCGACGTACGGCAAGGTCGCGCCGACGCCGCCGGACGCGGCGGCCCACGCCTGCACGGGTGCCAGCACAGCCAGACCGGCGGCGACCAGCGCGCCGGCCGTGGCGAGGACGCCGACGCGAGTCCTCCAGGACTTGATTGACCGGAACATGCGCTGCTCTCTCTCGACGGGGGCGGATAGTCGAGCTCACAGCCTTCAGCGACTGCGATGCGTGGCCAGACCGTAACGCGGGAGACACATGCATGCAATATCTCAATGGATCTTTGCAAGAAACGAACTGAGCTCGAGCTCAGTGGAGGGTGTAACCGCCGTCGACCACCACGACCGATCCGGTCATGAAACTGGAGGCCGGTGAGGCGAGGAAGACGACGGTCGGGGCGATTTCTTCGGGTACGGCGAAGCGCTGCATGGGAGCGTCGTCGATCCAGCGGGCCTTGAACCGTGGCTCGTCGACCGGGGCCATCTCGGTCTTCACGTAGCCGGGGGCGACGGCGTTCACACGGATGTTCAAGGGAGCCCACTCCGCGGCCAGGGACTTGGTCAGCTGATGGACCGCGGCCTTCGAGGCGTTGTACGCCGGTTGCCACTGTGGGCGGTTCACGATCTGCGCGGAGATCGACCCGATGTTGACGATGGTGCCACCACCGACCGTCGTGAAATGCCGGGCCGCCTCCTGGCTGAGCTTCCACAGACCGTCGACGTTCGTGGCGAAGACGGTGTCCCACTCGTCGTCAGGTACGTCGAGCGCCGGCCGGTGAACGCACGCGCCGGCGTTGTTCACCAGGATGTCGAACCGGCCCGTCGCGTCCAGCGCGGCCTGGATCGCCGCCCGGCCCGAGGCCCGGTCGTTCACGTCGAGGCCGACGCCGACGACTGTCCGTCCGGTCTCGCCCGCGAGCGCTTCGGCCGCCTGCCGCGAAGCCGCGGCGTCGCGCGCCCCGATCACCACGTCCGCACCGGCCTCGGCCAACCCGGTCGCGAAGGCACGACCGAGCCCCCGATATCCACCGGTCACCAGAGCCGTCCGCCCAGCCAGCGAGAACTTGTCGAGAACCCCCATCAGACAACAACCGATTCGATAGTCATCCCACCATTGTCGCCCGAGGCAGCGGATGACCGGCTCTTGTGTTGGATGCGTGGGTCAGTGTGACCGAGGGGCCGGGGGTGTTGGCCGTGGGTGCTGCTGGATCGGGCTCGCGCGGTGGATTTTGTGCAGGTCGACAGTACGTATACGTCCACTGACCGGCGATCCAGCCCGCCGCCCGGCGCGCGGTGGCAGGTAGTAGACGTATACGTACTGTCGACCTGCAGCTTTCGGCGGGCTGCGTCCGCACGGTGAGTACCGTGAGCACGGGCGGACGGTTGCCGAGGGGGAGACACCTTCTCGGGGCTGCGGGGAGGGAATACCAGGTTCCGGCCCACCAGAACCTGTCTCACGGGCCTGCAATTCACCCACACATCGGACAGGAGAGCTGTATAGCCTGTTCGTCATGGCGACCACCCGACAGACGACATCGCGCACCCCGGACAGCTGGCTGATGCTGATCTACAAGGTGCCCAGCGATTCGTCCCGGGCGCGCGTGGCCGTGTGGCGGGAGCTCAAGCGCCTCGGCGGGTTCTACGTCCAGCAGGCGGTCTGCGTACTGCCGGATCGCGAAGATCTGCGCACCGGTCTGGAGAAGGTGCGCGGGCGGGTGACCGAACTCGGCGGCTCGAGCGTGTTCCTCACCCTCACCGACGTCGAGGACGACGTCCGCGACCAGTTCGTCGAAGGATTCCGGAGCCAGTCGGCCAAGGAGTACGCCGAGATCGTCGAGGAGTGCGACACCAAATTCGTCAAGGAGATCGAGTTCGAGCGCTTCCGGGAGAACTACACCTTCGAGGAGACCGAGGAGATCCGGCAGGACCTGGAGAAGCTCCGCCGCTGGCTCGCCAAGGTGGAGGGCCGCGACTGGATGGGAGCCGACGGCAGAGAACTCGCCCGGAGCAAGGTCGCGGACTGCGAGCGGCTCCTCGAGGAGTTCGAGGCCGACGTGTACGAACGCACCGAGGGCCAAGCCTGACCCACCGGAGCGGTCCGTTCCCCGGGCCGTTGACACCCACCCATGGATGTAACTAGCGTTTCATGTAGCATGTGCTTCATCGGCTTCCGAGAGGCTAGGTAGATGAACGCGGCAACATGGGGTCTGATCATCGCGACGTTCGTCGCGTGTTTCGTCGAGATGGTGGAAGCCACCACGATCGTGATGGCCATGGGGTACACCCGCGGCTGGCGGTCGGCGCTGGCCGGGACATTCGCAGCACTCGGCCTGCTCGCAGTGGTCACGCTCGCCGCCGGCTACGCGCTGACGAGCTGGCTTCCGGAGGCGGCCCTGCAGCTCGCGATCGGCGGTCTGCTGCTGATCTTCGGACTGCAATGGTTGCGCAAGGCAATCCTCAGATCGTCGGGACGCAAGGCGGTTCACGACGAGGACGCGATCTATCGCGACGAGGTCGAGGCGGCCAAGGCGGCCGGCGATTCGAAGGGCAGCCTGGATCTGTTCGGGTTCATGGTGTCGTTCAAGGGCGTCTTCCTCGAAGGCATGGAGGTCGTGTTCATCGTGCTGACCTTCGGCCTGAACGCGAACAACATCCCGGTCGCCGCCGCGGGCGCCGCGGCCGCGGTCGTCGCCGTACTGGGCATCGCCGTCGCACTCCGCCGACCGCTGTCGATGATCAACGAGAACCTGCTCAAGTACGCCGTCGGCCTGCTGCTCGCCTCGTTCGGCACGTACTGGTCGATCGAGGGCATCGGCATCTTCCGCAACGGACGCGAGAGCCTCGCGTGGCCGGGCCACGACCTGATGATCCTGGTCCTGCTGGCCGCCTGGCTGCTCCTCAGCCGCATCCTGATCGCGGTCCTCCGTACACCGGCCGTCGCGACACCCGCCGTACCCGTGGAGGTCCAGAAGTGAAGTATCTCAAGGCTTTCGGCCAGTTCTGGTACGACTTCATCATCGGCGACGACTGGAAGCTCGCCGCCGCCGTCGTCACCACCCTCGCCGTCCTGACAGCCGTCATGCTCACCACAACCCTCAACGACACCGCCCTCACCCTGATCGGCGCCGTCGCAATCCTCACCGCCTTCACCATCACCCTCGCGATCGACGTCCGCCAGAAACGCTGACCTCGTCACAGGTGGCTGTTAGCCGACGTACCGCGGTTGCCGTTGGGGGCGATCGGGACGAGTTGGAAGGTGCGGCCCTTGGTGAGGTCGACGGATTCGGCGAAGAAGGCGTCGCGGTGGACGCGGCCGAGCCAGCGGTTGCCTTGGAGTACGTCGTACGCCGTGGCGTCCGGTTGGCTGGACCAGGTGAAGCTCAGGTGGCGGGTGGTGCCGGTGCCGGGTCCTTCGTCGGCTACGGCGAAGGATCGTGGACGGGCGGGGGTCTTGTTGAGGGACTGCGCGTCGGTGAGCAGGACCTTGCCTAGGTGGCCGGATCCGCTGGTACGCAAGGAGATCCGCGCGATGCGGTCGTCGTCGCAGGGCACCCGCCCGCCGTACTCGGTCCAGCCCGACGCTCGCCGGATCGGGGTCAGCCGAGTCCAGGAGATGCGGTCCGGTGCGGTACGGCGGGTGACGCCGAGCTCGATCGTCGACAGGCCTTGCGCGACGATCCGGACCTCGGTGTGGTCGGCCTGCGTGATGTCGGTCTTGAAGAGGTGGACGACGCCGCTGCCCGTAAGCGCGAGACTGTGCGCGCCCTCGTACGCCGTGCTCTCGTCGAGGGTGACCGTGACGCCTTCGGTCCAGTACTGCCACGTCAGCGCCCGGTCAGCGCAGCCCTGGTTGTCCCAGCCGCCGTCGCGAACACGCTTTCCGTCCAGGTAGAAGGTGCTGCCGACGCCGACGTTGAAGGTGGTCACGATCGGGAGCGCGCCGTACGGCGACCGCTCGACGATGCCGTGCGCGATGCCGTCCCAGCGTTTGTAGTTCAGGACATCCGTCCGGTACGGCGGTGTGCGTGGCTCGATCCGCCCGGATGTCGCCGGGTTGCCGGTCGGGCCGGACCAGAACCGCTGCTCGAGGTCGCGGTACTTCGCCCGTCCTTCGGGGTTTGAGGTAGCACCGGAGTTCGCGGCGGTGGCCCAGTACTGGTCCTCGACGAACAGCGCGACGGAGGTCGGACCGGGGTGGCCCGGGTACGCGTAGTCCGTGAAGCTCTCCTCCGGGTTGAAGCCGCCCTGCTGGTGCTCGACGCCGGCGAACGCGACCTGACGCGGGTCGAACCCGGCAGCGGTCGCGGTCGTCGCGCTGCCGCTCAGATCCGCGTCGACGTACGGCCAGCCGTAGTTGATGAAGATCGAGTCGACGATCGGATCACCCGGCGTGCCGAGCCACGGGACGTTCTTGTGGTTCAGCGTGTTCTGGTAGTCGAGGTTGCCGTTCGGCAGGTCCGCGTCGTAGTACTGCAGGTAGAAGTCCGGGTCCTGGGCCTTGAGGTAGCGGAACAGGTCCCGCAACTTCCCGGCCTGCGCGGCGGTGATCGACGCCTCCTGGTTGATGAACAGGCCGTCGAAACCGAAGTACTGGCGGATCTCGATCAGCTTGTCGCCGACCGGGAACGATCCGTCCGCGGCCTGGACCAGGAACTCGCCGAAGTCGACGCCGGTGCGCGGCCAGAACCAGCCGCCGATCGTCTTCACGCCGTTCTTGTGGGCGGCCTCGGTCCAGCCCGGATTCGGGATGTCGATGACGCCGTAGTTCCGGCCGGGCGCACTCGGGTCGGCGACCACGTCACTCGGCACCGACGGCAGCACCTGACCGTGCCACGTGCCCCAGACGTCGATGTACGGCCAGAACCGCTGCGTGTACACATGTCCTTCGAGCCCGATCGGCTGGTTGCGGCCCTCGTAGATCGTGCCGGCGTCGTCCAGGCTGAGCGTCGACAACCGGACGCCGGGATCCAGGTCGGGATGCGCCTGGGTCGGCGCGAACGGTGCGATCCGCGGCGCCAGCGGAACCAGGCAGCGCAGGTGCCGCGCCCACGGGTGGGTCTTCGGGTCGAAGTCGAGCAGGTCCGCCGGATTCCATCCGTACGTCGACGGTCCCGGCGGGATCCCGCCCGACCCGGGCTTCGGCGCTGCCGATCCGGCCGCCGCAGCGGAAGCCGTCGTACCGACCCCACCCAGCGCCGCCACCAGCCCGGCACCTCCCACCGTGATCAGCGTCCGCCGGGAAACCTTGGTCATCGCCGCTCCTCAGATATACCGGTTTAGTTTGCCCAGCATCATAGGAGCGAGATCCCTTCAACAAAAGAGCTGAACTGGTTTTGCGGACCGTCAGTCGATCTCCGGATGCCAGCGCGCGCCGGCGTGCCGGTCGAGGGCTTGGGTGAGCTCGTCGTGCGGCAGCTCGTCGATCGGGCCCAGGATGCACAGGGCCTTCCACCCGTCGTTCATGGAGGGTTGCTTGAACCTCGAGTAGCCCCAGCCTGCGGGCTGGCTCGTGAACGAGTGCGCGGTCTCGGAGGCGAACCGGACGCACAATGCAGGGTGTTGGTTCCCGGGCTGGCCCGAGACCGTGACCCGTTCGAGAGTGACTGTCTCAATGTCGGTCCAGCGGAAGCGGCGGCGTCCGGACGGACCGGAGGCCGGGGTCGCGAAATCGACGTCCGCGGTCGTGATGCCGTCCGCGTCGATCCGGAGCGACCACGGACGAGCGCGGGCGATCCGCCGGCGTTCGAAGATCGAACCGAGTGTGGTCGGAAGCGCCGCCACCAACGCGATGAATCCGGACGCAGCGAGGGCGATCTCCCGCGGGCTGGCGTCGTTCGGGGTGTCACCCGCGCTGTCCGGGAGGTAGTACGCGGCGACCAGCGCGATCACCACCAGGCTCCACAGGATGACCAGCGCCACGGCGTACCGGGTGTGCTTGTGCCGCACCTCTCCCGGCCAGGTGATGTCGAACGCGTCCTCCACGGGGAGTCGCCTCGTCAGCAGCGGTTCGGACCTCGGGTCGACGACGGTTTCGGTGTCGGACAGGTCCAGGGTGTCGAGGGCCGAGCGGAGGCGTGCAATGCGGTCGTGGACCTCGGCGGCCGACTGCGGGCGTTCACCGGGATCTCGGCGGAGCAGGTCGTCGACCAGTCGGCAGACCGCGGGCGGCAGGCCGGGACGGAGTTCGGCGACGGACGGGGCGTCTTCGGCGAGTTTCCGGCGTACCACGGCGAACCCGTTCGGACCGCCGTACGGCGGTTGGCCGGTGAGCAACGTGAACAGCACGCCGCCCAGCGCGTACAGGTCGGAGCGCTCGTCGCCGCGGTCGGTGCTGAACTGCTCGGGAGCGCCGTACTCCGGGGTGCCGGCGATCGGCAGATCCGCGGATCGCGCGACCGTGAACGTGGTCTGGACGAAGCCGGCGATGCCGAAGTCGACGACCTTCACCCGGCCGTCCGCCGTGAGCATCACGTTCAGCGGCTTGATGTCGTAGTGGATGACGCCGGCCTTGTGCGCGGCGACCAGTGCAGCGCAGATCTCCTGCGCGATCTCGAGTGACCGGCCGGGCGGCAGCGGCCCGGAATCACGCAGCTGTGCGGTGAGCGTCGTACCGTCGACGCGTTCCATCACCAGGAACAGGTAATCCTGGTCGACGCCGCGGTCGTGCAAGGCGGCGACGTTCGGATGGTTGATCTGCGCCGCGGCGACGGCCTCCCGCACGAAGCGCTCCGCCGCCCCGTCGGGCACGGATTCGTCGAGCGCAAGCAACTTGACCGCGACCTCGCGGTGCAGTTCGCGATCCCGGCAGGTCCAGACCTCACCCATACCACCGCGCCCGAGCCGCTCGATCAGCTCGTACCGCCCGGCGATCAGCTCACCACTTCTCACACTTCACCCCAGCACAACGCGACAGACCGAGCGGCTCACACTACTGGCGGTAAGGGCCGCCGCCACCAGATGACCGCTTTTACCTCACGTCCTGCCGAACGCCCCGCCCTGCCCGCGATCACCTCGCCGACCGACAAGGCCCCCGCCTCGTACAGACGCTGGGTTATCCCGCGCTCCGGTCAGATGTGCAGGCGTCGGTGGCGCCATCCGAAGACTCGCAACAGGCCGTGGAGACCCGGAACCCGACATTTCCCGCCTCCGCCCACCAGCTCCTGTCTCCAGTCCCACCGCAGCACACCACCGCCCGCACCACCGCATGCACCGCACCGCACCACCGCATGCACCGCACCGCACCACCGCCCGCCCGCACCACCGCCCGCACCGCACCGCACCACGCACCGCACCAGGCATGCACCGCCCGGTCCATCCCGTCGGCCGACCCCCGAGGTGGGCGCGACAAGAGCCCTCGCACACGAGGGGATATCCGATGGTGTTGTGGCTTCTCTGTTGGTGTTAGAGGGGAGAACCCACAACGCCAGGGGATATCCGGTCTCCTGCCGGACGGGTGGATGTTGTCTTGCCGGCTGGGTGATCGGGTGGTGGCGGGACGGCTGCTCGCGGCGGGGTGATGTGCACGCTCGACAGGTAGTGCACCCGCGAGACGGTGTACGCACGGACGCGTTCACGCTCAGGTGCACTACCCGGCCACCCGACACCTCCTGTCGAGCGTGCACATCACACCAAGCCCGGCACCGCCCCGGAACCCGTCGACCACCCACACACCAGTCACAAGAGCCGGATAGCCGGCGTCGTTGGCCGACTCGGACCTGTTACGTGGAGATTGTGAGTTCTGCGAGGTTGGCTGTGCCGTCGGTGACGAAGAGGGCGACGTGGGCTGCGGCCTGTTCGTAGTGGCGGAAGGTTAGGGCCACTCGGTTGTCTATGACGACCTGGGCGGTGGTGTCGTTGAGTAGGACCTGCACGGTGTGGCGGCCGGGTGGGAGGGGGCAGGGGCGCTCGAGTTCTACGAGGTGTGGGATGTCGCCGTCTACCTGCCATTGGGCTGGGCCGGTGCGGCCGCGGGGCCAGTGGTCCAGGACGATGCGGTTGCGTTGGGGCTCTAGGCGTACGACGGTACCGTCCTCGCCGTCGGCGCTGGCGTGCAGTAGCAGCCCGAACGCTTGCGTGCCGGCCGCAACGTCGACCGTCAACGAAATCAGGCACCGCTCCGGCGCCACCTCCCCGATCCAGGCGGCGTACCGGTCGATCGCTCCCTGCCCCGGCTCGGGGTCTGCGCCGTCCAGCGGTGACAGCTTGACGTCCTGTACGTCGTCGTACGCCGCCACAACCTCCGCGGGCAGCCCGAAGGCCAGCGTCCCGTCGTCCTCCTGATGTGCTTCGAGTACGGCGAGATCGCCTGCCCACTGCCACGGGCCGGCGTCCGAATCACCTTGTTTTGTAGGGATCCAGCCGATGAAGAACCGGCATCCTTGGAACGAGACCGACTTCGCCGCGTAGAACGCCCGTCCGTCGACGGTGTCGCGACCCGGCGCGAGCCACGGACCGTCCGGACCGCGCGCGATCCGGTAGCGGGTCTGGAAAGCATCGGTGAACTCGGAGTACACCAGGTACCACCAGTCGCCCCACTGGAACACGTCCGGGCACTCCTGCGTGATGAACCGGTGCGGCTCCCACAACGGCTCAGCGATCGTCCACTGCTCCAGGTCGGTCGACGTCAACCGCGCGACGACGCCACACCGGCGATCCGGCGTATCGACGTACCGCGCCGCCAGCACCATCTGCCACGGCTGATCGGCTGCGGTCCGGTAGACGAACGGATCCCGCCAGTCCTGCGGCACATAACCAGGCGGTGCACCGAAAGTGTGCGAGGCGAGCTTCGTCCAGCGCGTCGGATCGCCGTCGCTGACCGCGTGGCACACCACCTGGAAGGCGCCGTCCGCGTCCCCGCGCCGCGGGTTGTGCCCGGTGTAGAAGAGGTGCAGCTGTGAACCGTCCGCCACCACACTGCCCGTGTAGCAGTCGAAATCGACAGCATCGCGATCCCCGGCCGGCAGTACGACGCCGTGGTCCGTGTACTGCACGAAGTCCGTGGTGGACACCAACGCCCACGGCATCCCGCTCGCACCGGCGGCCGGATCCTCCGGACGCTCGTCCAGCAGGTAGAACAACCAGATCCGCCCGGCGTGACTGAACGGGATCACATCGCCGACGAAGCCCGACGACGGGCGCCAATGGATCATTTCGCGGTCGCCCGGGGCCGCGGTCGCCGGCGTGGCGGGTCGCCGACCGACTCGCGCTCGATCAGCTCGCAGTCGACGATCACTCGCGAAGGCGCGTCCTCCTGCGGGGACAGCACCAACTCGCCCGCCCGTCGACCCAGCATCAGGTGCGGCAGCGCAGCGGTCGTCAGGCCGGGCCGGACCTGGTCCGCGACGTCGGGCTGGTCGTCGAAGCCGACGATGCTGACGTCCCGCGGACACTCGAGCCCGAGCGCGTGCAGGGCGAGCAGTGCGCCGATCGCCATTCGATCGTTCCCGCAGACCAAGGCCGTCGGGGCGTGCTCGGCCATCACCTCGGTCGCCAGGTCGTACCCGTTCCCGATCTGGTAGGTGCCGTACCGGTGCGCGAGGTCGGCCGGGCGCAGACCGGCCGCGCGGGCGGCGTCGTCGAATCCGCGCCGACGTTCCTTGCAGGCGTAGTCGTTCCGCATGCCGCCGAGGAAGGCGACCTCGCGATGCCCGCGTTCGAACACGGACGCTGCCGCGGCGCGCCCACCGGCGTACTCGTCGGCCAGCAGGATCGTGTCGGCGTGGCCCTCCTCGGGCCAGCAGTTCACGAAGATCGTCCGGATCCCGTCGAGGCGGGGGCTGCGGTGCAGCGGCTTGGGCGCGAGTGACGCGTACACGATCGCGGCGACGCCTTGGCCGACCAGGCTCGCGACCGCGTCGTCGCCCTGACCCGGGTCGTCGGTGGTGTCGACGACCATGCACACGTAGCCGGCCGGCTGGACGACCTGTTGCAGGCCGAGCACGATCAGACCGGCGTACGGCTGGGAGACGATTCCGCTGGTCACGACGCCGACGGTGAACGACTTGTTCGACCGGAGCAGCTGGGCCGCGCGGTTGGGGACGAAGTCGAGCTCGGCCGCGGCCTCGAGCACCCGCCGCCGGGTCTCCTCGGCGACCGCGACGTCGCGGCGGTCGTTGAGCACGAACGAGACGGTCGGTTGGGACACCCCCGCGCGGCGGGCGACGTCGGTCATCGTGACGCGTTTCGGCCGGCCGGCCGGCTGCTTCGCCATGGTCCCCCCTTTACGGTGCGCGGCCTGACCGCCGCAGCTAATTTACTATCACAGTTCGGCCCAATACGTATTGCGTCCCACCGTACACCGCTGCTACCGTCCCGGGTCAATACGTATTGGGCGGCACGCTGGGCCGCCCGAGCGGTCAAGGAGGAACCGTCATGACAGGTATTCATCCGCCCGGAGGCTCGCTCGCCCGCCGTACGCTGCTGAAGGCCGGGGCCGGTGGTCTCGGGCTGGCCGCGCTGGCCGACCTGGCCGCCTGCGGCAAGGACGGCGGCAGTTCGTCGAAGTCGCTGAAGATGCTGTACTTCGGCGAGCAGGCGCAGGCGACCCAGCTGCAGAACCGGTTGCAGCCGCAGATCGCCAAGCTCGATTCGACTATCAAGTTCGAGATCTCCGCGATCAACGGCACCGACTGGAACGACTTCCTGGCCAAGGTGCTGACCCAGATCGCCGCCGGGACCCCGCCGGACATCATCAGCGTCGCCACCGAGGGCCTGCAGCTGATGGCGTCCAAGGAGCTGGCGGTCCCGCTCGACGACTACGTCACCAAGGATCTCGGCGCGCTGAAGGAGTACTTCGCCGACATCCACCCGGCCCTGGTCGAGTCGATGATGTACCAGGGCCACCTGTGGGAGCTCCCGGACAGCTTCAACGCCGGGAACATGTTCTACAGCACGGAGCTCTTCCAGCGCGCCGGCGTCGTACCGCCGAGCGCGGACTGGACCCTCGACGACTTCGAGGCGGCGGCCACCAAGATCGCCAAGTTCAAGGGCATCAACGCCTTCGGCTGGGTGGTCCGGCTGTGGGGCAGCTGGACCTCGTTCATGTACGCGAACAACGCCAACCTGCTCGAGGAGGGCAAGTACGACGGCGGCGACTGGCTGTGGAGCAAGGCGTACGCCGGTGACGCGGCGGCCACCGGCCGCAAGGGCGGCTGGAAGTGGGGCGCACCGACCGCGAACTCCGACGCGACCGTCGAGGCGCTGAACTACATGATCGAGCTGACCAAGAAGGGCCTGTCGCCGTCGCCCGACGTCGGTGGTGGCGGCACGCTGCAGGGCCTGTTCGCGTCGAACCGGATCGGGATGTCGATCGGCGGCGGGTTCTGGGCCGGCGGCCTGACCAACGCCGGGATGAAGAACGGCAGCTTCGACGTCACGATGTTCCCGAAGTGGAAGAGCCAGCGGCACCTGTTCGGCGCCGGCGGGTACGCGATCTTCAAGTCGTCGAAGAAGAAGGACCTGGCCTGGGAGGTCCTGAAGCTGCTGGTGAAGCCGGAGACCTTCGACCTGGTCTTCCCCGGCAACGTGACCACGCCCGGCCGCAAGTCCCTGGTGACGGCCGCGCGGTACGCGAAGACCGGGCCGAAGCACTGGTCGGTCTTCTACGACACGCTGACCAAGCACCCGGACACGGCCCCGATCCCGGCGCCGCCGTACTACAACGCACTCGCGACCGCGCTGAACCAGCGCACCACCCAGGCGATCTCGTCCGGTAACGCGAAGGCTGCGCTCGACGGGTTGCAGTCCGACCTCGAGAAGGCTGCAGGAGCGAGCTGATGACCGCCGTCACCGCGGAGGTGCGCGAAGCCGTCGTGAAGCGGCGCGGTCACCCGTCGTCGCACGGAGAAGCGCGGTTCGGGTTCGCGATGATCGGGCTGTCGGTGCTGTTCGTCGCGATCTTCACCGCGATCCCGATCGTCGCCTCGCTGGGGCTGTCGTTCTTCTCCTGGGACGTCATCTCGACACCGGAGTACGTCGGGCTGAAGAACTACCAGCGGCTGTTCACCGACGGACCGGTGCTCAAGTCGTTCGGCGTGACGCTGGGGATGGCGCTCGCGATCGTCGTACTGCAGCTGACTATCGGGCTCGGGCTCGCCGTCCTGGTCAACCAGCGCAAGCTCGTCTGGGTACGGACGTTGTTCCGTACGGCGTTCTACCTGCCGCTGCTCGCGTCGACGGCGGCCGTGTCGATCTTCATGGGCTACCTGTTCGACTACAAGTTCGGTGTCGTCAACTACTACCTCAGCCTGCTCGGGATCCCGAACGTACCGTGGCTGACCAGCGGTTTCGGGGCGGCCGCGACGATCGTGCTGATCGCGGTGTGGCAGCAGATCGGGTTCACGTTCGTGCTGTTCGTCGCGTCGCTGATGTCGGTGCCCACCGACGTACTGGAGGCCGCGCAGATCGACGGCGCCGGCGCGTTGCGGACGCTGTTCCGGATCAAGATTCCGTTGATCAGCCCAACGATCCTGTTCGCTGCGGTCGTTGCCCTGATCAACGCGATGCAGCTGTTCGACCAGCCGTACATCATGACCAAGGGCGGCCCGGGATCGGCCACCACGACGGTGACGATCTCGATGTACCAGAAGGGCTTCCAGAACCTGCAGTTCGGGTACGGCTCCGCGATCGCGATCGTGCTACTGGTGGCGATCCTGGTCATCACCGGGCTGCAGTTCCTCGCGGCACGAAAGCTGGTGTTCTACCAATGACAGATTCCACCGGAACACTCGCCCGGATCGGCCGGATCGGCGGCATCGCGGTACTGGTGATCGCCGCGATGATTGCCCTCGGCCCGTTGTTGTGGACCGTCACGACCTCGCTGCGGACACCGGCCGAGGCGTTCAGCAACCCGCCGCAGTGGATCCCGCTGCACCCGGACTTCTCCAACTACGCCGCGGTCTTCGACCGGATCCCGATCGGCCGGTTCTTCTTCAACAGTGTGATCGTCACCGGGCTGATCGTGGTCGGCCAGACCATCACCTGCACGTTGTCCGGGTACGCGTTCGCGATGATCAGCTTCCCGGGGCGCTCGGTGATCTTCGGGATCTTCCTGGCCACCATGATGGTGCCGCTGCAGACGATCATCATCCCGGTGTTCGTGATCATCCGGTACCTCGGACTCTCCGACAGCCCGTTGTCGCTGGTGGTCTCCGCACTCGGCAGCGCGTTCGGGACGTTCCTGATGCGGCAGTACTTCATGCAGATGCCTCGCGAGCTCGGCGAGGCCGCCAGGATCGACGGCGCCGGTCATTTCCAGACGTTCCTGATGATCTACGCCAAGATGGCCGGTCCGGCGATCGCGACGCTCGCGATCCTGAACTTCTCCGGCTTCTGGGCGGAGTTCTACCGGCCGCTGATCTTCCTGCAGTCGCAGGACAACTTCACCCTGCCGCTCGGGCTCGTCGGTCTGCAGGGGAACCTCGGCACCGGATCGATCTCGGTCGTGCTGGCCGGCGTCGTACTGGCGATCCTGCCGAGCGTGCTGCTGTTCATCTTCGCCCAGAGATACTTCATCGCAGGCATCACGGCAGGAGCATCCCGGTGACCCAGACCCAGTCCGCAGCCCGATCGGCCGATGCGGTGGCGCACCTGCGCCCCGCGTTCCACCTCCGGCCGCCGCGCGGATACCTCAACGACCCGAACGGGCCGATCGAAGTGGGCGACGACGTACATCTCTATTTCCAGTCGCGGCCCACACTCGATCAGCACGTTCCCGTCGAGTGGGGGCACGCGACTTCGCCCGACTACGTGCGCTGGACGTTGCACCGGCCCGCGATGGCGCCGCGTCCGGGCGGGCCGGACACCGACGGGTGCTGGTCCGGCAACACGGTCCTGGACGACGGACGGGTCCGCGCGTTCTACTCGGGCCACATCGAGACGCACCCGTACCAGTCGGTGCTCACCGCCGTGTCCGACGACGGCGGTGCCTCGTTCGGGCCGCCGCACCAGGTGGTTCCTGATCCGTCCGAGCCCGCGATCATGTTCCGCGATCCCTTCGTCTGGCGGGAGAACGGCACTTGGTGGATGGTCGTCGGCGCCGGGTACGTCGACCGCGGGGCGAGCCTCCCGTCGTACCGGTCGACCGACCTCGAGAACTGGACGTACGCCGGTCCGCTCGCCGAACTGCCCCGTGGCATCGCGGACGGCCACGACACCGGCGCCGCGTGGGAATGCCCGCAGATGCTGACGATCGACGGCCGGCGGATCGCGGTGGTCGCGTCCTGGTCGCCCGAGGGTGGACCCGCTGACGTGCTGTCGTTCGATGTCGACGTACCCGTGGTTCCGCGGCGCGTCGATCACGGGACCAACTTCTACGCCGCATCCGCCTTGCGGGACAGCCGGTTCGGGCCGCTGCTGTTCGGGTGGCTGACCGAAGGACGAGACCGGCCGGCCTGGACGGACGACTGGGCGGGCGTCATCTCGCTGCCTCGAGTCGTCTGGCTCGGACCGGACGGGTCGCTCCGCAGTGCACCCGTGCCGACGGTCGACACACTTCGCGTCGGTGAGGGCTCACGCGCCTTTGGTGCGTCGACGGGTGCTCAGTGCGAGATCGTCGTACCGGAAGGCTCCGGGCAGGTCGTCATCCACTTCAGTGAGCAGGAACGCCTGCTGATCGAACTGGACGCCGACACCCTGACAGTCGACCGCACCCAAGCCAGCCTGGACCGCCACGCCCACGCCGACCGCATGCAGGTCGCAGACGCCTTCGACCCCACATCCAACCGCCCAGCCGCCCGAATCATCCTCGACGGCTCAACCCTGGAGATCTTCACCAGCGCAGGCCGAGCCCTAAGCACCCGCATCTACCCAACCACCCCACCCACCTGGCGGATCCAAGCCCCACCCACCGCCCACCTCTGGCCCCTCGCCAGCTACTCGCCGAACAACTGGTCGTAGTGGGTGGTGAGTGATACGTGGGTGACGCCGTTGAAGACGCCGGGGATCTTGCCGTACGACGTGAGCGCGGTCGAGCGGCCGTTCGCGTGACTCAGCGCGAACTGGTACGCGGCCTGCTTGTCGTGGTCGACGGCGACGAGGAGCGTGCCGCCGCGGGTGCCGCAGCTCTGGGCGACCAGGGACTCGTACGGCGCCCATCCGCCGGTGCGGACCAGCTTCAGGACGGGCTTGGCGCCGGCCGCGATCGGGATGTGCACGGTGTAGAGCGCCCCGGCGGTCGTTGTCATCAGCAACGTGTCGTACGTCGCGGTTTCGCTGATCACCGTCATCGCCTTGAAGCCGCGGAAGCCCGGCAGCGGGCCGAGCGCCTTGAAGCCGGCGCCGACGATCGCGTACCGGTACAGGCTGCCGTTCGTGTTCAGGCCGTACAGGTACGCGTGCCGTGGCTGCGCGACGCTGTAGTTCGATGTGGCGATCGACTTGAAGCTGCTCCAGCCCGCTCCGACCTTCTTGAAGGTCGGCACCGGCGGCTTCGTCTCGTCGTTCGGGATGTACGTCGTGTGCCGGTACAGGTTCCCCGCCTGCAGCAGCAGGCCGTAATAGTAGTACTGGGTCTGCGAGGCGTTGGTCGCGAAGTACCAGGTCGCGTCCGCGCGGGTGCTGACGAACGGGAACGACTGGTAGCTGATGGACCGCGGCGGTGTCGCCGGCGTCGCGTCGATCTCCTGCATGGTGCCCGCGGCGGTCGGCACGCCGACTGCGCTGACGCACGGGTCAGCAGCAGCGGCCTTCGCCGACAGTGGCTGGGCGGTCTTTTCCGGGAAGTACGGCGTCGGGTCGGCCTGGCCGGTGGCGGCCGCCGGCGCCGAAACAGCCGCGGCGCCGAGCAGGCCGGCCCCGGCCAGCGCGAGCGCGAATCGCTGCAGTTTCATCGGAGTCCCCCTCCAAGATTGTCTCGAAGTTCGAGATTCCGCCGACTATAGCCAGGCCTGCGGACATCTGACGAGGGCAGTTGCAGCTACCTGCAACTCCCGCCGCTCAGCTGCGGCTCCGGCGGGAACGAGTCGCCGCGAGGATGCCGATGCCTGCCACGATCAGCGCCAGGGCGGCGAGCAGCAGGCCCGGGCTGACCGAACTGCCGGTGTTCGGCAGTTCGGTCCCAGGCTTCTGCGGCGGCGGGGTCGGCCGCCCGGGCTGACGCGGAGTGACCGTCACGGTGACCGTGCTGGTGTTGTCGGTCGGGTCCGGATCCGGAGTGGTCGCTTCGGCCTTCGCTGCGTTCGTCACCGAGGGTCCGCCGTACTGCGCGTCGACCAGGACGTCCAGCACCACCTTCGCCGTCGTACCAGGGTCGATCCGACCGACCGCACAGGCGATCTTCTGACCGTCCGCGGTGCAGTGCTTCGGAGTGGTGGTGAGCCGGAGACCGTTCGCGAGTACGTCGGTGACCGTGACGCCGACCACTGCGGAAGGGCCGGTGTTGTGTACGGCGATGACGTAGCGCAAGGTGTTTCCGGCGATCACCTTCGGCGCCGATGCGGTCTTGTGGAGGCTGAGGTTCGCCGACTGGGTGGTGCGGCCACTGACCTCCGCCTCGTTGTTGGCGATCACCGGGTCCGGCGTGGACGAGCCGACGCGGGCGATGTTCTCCAGCGTGCCGGTGAATCCGGGGACCACTGTCGCGATGATCGTGATCGCGATCGTTGCCCCTTCGGGCAGCAACGCTGTACCGCACTGGACCGTCCCGGCCTCAGGAGCGTCCAGCGCACCGGCGGCAACCGGAGGCAGCAGAGTGCAGGAGCCGCCCGTGGTGCTCACCTTGGTGAGGCCGCGCGGCAGTTCATCGGCGATCGTGACCATGCGGGCGTCGGACGGGCCGTTGTTCTTCACAGTCAGCACGTACTTCACCGTCTGCCCGGAGACCGGTTCGGCCGGAGACATGGTCTTGGTGATCGCCAGGTCCGCCAGCGCCGTCACCGGCGACTCCACGGTTCCGGAGTTGTTCTCCGGGTGCGGATCGGTCGTCGGCGACGTCGCGGTCGCGGTGTTGGTGACGCTCGCGCCGTCGTACCCGGATGCCAGCCGTACGCGCAGCGAGACGATCGCCTGTCCGATCGGCAGGTCACCGAGCTCGCAGCGCACCGCACGTCCCTCGACGGTGCAGCCTCTCGACGCAGAGCTGACCGTGAGCCCAGCGGGCACGGTGTCGGACAGTACTACTGCTCGTGCGGTCGACGGACCGGCGTTGGTGACGACGATCGTGTAGTCGAACGCACTGCCCGGCGTCACCCCGGCCGGGTCGGAGGTCTTCGTGACACTGAGGTCCGCACGGGTCTCGACCGGGGTCGTCACCGTGGAACTGTTGTTGCTCTCGTCCGGGTCACTCACCGGAGAGGTCGCCGTCGCAGTGTTCGTGAGCGACGTTCCCTGGTACGCCGGATCGAGCGCGGCCGTGATGAGTACGGTCGCCGCCTTGCCTGCGGCGATCGTGCCGAGCGCACAGCTCACCGTCTGACCGGTAGTCGTACACGTACCTTGGCTGGGATCCGCCTTCACCAGCGACAGGCTGGTCGACAGGCTGTCCGTTGCGGTGACCGCAGTGGCGTCCGACGGGCCGTGGTTCACCACAGTGAGGCGGTAGGTGACTCCGCCACCGGCCACCACGGTCGACTCGTCGCTGGTCTTGATGACCTCGACGTCGGCGACCTGCTCCACGTCGGTCCTCACCGAGCCGTCGTTGTTCGACGGATCGGGGTCAGCCGTCGCACTGGTCACCGAGCCGGTGTTGGTGATCGCCGTGGTCTGCGAAGCCGCTACCGCGACCCGTAGTACGACGACCGCGTTGCCACCTGCTGCGACCGTTCCCAGCGCACAGGTCACTGTGGAGTTGGCCGTCGTACAGGTGCCGTCCGCACTCGTTGCCTCCAGCACCGACAGCCCCGCCGGCACGGTGTCCGTGACAGACACGCTCTGCGCGGTAGAAGGTCCGGCGTTGCGCACGGTCAACGTGTAGACCGCCTCGCCGCCAGCCACAAGAGGCGACGGCTGCACGGTCTTCACGAGGGACAGGTCGGCGGCCGTGGTCACCGTGGTCTCGACCGAGTCCTTGTTGTTCTGGTCGCTCGGGTCCGGAGTCTGCGAGCTCACGGTCGCGCTGTTGACCAGGGTCCCGGCCGGCTGGTCCGGCGAGACCTTCACCACGATGGTGGCCTGGGCGTCGTCATCGGCTGCCAGCTTGCCGACAGGGCAGCTGACGACCGGCTCCGACACGGCTGGATCCTGCGTGCAGGCGCCACCAGGTCCGGTTCCGCTGACGAACGTCGTACCGGCCGGAAGCGTGTCTGTGATGACCGCGCCGACGGCGTCGGACGGACCGGCGTTGTGCACAGCCAGCGTATAGGTCAGCTCGTTGCCTGCGACAACCGTTGCCGCCGCTGTCTTGGTCACGGACAGGTCCGCCTGGGCCTGAACGGACGGGGTGGTGGTTGAGGTGTTGTCGGACGTGGTCGGGTCGGCCGGCGTCCGCGAGGTCGCCGTGGCCGTGTTGACGAGTTCACCGGGAGCAGTACCAGGTGCAACCGTGCCCTTGATGGTGACCACGAAGCTGTCCCCGGCCGCCAGCGTCGCCGCCAGGCAGCGCACGGAGCCATTGGCCGCGGTGCAGGTCGCTCCACCGGTCGCCGAGGCCGACACCCCAGTCACAGCGTCAGGTACGTCGTCCTCGACGGTGACACCGTGAGCGTCCGACGGACCGGCGTTGTGGACCGTCAGGGTGAAGGTGATCGCCTTTCCGGCCACCACCGGATCCGGCGAGGCGGTCTTGGTGATCGAGATGTTCGCCTGCGCGCCGGTCATCAGCGTGTATGTCGCCGAGTTGTTGTCGTCGACCGGGTCCGGTGTGGGTGAGGAGACGGTCGCGGTGTTGTCGAGCTGGTTGGGCGGAGTGCCGGACGGGACGTTCGCCACCACTGTCACGGTCACCACGTCGCCGGGCGCCACGGTGCCGACAGCACAGGTGACGGTGCCGTCAGCCTCGGTACAGCTGCCACTGGAGGTGGTCGACGAGGCGTACTGCAGTGGGGACGGCACCGGGTCGGTCACCTTCACCGACTGCGCCGCGGACGGCC
Organism: Kribbella sp. NPDC055110; assembly: GCF_053607525.1. NCBI lineage: Bacteria > Bacillati > Actinomycetota > Actinomycetes > Propionibacteriales > Kribbellaceae > Kribbella > Kribbella sp. NPDC055110. Next base: position 174,242 of record NZ_JBSGTS010000003.1, read on the forward strand.
CGTTGTTCGTCACCGTCAGCGTGTAGGTCACTGGACGACCAGCTTGCACAGGTACGGGCTGAGCGGTCTTCGTGATCGCCAGGTCGGCGCTTGCGGTCAGGTCGTCCGTCGTACGCCCAGTGTTGTTGCTGGTGTCCGGGTCCGACGTGGAGCTCGTTGCCGTAGCGGAGTTCGTGAGTTGCCCGATTGCCTTGGGAGAAACGGTTCCTGTCACTGTGATGGTCGCGGTAGATCCAGCGGTCAGAGTGCCCACAGCGCACTGCACCTGTGCCGAGTCAACCGTGCAAGACCCGGCGGAGCTGTCCGCCGTGACACCTGTCAGCGCACTGGGTACGACGTCCGTCAGCACAACCTTGTGCGCGTCGGAAGGCCCGTCGTTGTGCACAGTGATCCGGTAGGTGATCGGCTCGCCTGCAACGACCGGCTTGGTCAGTGTCTCCTTGGCGACGACCAGGTCGGCCTTAGCCGCACCTGGTGTGACAGTCACCGTGCCGGTATTGTTCGAATCATCCGGATCCGGGGTGTCGCTCGTGACCTTCGCACTGTTCGTCAGCGCACCGCCTTGGTACCCGGCGTCCAGCGTCGCTGCAATCCGTACGTCGACGCTCGACCCGGCTGCCAGCTTGGCGAGCGTGCAGTTGACGTCCTGACCAGCTGTCGAACAGTTGGCCGCGGACTGTACGCCGGTGATCGTGAAGCCGGCCGGTACCGAGTCCCCGACGCGGACCTGCTCTGCGTCGGACGGTCCGTCGTTCTTGATCGCCAGTGTGAACACGACGGACTCACCAGGTGCCGGTTGAGTCGGGGCCACGGACTTCACGAGCGAGAGGTCCGCCGTACGAGTCACATCAGTAGTGACCGACGAGGTGTTGTTGTCCGGGTTCGGGTCCGACGTGGAGGTGGTCACAGTGGCGACGTTGGTCAGGCTGGTCGCGGGACTCGACGAGGCAACACGTACTACCACGGTGATCGTTGCCGTTGACCCAGAGCTGATGGTTCCAACGAGACAAGTTGTCGACGCGCAGGTGCCCTGTGTGGGCGTCGCGGAGACCAGCTCGACGCCGTCGGGCAGCGTGTCGGTGACCGTCACGTCCTGCGCGGCACTCGGACCGTTGTTGCGGGCAACCAGCGTGTAGGTCAGCTCACCGCCTGCGGACACCGGGTCCGGCTTCGCGGTCTTGGTGATCGACACGTCCGCCGACGCCGCGACCGGTGTGTGCACCTCGTCGGTCCGGTACGTGTACTGCTTGTTCAGCGTCTCGGCCGTGTAGTCGAGCAGGCCGACGTTGTCCAGCGTCGTACCGGCCGCGGCCTGGTCCACGGTCATGCGGAACCGGACCGTGCTGCTCTGGTTCTTCTTCAGCCGGCCGCCGTTCGTGGCGTTCGCACCGGTGCCGATCCGGAACCGGACCGTGCGAGACGTGTAGTCCGCCTGGTCGTCACCGACCTGGTCGGTCTTGGCGCCAGAGCCGGCACCCGACACCACACTGAGCGATCCGGGCACGTACGTCGTGTTCGGCGGCAGCTCGTCGCGAACGGTCGACCTGAGCGCGTCGTCGTCACCTGTGTTGCTGAAGCTCAACGTGTATTCGAGGGTGTCGCCAACCTTCGCCGGCTCGTTGCCGGCCAGGTTCCGGACCGTCTTCGTGCCGAGGATGGTCGGCGCGTACAGGTCGATCTGCGTGGTCAGCGCGGCCGGGTAGTACACGTCGCCGGTGCTCGCGAAGGTCAGCTCGGCGCGCGTCGAGTTGTTAGGCAGGATGCCGGCCGCGTCCACGACCTTCGCGTCCATGCCCAGGTTGTTCACGTTCGCCGGGGTCCGGTCGGTGAGGTTCGTGCCGCCGTCGGTGATCCGGCTGCCGTAGAAGTTCGCCGACGGGCTCTGCGCGTCGGCGAGCCTGGTGCCGTTGACTGCGAAGTAGTCACCGGTGATGCCGGCGTCGCCTTCGTACGTGACGCTGCCGAAGCGCGCGTTGACTGCACCGCTCGGCGGCGCGAGGAACCCGGAGATGCTGGTCCGCACCGGCTCGCCACTGCTCACCTTGGCGTACCCGTTGAAGACGCTGAGGTCCCGCAGCGGCTCCTCCGCGGACTGGTACGCGATCACCAGACTCCACCCGGCGTACCGGTCGCCACCGGTCCCGGTCGGCACGTCGGCGCCCCAGTACTCGCCGTTGCCACCCGCTCGCACGAGGTCCGTCACGTCGAGGTACGACGAGTAGTCGTTCTTCGACCCGGTGTTCAGGTAGTCGGTCCGGTTCGCGGTGACCGTCTGGTACGCCGCGTTGCCGGGCAACCGCAGGCGCATCGTCGTACCGTCGTCGCTGGTCCCCGTACCGCCGCTGCCGGCGCCACGGGCAGCGCCCCAGAACAGGCCGGCGTACAGCACCTGAGCACCGGCCGGCAGGGCGACCGTCGCGCCCGAGGAGGACTTGGTGGACGCGTCGGAGTCCAGGTCCACGGGCTCCATCGTCCAGTTGTTGTTGTTCGCGTTGGCGCTCCCGCCGGCCAGCGCCGCGCGACACGTCGGGGACGTCCGGTCGCAGCTCAGCAGGGTGTTGCCGGTGATCCGGACCGCGCCGTTCGTCTGCGCCCCGAAGACCTTCCCGAAGTCCCGCACGGTGTCCGCCCTGGCAGTTGCCGTCAGCACCGTTCCGGACACCACCACGAGCAGCAGAGCAAGCAACAACTGCGCACCCGAGCGGCCATCCGAAGTCCCCGTTTCTGTCAGCGGTCGCCAGGCAGGCATACCACACAACAGATCACAGAGTAACCAATCAACTACTGAATGTCGTACTCATTCGTTGCCGCGGGCCCGCACCGCCGGTCGCGTCGTGCGTTTCTCGATGCTCTTACGGCCCGCCTGCTCGGATGTCAGCGGTACGACGCGGCGCACGAAAACGCCCGGCAGATGGATCGCGTCCGGTACGAGCTCGCCGACCTCGACGACCCGCTCGGCCTCGACGATCGTCAGCCGGCCCGCCATCGCCGCGATCGGATTGAAGTTCCGCGCGGCCGCGTGGAACAGGCAGTTGCCGGCCCGATCCGCGACCGCGGCACGGACCAGCGCGATATCGGTGACGATCGCCTCTTCCAGCACCATGTCCAGGCCCTGGAACGTCCGGATCTCCTTGGGCGGCGACGCGACCGCGACCGTGCCGTCGGGCGCGTACCGCCACGGCAGCCCGCCTTCCGAGACCAGCGTGCCGACCCCGGTCGGCGTGAAGAACGCCCCGAGCCCGGTGCCGCCCGCCCGCAAGCGCTCGGCGAGCGTGCCCTGCGGTGTCAGTTCGAGCGTCAACTCCCCCGCGAGGTACTGCCGCGCGAACTCCTTGTTCTCCCCCACGTACGACGCGATCACCCGGCTGATCCGCCCGCGTTCGAGCAGCAGACCGAGCCCCGCGCCGTCGACACCGCAGTTGTTCGACACCACGGTCAGCTCGCTCGCACCCTGCTCGAGCAACGCCTCGATCAGGAACCACGGAATCCCGGCCAGCCCGAACCCACCGACCGCGAGGCTCGAACCGTCCGCGATGTCCGCCACCGCCTCGGCCGGAGTGGCGACGACCTTGTCAAGACTCATGACCTCGACGGTAGGCCGCTGCGACCCATAGGGAGAAATACTCAGATGCGTTGGATCAAGACTCTGAGAGTATGAATCGCGTGGAGCTCCGTCACCTGCGGTACTTCGTCGCCGTCGCCGAGGAACGGCACTTCGGCCGCGCCGCCGCCCGCCTGCACATGGCGCAGCCGCCGTTGTCGCAGCAGATCCGCCAACTCGAGAGCGAGCTGGGCCTGCAACTGCTCCGCCGTACGACGCGACGCGTGGAGCTCACGCCCGCGGGTGAGTCCTACCTGGTTCGGGCGCGGCAGATCATCGCGGCGGTCTCGTCCGCGGCGGGTGAGGCGCAGCGGGTCGCGGCCGGGTTGCAGGGGCGGTTGGTGATCGGGTGCGTCGGCTCCGCGACGTACAGCCTGCTGCCACAGCTGGTCCGGACGTTGCGCGAGGAGCTTCCCGATGTCGAGGTCGCCGTACAGGGCGAGATGCTCGCGCCCGACCAGGCGCAGGCGCTCGCGGACGGGCGGATCGATCTCGGGCTGCTGCGGCCACCGGTCGATGACGAGTCACTGCGGGTCGACGTACTGCGAGCAGATCCGCTGATCGTCGCCGTACCCGATGGGCATCGCCTGGCCGGCCGACGCCGGGTGCGGCTGAAGGAACTGGCCGACGAGGACTTCGTGATCCATGCGGGTGGCGGTCGTTCGGTGATGCACGACACCGTCCTCGCACGCTGCCGCGAGGCCGGGTTCGAGCCGCGCGTCCGTCACGAGGTAGCCGAAACGTCAACGCTGGTGACGTTCGTCGCGGCCGGGCTAGGCATCGCAATCGTCCCCGCCCCCGTCGCCGAACTCCTCATCCCAGGCGTCACCTACCGCCCACTCACCGGATCCCCAACCATCGAACTAGCAGCCGCCACCCGAACAACCGACGAGGCTCCCCACCTCGAACGCGCACTATCCGTCCTCAAAGGGTTGGTTCAGTAGAAGCTCGGAGAGTGAGGACGACCTCGTTGCGGTGGAGGGTCAGGGAGCCGCCGGCGGCTTCGGCGCAGCGGCGGGCTATGTCCAGGCCCAGGCCGGTGGAGCCTCGGTCGCTGCGGCCGCGTTCGCCGGCGCCCAGGGGGATGCCGGGACCGTTGTCGGCGACAACTATCCGTACGGCGCCGTCCGCGCGGGTCAGCGTGATCCGCGCGGGCGTTCCGTCGGGGGTGTGTGCGACGACGTTCTCCACAAGTGCGTCGAGCGCGGCGCCTAGGTCCTCGCCGGAGGAACGCACTGCCGCCGGCGCGTTCGGCAGGTCCAGCGCGAGCTCCCGGCCCTGGTCCTCGAACAGCGGCTCCCAGAACGCGGCCCGTTGACGCGTCACCTCGACCGCGTCCGAGTGCGGAACGCGACCCTCGCGCTGCGGTCGACGGGCGGCGCTGATCACCGCGGTCAGTGTCCGTTCGAGAGTGTTGACCTGGGTGTTCAGCTCCTCGGCACTCTCCCGGTCCGGCAGCGCCTCGACCTGCAGGCGCAGCGCGGTCAACGGCGTACGCAGGCGGTGCGACAGGTCCGCGACCGCCTCGCGTTCGACCGCGATCACCTCGTCGATCCGGTCCGCGAGCCCGTTCAGTGCGGAGCCGACCTTCGCGACCTCGGCCGGTCCGGTCGTCGGCGCGCGGGCGTCCATATCGCCGAGAGCCAGGCGTTCCGCCGTACTCGCCGTTTCCTCCAACGGGCGCGCGAGGCGCCGGGACACCAGCTCGGCGCCGAGGATGCTGAGCAGTAGGACGACCAGGCTCGCGCCGACGAGAATCAGGATCCGCGGCACCACACCGGCGTACAACTCGTCGCTGGTCAGGTAGAGGCAGACGGTGGCCGCGCCGTCCGGCGTACCGACGCTGACGTCCACCGCGAGACCGCCGCCGACATCGCGGTAGTCCGCGTCACCGATCTTCGGCGGGCCCTTGTCGTCGTGGTCGTCGTCGCCGTACCCGGCCGGCAGGTTCGTCGGCGTCGGCACCCCACCAGGCGGCGGGTCGCCCAGCGTCGTACCGTTCGGCATCCGCACCGAGATCCGGCCCGCGTGGGCCGTCAGGCCGTTCAGGTACGCCGTGATGTCGTCGCTCGTATGGCCCTGGTCGCCGACGTAGTACGCGACGCTCTCCGCCAGGTAGCGCGCCTTGTCCTTGGACTCGTTGGCCGTCGTACTGCGCAACAGAAGCACCAGCGGTACGGCGAACGCGAGCACGACCAACGTGGTCATGCCCACCGACAGCAGCAGGATCCGACGGCGCATGCTCAGCCGTCCACCGCGAGCTTGATCCCGACGCCGCGAACACTGTGCAGGAACCGCGGCGCGGCCGCCGTCTCGCCGAGCTTCCGACGCAACCACGACAGGTGTACGTCGACAGTCCGGTCACCACCGCCCCACGGCAGCCCCCAGACCTCCGCGAGCAGTTCCCGCTTCGTCACCACGGCTCCGGGGCGACGCGACAACGCCAGCAGCAGGTCGAACTCCTTGCGGGTCAGGTCGACCGGCCTACCGTCGACGGTCACCTCCCGGCTCCGCGGATCGATCCGCAACCCGCCGACCTCGACAGTCGAATCCTCCTGCTGGTCCTGCCCGAGCCGCCGCAGTACGGCGCGAATCCGCGCATCCATCTGCGCCGCGCTGAACGGCTTGATCACGTAGTCGTCCGCGCCCGCATCCAGCAGCCGTACGACGCTCGCGTCGTCGTCGCGCGCCGTCGCCACGATCACCGGTACGTCGCTGACCGCCCGCACCATCGCGAGCACGTCCCGCCCGTCCAGATCCGGCAGCCCGAGATCGAGCAGCAACACCTCCGGCCGCTCCCGCGCGACCGCGGCGACCCCGTCCGCGCCAGCCGCGACCGCCGAGACCACATGCCCGGCCGCCGTCAGGGACTTCCCCAACGACAACCGAATCGCATCATCGTCCTCGACCAGCAACACCCGCGCCATGTACCCGAGCGTAACCGCCGCCCCCGCAAGCGAGCCTCAAGCGGGCGTTAAGCGTTCTCCGGAACTTTTTCGTCACCAGGTGACTGTTTCTCACCGGAAAGGCGAGGTGGCTTGAGCCCGGTGGTGCGGAGTTCGAGGGTGGCCAAGGCGGTGACGACCTCGCGGTCGCCGGCACGCCAGGCGGCGACCGGGTCGTCGGAGATCTTCGCGAGTTTGTGCATCGGCTGGTTCGCCATCGCCCGCAGCGCGAACAGGTCCAGATCCGCCGCGTTGTCGATGAACCGCCGCGCCGCCGTGGCCCGCCGCGCGAACCGGATCCGCCGCGGCACCCAGATCAGTACGGCGAACAGCACCGGCAACCCGATCGTCACGCCCGCGAGCACGTACGCCAACTGCTCCACCGCATGTGCCTGATCCCGCCCCGCCTGCGCCAACTTCCCCGCCGCCCCGGCCGCACTGTCGATCGGGGACCGTAGTTCATCCCCCACCGCCGGCACCTTCCCGATCGGCTCGGACATCCGCCGCAGATCCCCCGCGAGCCCGTCCCCGGCCTCCGCCGCCTTCCGCCCCGGCGCCCCCAGCGCATCGGTCGCCCGGTAAACCAGCAGCCCCAGCTCGACACACAGCCAGACCCAGGCCACCAGCATCAAATCCCCAACCACCTGACCGAATCGCCGCGCCCCGACATCGGCATAGAGCTTCACCACAGCTGCCCTTTCGTTGGCCGTGGGACCAGCCTGCCGGGAACCGCGTCACTGCGCCAACGACCCCCGCGCGGCGATCAGCGGAAGGCTTCGGCGTTCGTTCGGGCCCAGGCCGTGAAGTCGACGGCCGGACGCTGCAACAGATCGGTGAGGTCGGGACCGACAGCCGTCTCTGCGGGGGTCGGAGAACCGAAGACCGCGAGCGTGGCGTCCGCGACATCCGCCGGCATCCACTGCACCATTTGCTGCCGGGCCTCCTCCGGAGAGACCTCGACAAAGGCGATGGGCTCACCGAGCGCCGCACCGAGGGATGCCGCGCGCTCGCGCGGTGTGCTGACCGGGCCGGCCAGTTCGTAGGTCTTGCCGGCGTGCCGACCATCCAGGAGCGCCGCGGTCGCGGCTCCGGCGAGGTCCGCCGGGTCGGCGGTCGGAAGCGCGATGTCGGCGTACGGCGCGAACACCGTCCGAAGCTCTCGGACCGACTGCGTCCAGGCGAGCGCGTTCGTGTGGAAGCCGCCGGGACGCAGGATCGTCCACTGCAGGCCCGAACCGGTGACAGCAGCCTCGAGCGCGCGGAACCCGTCGTACGCGTCGAGGTCCGGCCGCGTCCCGGCCGCCACCGAGGACAGCAGCACGATGTGGCGGACTCCCGACGTCTTGGCGACACCGGCAATCGCCTCCGGGTCGAGGCCGGCGCCCGCGCCGTGCACCAGGACGAACAGGGAATCGGCGCCCTCGAACGCCGGGACGAGCGAGTCCGGGTCGGCGAGATCGGCGCGGACCGCAGCCAGGCCGGCGGCGGGCGGCAGCGGCGCCGAGGTGCCTCGCGAGACTGCGGTGACCGTCTCACCGGCGGCGAGCAGGTTGCGGACGAGCGGGCGGCCGATGTTTCCGGTCGCACCTGTCACGACGATCATGGGGATACCTCCGGGTCGTTGTTTCCGACTGACCCGACGCACGCTACTGTCATGGAGATAGTGGGTTCCTCATGGAAAGCGACGTACCCGGGAGATCCGTTTGACTACCACGACCAGCACCACGACCAGCACCACGACCAGCACCGCCACCGCATCGACCGACGTCCGCCCGTGCCCCATTTCGCCGGTGGTCGACCTGGTGTTCAGCCGCTGGACGACCCCGATTCTGTGGACCCTGCACGAGAACGGCCGCCAGCGTTTCATCGAGCTCGAACGCCGGCTCGGCATCACGCCCAAGGTGCTGACCCAGAGGCTGCGGCAGATGGAGCGTGACGGACTCGTCGTACGGACGTATCACCCCGAGGTGCCGCCCCGGGTCGAGTACAGCATCAGCGAACTCGGCGAGAGTCTCGCCCCGGTCTTCGCCTCGCTCAGCACCTGGTCGCAGGAGCACCTTCCGGCCGTCGAAGAGGCACGGGCCGCGTACTCCGGCCCGCTGCCGCGCTGACGGATCCGGTCACAGGTTCGAGCGGAGGTTCCACAGGAGCGGGTAGTAGCGGAGGTCGAGACGGCTGCGGAGGTAGCTGGCGCCGGACGAGCCGCCGGTGCCCGGCTTGGTGCCGATCATGCGCTCGACCATGACCACGTGCCGCGCGCGCCACGCCGCGGCCAGTTCGTCGTGCTGGACGAGAGCCTCGGCGAGTTCCCAGACGGCGGCGTAGTGCGAGCGGTCGCCGGCAATCTTGCGCAGGGCGTCGCGGATGGAGTCCTCGGAATCGGTGTCGAACCCGGCCTTCCGCAGTACGTCGAGGTACGCGTCCCAGAGCGTCGGCTCCTCCAGCCGGCGCCGCAAGCGATCCTGCTCGACCGAGGTCAGCCCGCGGAAACGGCGTACGAACGACGGATCCTTCGCGCCGGACAGGAACTCGATCTCGCGGAACTGCACGGACTGGAACCCGGACGCCGGCGACAACCGGTGCCGGAACTCACCGAAGTCCTGCGGTGTCATCGTCTCGAGGATGTCCACCTGCTGCGTCAGCACGCGCTCGATCGTGTGCACCCGCCGCAGCAGGTGCTCGGCCAGCCAGTGCTCACCGGCCAGCATCGCGTCGCGGGACGCGGTCAGCTCGTGCAGGACCTGCTTGAACCACAGCTCGTACACCTGGTGGATCGTGATGAACAGGAGCTCGTCGTGCGCCGGCGGGTCGGACTCGAGGCGCTGCTGGTCGAGCAGCTCGGCCAGCCGTAGGTAGCTGCCGTACGTGAGCCGGCCGCCCTCCTCACCGAAATGTACGTCGACCCCGCCCCACTGCCCCGCAACCCCGTCACCAGTGCTCATGACACGGAGACTAACCGACCACCTTCGTGACCGGTCAGCGATTCGTTCGTTGGATCTTCGGTACGCCGAGTTCGAGGAGTTCCATGTCCGCCACGGTCGACACACCGATCGTTCCGGGTCCGGTCCAGGGGCCGACGCGTGAAGAGCCGCTGGTCGAGGCGTTGCTGCTCGACGACTACCGGTCGCTCGTCCACCTCGCTTATCTGATCCTCCCGCCTGCGATCAGCCGGGCGAGGCGGGTGGCGGCAGCGCACGCGGTGGTCCAGCGGGCGCTCCCGCCAGGGCTCGCGCCGCCAACCGAACTCGTGCTCCCGTCGAGCCTCACCGCGCCGGTGGACGTCAGGATTCCGGCGACCCGGCTCCGGGAGTTCATGCGCCGCCGGGTCGTCGAGGAAGCGACCCGGCAGGCGGAGCACCGAACGTTGCGCGCGCGCCTCGGCAGCGTCCTCGCCCCGGCCGACGCCCTCGGCTTCGAGCCCTGCACGACCCGCCCCGACCGCTCCGCGACCGGCCGCCGCCGCGCCCGCGGCCGCCGGTTCGCGATCGCCACCGTCCTCGTCGTCACCACCGCCATCCTCGCCGCGCTCCTCACGTTCTGACCCAGCCCGGATCTGCAGGCCCGCATCTTGACGTAGTGTCGTCACCCACCTACCTTCGGTGGCACCGCATTCTTCCTACCGCCCCAGGGAGATCCGTGATGTACGTTGGAATCGTTTCCAGCCTGTCCCTGCTGATCGCTCCCCTCGGCGCGCCACCACCCGCGCCGGCTGAGACCCCATCGGTGAACATGTCCACCCAGGCAACGATCTGCAACAAGTACTGCGACGCCCGCGACCCCGCCCTCGCGCCCAACGACCGGGCGCCGGTGTCCAGCACGCTCTTCGGCCGCACGATCACCCTGCACTTCGACGACGACGACGCGATGGGCTGGGCCTCGATCGAGAACGGCAACCCCGGCGACGAGGTCTGGCTGGACCGTTCGATGGACGGCGGCCGCACCTGGTCCGGCGGCAGCCGCCTCGGCAACACCGCGATCCCGAGCGGCCAACGCGGCTGGCGTACGCAGATGTACAACGTCGACGACTGGAACAACCTCGGCGTCGGAGCACTCCGCGCGTGCGGCAAGGCCGGCGACCGCGCCGACATAGCCTGTACGGCGTGGGCTCGTACGACGTGGAACGCCTGGGACCGTCGTACGGCGGCCGCGACCGCGCTGATGCAGGACTACAACCTGTCCAGCGGACTGTTCGACACCACCGGCTGGTGGAACTCGGCCAACGCGCTGAACGCGCTGATCGACAACGCGCGGGTCAGCGGGATGCCCAGCTACAAGTACGCGATCGGCAAGACGTACGACCTGAACCTGAACAAGTTCGAGGGCCAGTTCCGCAACGACTACATCGACGACACCGGGTGGTGGGGGCTCGCATGGGTTGCGGCGTACGACCTCACCGGCGAGGCCCGGTACCTGCAGACGGCGCGCGCGGACGCCGATCACATGGCGGCGTACTGGGACAACACCTGCGGCGGTGGCGTCTGGTGGAGCGAGGCGAAGACGTACAAGAACGCGATCTCGAACTCGCTGTACATCCAGCTGAACGCGCAGCTGCACAGCCGGATCGCCGGCGACACGACGCACCTGCAGCGTGCGCAGGCCGGGTGGACGTGGTTCCAGCAGACCGGGATGATCAACGGCTCGAACCTGGTGAACGACGGCATCGACCTGTCCACGTGCAAGAACAACGGCGACACCGCGTGGACGTACAACCAGGGCGTGCTGATCGGCGCCCTCACCGAGTTGTCCAAGGCAACGAACAACTCGACGTACCTGACCTCCGCACGCCGGCTCGCCGACGCATCGACCACCGCGTCGTCGCTGCACACCGCCGACGGCATCCTGCGCGAGCCGTGCGAGAACGGCGACTGCGGCGGCGACGGCCCGTCATTCAAGGGCGCGCACATCCGCGGCCTCGGCAAACTGAACGCGGCGCTGTCCGACCACCCGTACACGACCTACCTGCAACGCCAGGCCGACCGCGCCTTCGCGGCCGACCGGACACCGATGGACCAGTACGGCCTGCACTGGTACGGGCCGGTCGACAAACTCGACGCAGCCCGCCAGCAATCCGCCCTCGACCTGCTCAACACGGTGTGAGACGTGGCCTGAGGGCCGGGTAATGCCATGATGACGGGCATGGAGCTGAAGATGTCGGCGTCGTACGACGCCACCCCCGAGGAAGTGTTCGCGATCGTGACGGACACCGCCTTCCGCGAGCAGGCATGCGAGAAGACGAAGGCACTGTCGTACGACGTCAAGGTCAGCACGTCAGGTACCGACACCGTCGTCCGGGTCTCCCGGAAGATGGAGTCCACCGACATCCCCGACATGGCCCGCAAGTTCGTCGGCGACACCCTGACCGTCGTCCAGACCGAAACCTGGCACGCCGCCGGCGCCGACGGTTCGCGCACCGCGGAAGTGTCCGGCGAGATCACCAACACCCCCGTCACCCTGAAGGGCACCGCCCGAATCGCCCAGGACGGAGCTCAGACCGTCCAGGCCATCAACCTCGACGTCAAGGTCGCCGTACCCCTGATCGGCAAGAAACTCGAGCCCTTCGTAGTAGACGCCATCCGCTCCGGCCTCCAAAAAGAACACGACCTAGGCCACGACTGGTCCGGCAAATAACCCCCGCCCCACAATTGGCCCGTTGTCGACCGCGCTCGGCTCATGCTCGGCTCGGGCTCGGCTCGGGCTCGGCGTGCTCGGCGTGCTCGGCGTGCTCGACTCACGGTCGGGCGGCGATGGTCCGTGATCGGGACCGTGTCGTTGCGCTGAGCGGGTCACCTCCGGTGGCAACCTGAGAAGAAGCGTTGCACCGGAGGTGACCCGTTGATGCGAAGTACCCTGCGAAAGAAGCGCGACCGGACCCCGTCGACAACCGACGCAGCCCAGTACTGCGCGTTCTGCGCCACCGTCATGCCATTCGAACGCATCGAACCCTCGGACTACCTGGTAGACGAGCCCGACGAGTGGATCTGCATCAAATGCGGCTCCGCCCTCCTAGTAGACCCACCCACCCAGCAACTCCACCAATCCGCCTAACCCCAGCGCCACGCTCCGACCCGGTGAACAATCCGCACCCCCAAACCACAAGCTATTACCTGTCCAACGCCCCCACCCGGGCTCCCCACCCCCCACTTCACGGCGCGCGTCCGCCGCCTTCCAGCGGCACGCTGCAGGTGTGCGAACAAGCCCCGGGGCCGGACCACAAGCTATACCTGTCTCACGCCCCCACCCGGGCTCCCCACACCCAGCTCCCGGCGCGTGTGTTGACCCGCTTCCCAACGCCCAGTTCCCGCCCCGCCTACCGCGGTTTCCCACACCCAGCTCGCAGCGCCTACCTACCCCGCTTTCCCACACCCAGCTCGCAGCGCCTACCTACCCCGCTTTCCCACGCCCAGCTCGCGGCGCCCACCTACCCCGGTTCCCCGCGCGCGCTTCCCCGCGCGTCCCCGCCTCCACTTCACGGCGCGTGCCACCCCGGCTCCCGGCGGCACACCCCGGATGTGTGAACAAGCCCCGGGGACGAAGCACAAGCTATTACCTGTCTCACGCCCCCGCCCGGGCTCCCCACACCCACTTCACGGCGTGCGTCCGCCGCCTTCCAGCGGCACGCTGCGGGTGTGTAAACAAGCCTCGGGGCCGGAGCACAAGCTATTACCTGTCTCACGCCCCCGGCAGGGGTTCCTACGCCCACTTCCCGGCGTGTGTTGACCCGCTTCCAAACGCCCAGTTCCCGCCCCGCCTACCCCGGTTTCCCACGCCCCGCTCGCGGCGCCTGCCTGGCCAGGTTCCTCACACGCGGTTCCCGGCCTGTCCCCGCATCCAGTTCACGGCGTGTGTTACCCGGCATCCGGCAGCACTCTCCGGATGTGTGCATAAGCCCCGGGGACCGCGCACAAGCTATTGCCTGTTTCACGCCCCCGCCGGGTGTTCCCACATCCAGCTCTCGGTACGTGTCTGCACCTGGCTTGCCCGGCGTGGGGCTAGGCGCGGTTTGTGGTGTCGGCGGCTGTGAGAGCTTGGCGCATGGATTCGCGTACTTCGGGGGGCCAGGGACCGGTGTTGGTTAGTGGGATGTCGGTCATGAAGCGGCGTTCGGGTTCGGGGATGGTTGTGGCTACGAGAGTTGGGTCGTCGACGACTGCTGCGTAGAGCCTCGGGCCGTCGGCGCCGAAGAGGTCTGCGGCGACCAGGCGGCCGTCCGTGTTGCGCATGATGTTGTCCGGGTTGTCGTCCAGCTTCGGCGCGAACCAGGGGAACTCCCGGCGCCCCCGCTCGTGCACCCGCCATACAACGTCTGCGAGTTCGGCAACCTCCGGCTCGCGCGCCGCCAGCGCCCGGTGGAACGCGGCCGCCTCGTTCGCGTCAACCGGCTCGAGCCACTCCATGATCTGCAGGTCGCCGCCGCCCACCAGCCGGCGGTGCGCGTACAGCCGCGGTACCTGGCGGGTGTGCGCCGCCTCCCGATACAGCGCGACCGTGTACGGCGCTGTCGGATCGAACGGACTGATCCGCGCAGCGTACGACCGTCCGGGGCCCGCAACGCAATCGCCCAATCCCCCGCCCCACAAGACGTCCACCCAGCGTCCCGCAACACCCGCTCCACATCCCGATAGTCCCCGTCCCCGGGCACTAGCCCCACATCCCGATAGTCCCCGTCCCGCAGTACCTGCTCCACATCACGATTGCCACCGCCCCGGAGTACCTGCTCGGTGTCCCGGTCGTCGCCGGCCCGCACGACCTGCTCCGCGTTCCGGGGGTCGCCGGCCCGCACGACCTGCTCCGCGTTGCGGAGGTTGGCGTTCCGCAGGACCTGCTCCGCGTTGCGGGGGTCGCCGTCGCGCAGGACCTGCTCCGCGTTGCGGTCGTCGCCGTCTCGCACGACCTGCTCCGCGTTCCGGGGGTCGCCGGCCCGCACGACCTGCTCCGCGTTGCGGACGTCGCCGGCCCGCACGACCTGCTCCGCGTTGCGGTGGTCGCCGTTCCGCACGACCTGGTCCGCGTTGCGGTGGTTGGCGTTCCGGAGTGCCTGGTCTGCGGATGAGTGGTTGGTTTTGAGCGGTGGTGACTTGTGGGGGTTGTCGGGGGGCATGTTGGCGAGGATAGGTAGGTGGGTGCGCTTGCCGCCTTCTAATAAGCGCCGGCTGGGGTTAGAGGGGTGGGCCGAAGGCGCAAACCACCTGGGTTTTGTGGGTGGGGTCGAGGGCGTTGGCTACTAGTTGGGCGACGGTTGGGTCGAAGGCGAGGCCTACGTGGCCGACGGGGTCCAGGGGGCAGGTGTCTTGGACGTACTCGTTGGTTACGCCCGGCTCGCGGATGAAGGATGTTTCGTGCGGCGTGACCAGGGCGTCGAAGCGGGACACGATCACCGTGTACTTCACTCCGGGTTGCGCGATCGGCCCAGCGGTCAGTTTGGTGACGGCCGATCCGCCGACGATGAGTTCGTCACAGGCGGGGCAGCCGAACTGGCGCAGTACCTGGTCGACGAGCGGGCCCAGGCCGAGGTAGTCGCCCACGCTGACCAGTCCGCCGAACGTCGTGCCGTGTGTCGGCGGGGCCAGTGCGATCACCTTGCCCACCTGAGCGGCGTACCCGAGGACCTTCGGGCCGTAGATCGACTGGAAAGCGCCCTCGGAGTGCCCGACGATGTCGACCTTCGCCGCGCCGGTTGCCTGGCGGACGCGCTGGACGAAGGACGCGATCTCCGCGGACGACTTCGTGATCGAGACGGTGCCACCGACCGGGATCGCCGGGGTCGCTTGGCCGTAGGTGAGGGTGAAGGCGCAGTAGCCCTTCGCGGCCAGGAACGGGCCGAGGTACGAGTAGTTGCCGGGGCCGTTGCCGCCGAGGCCGTGCAGCAGGACGAGCGGGTTCGGATGCGCGGCCGACGGTTTGCACGCCCAATCGTCAAAACCCGACGACGCCGCAGCACCGGCCGTCGTCACAGCACCAGAAGCGGCCGCAGTACCGGAAGCAGCAGCCGCAGCACCCGAGGCAGCATCAGAAGCAGTCGCGGCGCCGGAGGCGGTCGCAGCTCCGGAGGTGACGGCTCCGGTAAGGAGGACGGCGGCGAACAGGCTCGCGGCGGTTCGGCGGAGGCGGTAGCGCATGACAACTCCCCGTGACAGTATCGATGAGTGATCAGTAGATCACGGGTAGTTGAGCACGTTCGCCGGTTACAAACAAGAGCTCGTATTCAAAACAAGACCTGTGGGTTACGGATCTGCCACTCGGGGTAGTGTCCAGCGCATGAGTCGCACGATACGGGGACTGGACGCCGGGCAACGCCGGGCCGAACGACGCGAGCAGTTGCTGGACGCGGCGCTCAAGCTGTTCGCCGACAACGGGTACCTCGGTACGTCGATCGAGCAGATCTGCAGTACGGCGTACATCGGGACCAAGAGTTTCTACGAGCTGTTCACCAGCCGCGAGGAGTGCTATCTGGCGCTGCTCCGGCGGACCTCCGAACGCCTCGAGGAGCGGATGGAAGACGCCGCCGGGAAGGCGACCGGGAACGAGCGCCAGGAGGCGCCGCGGCTGCTCGCGATCTTCGTACACGCGTTGGTCGACGACCCGCGGATCACCAAGGTCACCTTCGGCATGGCGTCCGGCATCTCGGAGTCGGTCGAACGGCAGCGCCGCGCCAACCGGCGGTGGGCGGCCGGCTTCCTCGTCCAGCTCTGGGACCGGTACGACGGACCGCAGCCCGAGGAGCAGCGCACGGCACGGCACAGCGTGGCGATCGGGCTGATCGGCGGCATGTTCGACCTGGTCTCGGACTGGCTGCTGGACGCGGACCTCACCGCTCCGCCGCAGGTCGAGGCGCTGATCGACGACCTGACCACCTTCTACATCACGGTACGGCGGGGCCTCGCGACCTGACCCTCACTCGAAGACGAGCGTACGAAGGGCGACATGCCCTTCCTCGTCGATGACGTAATGCGCGTGGCCCTCGTCGTCGACCGCGACACCCTCGACCCGGCGTACGTCACCGAAGTGATGAACCACCTTGCTCCCAACAACCCCGCCGGACTCGGGCGGTAGTTCGAAGCGGACATGCTCGGAGTCGGCGAGAGCACCTTCCGGGTGGTCCGCGAGTACCGTGGCCGACTTCCCCGACGCGTCGAGGTCCCCGACAACAGCGTCGAACACATCACCGCCGCGCGTATCGAGGGCCCGCAGTCCCGCCGGCGCCTCGACGCCGCCGACATCGCCGAGGATCCAGACGTTTCCACAGCGCGGTACGGCGTTGGCGTCGTCGAACAGCTCGTCGACGTTCTCGAGTTCGACCAGGACCGGATGTCCGTCGGCGGTCACCGGGTACCGCAGCCCGAGCAAAAGGTTGCCGTTGGCACGGAACTCGGCCGCCTCGACGTTGATCGGGTGGTCGGTCGGGCGGACCATCCCGTCCCAGCTCTTCGACCGAGACTGTCCACGGGCGATTGTCGCCTCGACGTACGCCTGCCGTCCGAGCGCGCCGACAGGGAGCAGGTCGATGTCCGCGAGCGCATCGTTGACCGCCCGATGCAGCCCGAACCGGAACCGCACAATCTCCATCGAGACCGGCCCGTCACCAGGCGTTCCAGGAGAAGCGATCGACTGCTCCGGGACCCGGGCGATCCAGGACCGCTTCGCCGACAACGGGCCTGCTTTCTTCCCGAACTGCGAGCCGAGCAAGTACACGTACCCGTCCCGGGCGGCGCATGCCTCGGCGTCCTCGGTCTTGCCCGCGCTCAGGCCGGCGTCGGCGTGGATCCGCCGGGCCGACCAGCCCTCGTCGAGTGCCGTTCCGGCGGCGTGTACGAGCAGCGCGAGCGCGTCCTCCGCCGCGGTCTCGTCCAGGACGGTGACGAACGCCCGGTCCCAGCCGTGCCGCGCCAGCACGTCAGGCGTGAAGACGCGGCACAGGTCGGAGGCTTCGTTCGGTTCGAGGTGCAGATCAGTCGCATGCATACCCGAGCAACGACGGGTCCAGCGGGAGTGCTCCCGCCGGCCGCCGATTCCCGGGTAATCCCCGATCAACCCTGATGCAGACTGCTCTTTTCTCAGCCCTGGTGCGGGTAGCGGTAGTCGGTCGGCGGGGCGAAGGTTTCTTTCATCGAGCGCGGGGAGGCCCAGCGGATCAGGTTCCACATCGAGCCGGCCTTGTCGTTGGTGCCGGACGCCCGCGCGCCGCCGAACGGCTGCTGCCCGACGACCGCACCGGTCGGCTTGTCATTGACGTAGAAGTTCCCGGCCGCGAACCGCAGGTACTCCGCCGCCTCCGCGACCGCGGGCCGGTCCTGCGCGATGACCGCACCGGTCAGCCCGTACGGCGCGGAGTGCTCCATGCCCTGCATCACGCTCGCGTAGTCCGCGTCGTCGTACACGTGCACGCCGAGGATCGGGCCGAAGTACTCGGTCGTGAAGATCTCGTCGGTCGGGTCGTCGGAGACCAGCAGGGTCGGGCGGACGAAGTACCCCTCGCTGTCGTCGTAGGTGCCACCGGCAACGACCTCGATCGAATCCGTGGCCCGAGCCCGATCCAGCGCGGCCTTGTGCTTGGCGAACGCGCGGTCGTCGATCACCGCGCCGATGAAGTTCGACAGGTCGGTGACATCGCCCATCGTGATCGCGTCGGTCTCGGCGACGATGTCGTCCCGGATCCGGTCCCACACCGAGCGCGCGACGTACGCCCGGGAAGCCGCCGAGCACTTCTGCCCCTGGTACTCGAACGCGCCACGCACCATCGCGGTCTTCACCACCGCCGGGTCAGCGGACGGGTGCGCCAGGATGAAGTCCTTGCCGCCGGTCTCCCCGACCAGCCGCGGATAGGTCTTGTACGACGCGATGTTCGTGCCGACCGCGCCCCACAGGGACTGGAACGTCTTCGTGGAGCCGGTGAAGTGGATACCGGCCAGATCCGCGTGGGTCAGCGCCGCCTTGCTGACGTCCATGCCGTCACCGGTGACCAGGTTGATGACGCCGGCCGGAAGGCCCGCGGCCTCGAACAGCCGCATCGTCCAGTGCGCCGCGAACTGCTGCGTCGGCGACGGCTTCCAGACGACGGTGTTGCCCATCAGCGCCGGCGCGGTCGGCAGGTTGCCGGCGATCGCGGTGAAGTTGAACGGCGTGATCGCGTACACGAAGCCCTCGAGCGGCCGGTAGTCGACCCGGTTCCACACGCCCGGGGAAGAAATCGGCTGGTCGCTGACGATCTGCCGCGCGAACGCCACGTTGAACCGCAGGAAGTCGATCAGCTCGCAGGCGGCGTCGATCTCGGCCTGCTGCACGGTCTTGGACTGACCGAGCATGGTGGCCGCGTTCAGGGTGTCGCGCCACGGGCCGGCCAGCAGGTCGGCGGCCTTCAGGAAGATCGCGGCGCGGTCGTCGAAGGACAGCGAGCGCCAGGACGGGGCAGCCGCCAGGGCCGCGTCGACGGCGGCCTTACCGTCCGCCTCGGTCGCGTTGCCGAGCGTGCCGAGCACCTGCGCGTGCTTGTGCGGCTGCACCACCTGGATCGGCGCGCCGCCACCCAGCTTCTGCTCGCCGCCGATCGTGCAGGTGAGGTCGATCGCACCCGCCGCGGTGAACTCCTTGAGCTTCGCCTCCAGGCTCGCGCGCTCGGACGAACCGGGCGCATACCCCTTGACGGGCTCGTTGGCAGGCGTCGGGACGGCGGTGACGGCATCCATGGCTGTGCAGCTCCTCGAGTGTGGTGGACCGTACTTGGGCACGCCGGGTGCGGATGGCCTGGCGTGACACCAGCATGGTGCCACGCCAGCACCGTCAACCACGAACGCGGCTGTTTATCTCCTCCAGGGCATGTGCTGGAGGGCCCAGGTGTTGCCGTCGGGGTCCTCGAACCAGGCGTAGAAGACCCCGCCGAGGTCCTCGGTCTCGCTGACCTCGACACCGCGGCCGATCAGCTCCGCGCGGGCCGCCTCGATGTCCTTCACGACGAGGTGCAGCGAGCGCAAGGAACCCGGCTGCATCTCGGCGTTCGGCAAGCCCTGGAGCAGGGCGATCGAGCAGTACGAGCCCGGAGGCGTGAGCTGGACGATGCGCACACCGTCCGTCGGCGTCACGTCGACATCAGCATGGAAACCGCACTGGTCGGCGTAGAACTGCTTCGCCCGGTCGATGTCGGACACCGGCACCGGGATCAGCTCGAGCAGGAACGCCCCGGGCTTCACCACCACGGCGCTCGGATCGTCCGGGACCTCCGAGATGTCCTTCGGGATTTCCGTCTGCTCACTCATGCGGACTTCTTCGTAGCCTTCTTGGCTGCCTTCTTCGCCGGCGCCTTCTTGGCGGCGGCCGCCTTCTTGGCCGGAGCCTTCGCCGCGGCCTTCTTGGCGGGTGTCTTCGCGGCCTCGCCGGACCCACCGCCCGCGCGACGCGCCTTCGCGGCCTCGACCGAGGCACGCAGCGCGGCGACCAGGTCGACGACCTCGGCGCCGTCGGTCTCCTCTTCCTCGGACTCCGGCAGCGGCACGCCCTCGGCCTTCGCCTGGACGACCTTCTCCAGCGCCTGCCGGTACTCGTCGTGGTACTGGTCCGGGTCGAACTCACCGCGCAGCGTGTCGATGTACGACGACGCCATCGCCTTCTCCTGGGACCGGATCTCCACGTCCTCCGGCGGCGCCGCGAACGCCTTGTCCCGGATCTCGTCCGGCCACAGCATCACCTGCAGCACCAGGACGTCGTCGACCGTCCGCAACAACCCCAGGCTCTCCCGGGACCGCAGCGCGACCTTGACCAGCGCATACAGCTCGGAACCCTCGAGCGCGTCCCGGAGCAGCACGTACGGCTTGGCACCAGGTCCGCCGTCGGCCGCCAGGTAGTAGGACTTCCCCAGGTACAGCGGGTCGACCTGGTCGGCCGGCACGAACTCCAGCACGTCGATGACCTTCTTGCTGGACAGCGGCAGGTCGGCGAAGTCGTCCGAGTCCAGCACCACCATCCGGCCGTCCGGCATCTCGTAGCCCTTGCCGATATCGGAGTACGGCACCTCTTCGCCGTCGATCGAGCAGATCCGCTTGTACTTGATCCGGCCCCCGTCGGCGACGTGCACCTGACGGAACGAGATGTCCTTCTCCTCGGTCGCGGAGAACACCTTGATCGGGATCGTCACCATCCCGAACGAGATGGCCCCCTTCCAGATCGCCTGCATCGCCATCAGCTCCCTAAGTGCGCTGTCCGCCGCGCGGCCCCTCCGCCGCGAGCAGATCGGGGATCTCCTGTGTCGCGTACCACATCAGGTCTTCACCCTCGCACGAATCGAGGGCGAACACAGCGTTGTCGTCACCGCTCTGCGCTGCGTCCCAGAGGTCCGCGGCCTTGCCGATCACCGTGGTCGCCTGCGCCGCGTCCAGATGCACGGACACCACCGACCGCCACGGAATCACCACGTGCAGCTCCAGCCGGGCGTCACCGAGCTCCACAGAACCGTCCGCCGGCGGTACGGCGCTGACTTCGGCCGCGATCACCACCCGTCTCCGAGAGGTGCCCGGATCGGCGGCCAGCAGTCCTACCGAGGCGCGGGCCGCCTGCGCCATCGCGACGTACTCCAGCTCCTCGTCGTCGCCTTCGACGTACCACTCGCGCAGTGCCGGTGTCACGCCGTACGCCGTCAGCGGCGCCGGGCCGATCTCGCCGGCGTTGCACGCCGCGCTCAGCAAGTGGAGCGTGGATGGGACGTAGACCCTCATGAGCCCGCCTTCTTGGTCTGTTTCCTCCGGCCCCGGGAAGCCCGGTTCCGGCTGCCCCTGGTGGTGTCCAGCAACTCGTCCAGCGCATCGGTCACGCATTGGGCGAAAACAGCGAGGTCCGGCATGGCCGTGCGGTCCGCGTTCAGACCGTAGTACACCTTCCCGTCGTACGACGTGACGCCGACGGACAGGCCCTGACCGGGCATCAACGGCACCACCGGGTACGACGCGAGCATCGGGGCACCCTGCGCGTACAGCGGGAACTGCGGACCCGGCACGTTGGTGATCACGACGTCGTCGATCGGGCGGACCGTGGTGGTCGCGACCCGGGCGGCGAGCGCGTGCAGCGTGGTCGGGGCGAACCCGGCGATCCCAACCAGCGAGCGGGCGCTGACTGCGCGACCGGTGTCCTTGTGCACCTTGGTCTGGTACGAGATCTGGTGCAGCCGCATGACCGGGGAGTTCTCGCCGACCGGCAGGTTCACGCTCGAGGCGATTACCCGGGAGCCGAGCGACGTGGGCTCGTCGTCCTCGTCGTCGCGGATGCTGACCGGGACCACGGCCCGCACGCTCCGGGTCGGCCCGACGCCCTCGCCACGGGTCATCATCCAGGCCCGGAACGCGCCCGCGACCACGGCGAGGACCACGTCGTTGACCGTGCCGCCGTGCGCTGCGCGGATGGTCCGGTAGTCCTCGAGATCGGTCTGCACGGTGGTGAATCGCCGCTGACCCGATGTCTTCACATGCAGTGAGCTCTCCTGCGCGTGCCGCTGCGCGACCAGCGAGCCGACCACGCCGCCGAGCACCTCGCGGACCGACGTCGAGCCGGTCAGGCTGGCCATCTCGGCGCGGGCCAGCTCGAGGACCGCGCTCGGATGCTTGGTGGCGTCGGTGAACACCCCGGCGAGCAGCTCCAGCGCGGACGGCGGGTGCTCCGGCTGCCAGGTGTCCGTCGGGGTGTCCTTCGGGTGCGCCGTCGCGTCCAGCACCACCTGGCCGATGTCGACCGTGCTGTTGCCGTCGACAAGCGCTTGATGGGACTTCGCGATGATCGCGAATCGGTCACCTTCCAGGCCCTCGACGAGATACATCTCCCACAGCGGGCGGGCCCGGTCGAGCCGCCGGGACATGATCCGGGCGACCAGCTCGAGCAGCTGCGCGTGCGTGCCGGGGCGCGGCAGGGCGGAGCGGCGTACATGAAAGGTGATGTCGAACTCTTCGTCGTCCACCCACACCGGCGCGGCGAACCGGCCGGGCACCTGCTGGACCCGCTGCCGGTACTTCGGCACGAACGTGATCCGGTCCCGGATCAGCGCCACCAGGCTCTCGTAGTCGAAGCCCTCGTCACCGTGCACCGGCGGCTCGAAGATGTCGACCGTCCCGACGTGCATCGGGGTGGCCGGCGACTCGGCCTTGAGAAAGGTGAGGTCGAGCGACGTCAACCGGTCGGGCACGGCGGTCACCTTCCTCTCAGTTCGACGGAATCTCACCCTAGCTGCCCCTGCCGACAGTGGGCTGCGACACTGGCCGTACGGGAACACTGAGCTATCTGTGTTCGTCAGGCAAGAGGGTGCGTCGCGCCCCTGGATATGTCACATGACCCTTGAAAGGCTCCTGGACCGATGCGTTCGACGCTCACTCGCGGTGCCGCCACCGCTCTTCTGCCCGCCCTCGGCATGCTGGTCCTGGCCGGCTGCGGCGGAAACGACGCCAGCGGCAGCACCACCCCTTCGCCGAGCGCCCCGGCCAGTACGCCGACGTCGACCCTCCCCACCAGCACCCCGACCCCTGGCTCGCCGAACGCGAGCTCGCCGTCGAACACCGCCGACCCGTCCGGTGAGCAGGCCGATGTCACCGTCGACGTCACCGTTGCCAACGGCAAGGTCAACCCGAGCGGCGCGACGATCAAGGTGAAGGCCGGTCAGACCGTGCTGGTCAAGGCGGTCAGCGACGTCGCCGAGGAGCTGCACATCCACGGGTACGACAAGGAGCTGGAGCTCGCCCCGGGCAAGCCCGTCTCGGTCAAGTTCACCGCGAACATGAAGGGCACCTTCGAGGTCGAGACCCACAAGAGCGGCAAGCTGGTCGCCAAACTCGTTGTCTCATGATGCTCCCGCTGCACGGGATCGGCGGTCGTCAGGACCTGCCGATTCCGTTCGGGCTGGCGGTCGGTGGGGCCGCGGTCGCGGTCGCGTTGTCGTTCGTCGTCCTCGGGCTCGCCTGGCGTAGTCCGAAGTACCGCGGCGACGCGTCCGGCGTACCGTTGCCGACCGCAATCACCCGGACCGTCGACGCCGGCTGGTTCCGGTGGCTCGTCCGGCTGCTCGGGCTGGCGACCTTCCTGTACGCGATGGTGTCGCTGGTGTTCGGCGTCGACCGGCTGACGAACCCGATCTTCGGCTTCATCTACATCCTGGTCTGGGTCGGCCTGGTGCCGATCTCACTGCTGTTCGGGCCGGTCTGGCGGACGCTGAACCCACTGCGCACCCTGCACCTGCTGCTGTCGAAGCTGCTCCGCCAGCCGCCGTCCAAGGGTCTGCTCGAGCTTCCGGCCTGGGTGGGTCTGTGGCCGGCCACGCTGGGCATCTTCGCGTTCACCTGGCTGGAACTGGTCGCGCCGGACCGGGCCACGATCCCGGTACTGCAGGCGTGGATCGCGTTGTACGTCGTGATCACGCTGTTCGGCGCGGTACTGTTCGGCGACCGCTGGTTCGCGCAGGGCGATCCGTTCGAGGTGTACGCGACCCTGATGTCGCGCCTGTCGCCGTGGGGTCGCCGTACCGACGGGCAGCTGGTGCTCCGCCGGCCGCTCGAGAACCTGGACGGCCTTCGCGCGCAGCCCGGACTCGTGGGGATGGTGGCGGCGCTGCTCGGCTCGACGGCGTACGACGGGTTCTCGAACTCGTCCGCCTGGATCGGCTGGGCGCAGAACCAGAACATCTCGATGACGTGGCTCGGCACCGGCGCGCTGATTGTCTTCATCCTGTTCGTGCTGATCACGTACTCCGGCGCGACAGTCCTCGCCGGCCGGCTCTCCGACAGTTCGCGGACCTCGCTACCGGGCCTGTTCGCGCACTCCGTCGTACCGATCGCATTCGGGTACGTCGTCGCGCACTACCTGACCCTGTTCATCCTGGAAGGGCAGCGGACGCTGATCTACCTGAGCGACCCGCTGAGCAACGGCGCCAACATCTTCGGCACCGGACTCCTCGCCGTGAACACCGGCATCACCAACCACAGTGCGGCCATCGCGCTCATACAGGTCATCGCAGTGGTCTGCGGCCACCTCCTCGGCGTCATCTCGGCCCACGACCGCGCGGTCGCCCTGTTCCCCCGCGCAAAGGCCCTAGCCGGCCAGCTCCCCCTACTGATCGTCATGGTCGGCTACACCTGCGGCGGCCTGCTACTGCTCTTCTCCTCTTGAGCCTTCGGTAGGCCGCGGCTGGTGACGACGAGCAGGATGAAGGCGATCATGCCGACGATCAGGTGTGAGTTGCCGGGGATCGACTGCCAGAAGGTCCAGTCGAGTTCCCTGTCGTCGCGGAACGGGACCCACCAGATCGAGCGCAGTACGAACAGGCCGTAGAACAGCACACCGGTGACGGCCGCGGGGTTGAGGCCCCACACGCGGTTGACGCCCCGGATCAGGCTGACGCCGAGCGGGATGATCCACACCCAGTGGTGGCTCCACGAGATCGGCGACGCGTACAGGACCGCGAGCGCCATCACGGAAATCGCCGTCACGCGCTCGTCCGCGAGCCAGTACTTGCGGGCCAGCCACAGCACCGCCAGCCCGAACGCGGCCGACAGCACGAACCAGGTCGGCTGCACCCAGCTCGCCTCGTTACCGATCCGGTGCAGGAAACCGTTGAACGACTGGTTGCCGGTGTACGCGATCCCGCCGACCCGGTTGGCGTCGAGGATCACGTCGGTCCAGTACCGCCACGACTGGTGCGGCACGATCGCGAACCCGATCGCCATCGTCGCCAGCAGCCCGAGTACGGCGTTGCGCAGCGCACGCCACTGCTTCGTGACCATCAGCAGCGCCAGGAACGGCAGCGGGGTGAGCTTGACGCCGATCGTCACGCCGAGCCAGAACCCGCGCAGACGCGTGTCGTTCGGCCGAATCAGGTCCAGCAGGATCATTGCGGTCAGCAACAGGTTGATCTGGCCGAACTGGATCGTCTGCCAGACCGGCTCCAGCAGCAGCGACAGTACGGTCAGCGCGATCAGCACCGCCGTACGCTTCCGCTGGGTGACGAACGACCAGAACGTCTTGGTCAGGCTCGCCCGCCACAATGCGGTGATGCACAGCACCGAGAGGGTCGTCCAGGCGACCAGCGCGACACCCCACGGTACGGCGGCCAGCGGGACCATCGCGATCGCCGCGAACGGCGGGTACGTGAACGGCAGGCCCGAGCCCGCCAGGTGTGCGTCGTACAGCGAATCGCCGTGCAGCAGGACCGAGCCGCCCATCCGGTAGACGCGCAGGTCGATCATGCCGCCGTACAGGTGGCCGATCCAGGCGCCGAGCGCCACGAGGACCGCGCATCCGGCGATCGCGATGACGACGCGACGACCAGCCGGCCGAGTGGGGGAGGAGGTTGCGGGAGTGGTCACGGTCACGTCAGGTCGGCTCCGAACAGGGTTTCCAGCGCTCGCCGGGTCTCGTCGTACTCGGTGTGAAGAATCGCGGTCATTCCGATCGCGCGGGCGCCGTCGACGTTGAGTTGCAGGTCGTCGACGAACACGCACTCGGCCGGCTCGAGGCCGAGCCGGCTCGCGGCGAGCTGGAAGATCTCCGGCTCGGGTTTGCGCAGGCCCACCTCGCCGGAGATGACGATGTCGTCGAACATCCCGTCCCACGTGTCCCGCGGATAGGTGTTGCCCCAGGAGTTCGACAGCAGCGCGGTCCGGATCCCGCGTTCGTTCACGCGGCGGACCAGCGCGGCCATCGCGGGCTGGTGCTCGAAGTGCGCGAACATCCGCTCGATCAGTCCCTCCGCGGGAACCGGCGTACCGTCGCGGCGGACCAGGATCGAGGCGAGTTTGCGCTCGAAGTCGGGGACGGCGATCTGGCCGCGTTCGAGCGCGTGCACCGGGTTCAGCTCGGCGGTCACGCTCTCGGAAGGGAGCCATTTCAGGACTGCTTCGAGGTAGGAATCGAAGTCGAAATCGTCCACTTCCGCCCAGCGCCGCAGCGCCGGCTCCAGACCCGAGGTGAGCACGCCGCCCCAGTCCACCAGCAGACCACGCGGCACCGCCCGCACCTCAACCATGCGCGCAAGCCTACTCAGAAGGCCCCCGCCCTCACCCTCCCGACCCTCACCCTCACACCCTGTGCACGCTCTCCCATCCCCAGTCAGTGGTTGTATTCGATGGAGACGTCACCCGAGGACGTCTTCGCCGTGATCGTCCGGGTCGCGTTGGGATTGTTGCTCACGTTCGCCGCCTCGTCGCCGGACGACGTCGCGGTGTCCACCTTGTACGACTCGGTGCCGGACGGGATCCGGATCGAGACGTCGCCCGAGCTCGTCTTCGCCTCCACCGTCTGCGGGGCGACGGCGAAGTCCAGCGACGTACTGCCGGAACTGCTGTGCGCCGTCACCGAGGTCGCGGTGAGCCCGTCCGCCTCGAGATCACCCGAGCTCGACTTGAGGTCCAGCGGCCCACGTACGTCGTGCACCTCGATGTTGCCCGAGCTGCTCTTCAGCTCCGTCGCGCCTTCGATCCCCGCGATCGTCATGTTTCCGCTGCTGCTCTCGACCGTGAGCTTCAGGTCCCGCGGCACCGTCAGCACGTACGTCGTTTTGCACCCGAACGACAGGAATCCGCAGCCGCCGCTGTTCAGCTCGAGCGTGCCTTCGCTCTCGTGGTACTTCTCGCTCGGATCCGAGCCGAACATGTTCCGCGAGGACTGCCGGTCGACCTTGATCTCGGTCCCGTCGCCGGGCCGCACCTCGATCGTCGCGGAGCCGCCCTTCACGAGCAGCGAACTGTCGTGCACCGGGTAGCTGGTCTGGCTGTTCTTGGTGCCCTCGGTCAGTCCGGTGAGCGCCCAGTACGCGCCGCCGAGGATGAGGGCGACCGAGATGGCGATCCCGTACCGCCGCTCGACGCTCATCGAGCTCCGCGGCCGGCCTTGGACATCGGACATGACGCTCCCTCAGGTGCGGGTCGAAGTACGTCCAACCCTGGCACACAACGGCCCTGCTGTCGGCGGGGATGTCCCCCAACTCGACCCTGAGTGCCGGGTCAGGCGGGGACCGAATGGAGGTCGTTGGCGATCGCCGTGGCGAGCTGCTGGAACGCCTTGCGGAGCTTGCTCGACTTCGCGGCCTCGGCGAGGCTGCGCCCGTGCGCGACCGCGGTGTCCGTCGCACTCAGGTCGTACGGCAGCAGGGCAGCGTGGTCGATCCCGGCGTACTGCCGCAGCGCATCCAACGCCGCGTCCCCCGGCGACCCGCCGAGCGACCCGGACCGCAACCGGTTCACCACCACACGCGGGTTGACGGACGGTACGACGGCGCGCAGGTCGTGGACCGCCCGGATCAGGCGGGTCAGACCGACCGGATCCGCCGTACCCACGACGACGACCTCGTCGGCCTCCTCGAGCGTCACCACCGTCGCCCCGTTGCGCCGCGGCGCCAGCGAGTCGAACGAGATCTCCTCGTCGGTCTCGATACAGAACCCGGCGTCGACCACCGTCATCGGCGCCAGCGTCCGCGCGGTCGACCAGACCGCCTCGACCGCCGCGGGCCGCAGCTCCGTCCACCGGTCGGCCCGGCTGAGCCCGGTCAGCACCAGCAGATGCGGGTTCACCTCGCGCGCGTGCCGGGCGAGCATCACCATGTCGAGCGATCCGTTCGACGCCGATCGCGCCGCGGCGGCCAGGCCGGAGGTCTCGTCGAGCATCCCGAGCATCTGCGCCACGGTCCCGCCGTACACGTCGACGTCCGCGAGCAGCGTCGGGACCCGTTTCGCGGCAAGTTCACAGGCGAGGTTGACCGCGACGGTCGTCCGCCCGGGCGCGCCGGTCGGTCCCCAGACTGCCACCAGCCGACCGGTGCCTTGCGGGAACGCGGGCGGCTGCGGGTTGCCGGCATTCTCCGGCGAGAGCGGCACGAAACCGCCCGCGAAGTGCGAGTTGGTGATCGGCGGGCCGGCGTCGACCGCATCGGAGATCGCCCGGCCGAGGTCCGCCGGGCTCACGTCGGCGGGCAGGATCCGCTCGATCCCCATCCGGCTCAGCCGGTCCTCGGCGCCGAACGGCGCACCTGTCTCGGTCGGGTCGACCAGGGCGAGCACGGCGATACCGCGGGCATAGAGCGCGGCGACCGCATCGGACGACAGCCGCGGCAGCGCGTCGGCGAGCAGCACCGCGCGGGCCTGACCGCTCGCAGCCGCCGCCATCACATCGGCGATGTCGACACAGCGCCGTACGATCCGGATCCCTGGAGCGCCCTCGGTCCGCCGTACGACGTCTGCCTCCCACGGCGCCCCGGTCACGGCTAGCAGGACTGGGACCGACATCAGCCGTCCTTCCGGACCAGGGTCGGCTCGCCCGTGCTGATCGCGGTGAGGGCGGCCGGGATCCGGGGCAGATCAGCCGAGGCGAGCGCGATCGTCACCTGTCTACGCGCCGAACCGCCTGAGACACCCTTCACCGAGTCGATCTGCAACACGCGAACGCTGCTCCACAGCGCCCGGGCGGGCTGACCCTCCTCCTTCGGCACCACCCACACGTCCACCACATCGCCGGGCGCGGTGTCCGACGGCAGACGCCCGGCCGCCACCGACAGCGGGAACTCGGTGCGGTCCTGGTCGGACTTGGGTACGGCGGCGTCCTTCGGCACGAACTCGCCCTGACCGACCGTCCGGCCGACGACCAGACCCTTCAGATCGGCGTCGGCGGACAGGTACCGCCCCGCGTCGTCACCACTGGTGAAACGGACATGGACCGTGGTCAGGTCGTCGTTGGTCAGCGGGGTCCCCGCCTTGAGCTCGTGCTTGGCCGCCCAGATCGTGGTCGTGTCGTCGGCGGACGACAGCAGCTTCGCGCCGGCCAGCGCGGTGACGGCGACCAG
The DNA here is from genome assembly GCF_053607525.1 of Kribbella sp. NPDC055110. Lineage (NCBI taxonomy): Bacteria > Bacillati > Actinomycetota > Actinomycetes > Propionibacteriales > Kribbellaceae > Kribbella > Kribbella sp. NPDC055110. Next base: position 203,574 of record NZ_JBSGTS010000003.1, read on the forward strand.
CAGCACGCCGAGCACCAGGCGGCCGTCCTTCCAGCGCGCCTTCCGGCTGCGCTGGGCCGGAGCAGCCGGCGCCCCGAAGCCACTTCGCACTGCTGTCTCGACCACTTCGTCTCCCCAGTCGGTGGATCGCTGATCCCGGGACATTCTGCCTGGTTGCCGCTCGAAGGGTGAACGGTCATCCACAGGCTGTCATGGCCTGGGGACAAACACGGCCGTCCACTCGCCAACCGTGGCAAACTGAAGGAACCAGCCACTATCCGAAGGAGCACGACGATGCCGGGTCCCCGCTTCCTCCAACTCGCCGACGTCGCCGAGGTCCTGAACATCTCCGCCAACCAGGTCTACGCACTGGTCCGCCGCGGCGATATCCCCGCCGTCAAGATCGGCGGCCGCGGCCAATGGCGAGTCGAGTCCACCGAACTGGAAAAGTACATCGAACGCCTCTACACCGAAACCAAACAATTCATCACCACCCACCCCTTCGGCGAAGAAGCAGAAACCCCCGAAGACGCCAACCTCTAACCCCCCACCCGCCCCCGACGAGCTGGCGCCGGAGGCTGCACACAGGACGTGGGGTCCACACACACGAAGTCGTGTCTGCGCACCGGAACTGGGACCCGCACACAGGAACTGGGGCCTGCACACAGGAGCTGGGGTCTGCGCACAGGAAGCGGGGCCGACGCACACGCGGCGGTGCCTGAGCACAAGCAATTACCTGTCCCCACACCCCGGAAGGGGTGCACTCGCCAGCGGGCCGACGCTCGGAGGCGGCGAGAAGCGGGTCCGCGCGTACGCCGTCGTGCCTGAGCACAAGCAATTGCCTGTTTCCACACCCCGCAACGCGCACTCCCCCGACAAACTGGCCCCCGGAGCGGCGCTCACAAACTGGGGCCTGCGCACAGGCAGCGGGATCTGCGCCCGCGCGGCGGTGCCTGAGCACAAGCAATTGCCTGTTCCCACACCCCGCAAGGGATGCACTCGCCAGCCGGCCGACGCTCGGAGCCGGCGGGAAACGGGCCTGCCTGTACGCCGGGGCGCCTGAGCACAAGCAACCACCTGTCCCCACACCACGCAACGCGCGCACTCCCCCCGACAAGCTGGCATCCGGTGCGGCGCACAGGAACTGGGCCTGTGCACAGGAACGAGGGCCTGTGCACAGGAAGCGGGGTGTAGGCACACGCCGAGGTGGCTGAGCACAAGCAACTGCCTGTTCCCACACCCCGCAACGCGGGCACTGCCCCGGCGGGCTGGGGCGCGGAGCGGGACGCGCGAGCTGGGGTCTGCGCATAGGAAGTGGGGTCTGGGCCGACGCCGCGGGGGCTCGGAACAGGCAATTGCCTGTTCCCAGACCCCGGGAGGGGTGCACTGGGTCGGCGGGTGGGCGGCGGGTGGGGGTTAGCGGCGGCGTAGGGCGCGGAGGGCTTGGGTGGGGACCAGGCGGACGTTGTAGACCTCGGTCCGGCGGCGGGGGGCGTCCAGTGGGTGCTCGGCGAGTTCCAGGAAGTCGGCGCCGACGCGGTCGATGGTGCCGGTGACCGGGCCGCCACCGCTGCAGAACAGGGTGACCGGTGAGCGGTCCCGGGCGATCCCCCTCAGCAGGTGCGCAAGGCCTAGTTTCCCTTCGACGGCCCCGACCGCCGGCTCCGCCCACGGTCCCAGCCGGTGTACGGCGACCAGTGCGTCGACCGGGATCAGCCACTCCTCGTAGCGCTCGGTCTCGAGCAGCAGGCAGTCCTTGCCGACCCGGCTGAGCAGTCCGCGGACAGGCTCCGCGTCCTGCAGTTCGACGCGTACGACGGTGTTCACCGCCCCGCGCAGACGGTCCAGCACCGTGATCTTCCCGACCTCGGCGCGGATCCGATCGGCCACTTCGCCGTACAGGTCACTGTCCTGGAGCGCCTCGAACTGCGACTCCAGGTCTGCGAACAACGCTTCCCACCGCATGACCGTGAACCTACCGCTCCCCGGCATCACCGCGCCCTCCGACGGTCACCGTCCGCAGCGGAAAACGACGCAGCGTGCGTTAAGGACTTGCAAAGGTCCCGTAGAACCGGTCTATAGTGATCAAGCCAACGCAAACTAACGCAAACTCATAGGTCGGGGGCGAAGCGGGATGAACGCGATGATCCGGGCGATCAAAGGCGCGATCATGCTGGCTGCACTGGTCGGGCTGGGCCTGCTGCTGCGGTGGATCACCGCCGGCTCGATCACCGGCCTGCGGACGTACGACCTGGACTCGCTGACCAGGCTCGCCGTCGGGACGGTCGCGTGGATCGCGTACGGGTGGCTGGTGCTGGCCGCCGTACTCACGGCGCTCGAACAGATCCCCGGCGCGGTCGGCGCATTGGCCGGAGCCGTCGCGGGCCGCATCACGACCAAGACCGCCCGGGCCCTACTCCGCTCCGGCCTCGGCGTCGCCGCCGTCACTCCCCTAACAGTCGGCGCCGCTCACGCCGCCCCCGCCGACACCGCCCACGTCAGCCAGTGGACCCAGCCGTCGTCGGCCACCCAATCCACCAACAGCCGCGCCACCGTCCAACTCGGCCGCCGGGACACCTCGTTCCGCCACACCGAACCCCGCTCCACGGTCCAATTCGGCGGCATCGACGCGTTCTACGGCGCCACCGAACCCCACTCCACGGTCGAACTCGGCAGCACGGACACGTCGTACGGCGCCACCGAGCCGCGCTCCACCCACTTCGGCAGCAGGGACACCTCGCACGGCGCCATCCAGTCCCGCTCCACCGTCGAGACGGGTGACACGGACACGTCGTACCGCGCCACCGAACCCCGCTCCACGGTCCAGTTCGGCGGGGCCGATGCGTCGTACGGCTCGACCGAGCCTGCATCCTCCGTGGAGCTCGGCGGTGGCAACAGCGCGGCGGATCAATCTGCGCGCGAGTACCGGGCGACCGAGCCCCGTTCCGCTGTCGAGATTGGTGGCTCCGAGACCTCGCCGGCGCGGGCTGTCCGGAACCGCGCCGACTACCGGGCGACCGAGCCGGCGTCCAGCGTGGAGATCGGCGGCCCGGGGGCCGGCCTGCATCGGATGAGCACTGACAGCACGGCTGACCGTCAGAACAGCAACGAGTACCGCGCCACCGAGCCCCGTTCCGCGGTCGAGATCGGGAACTCCGAGGGTAAGCCGCAGGCACCGCAGGACCCCACCGACTACCGCTCCACCGAGCCGCCCTCGCAGGTCCGCCTGGGCCACCCCATCCAGAGCGCGCCGGACCGTCCCGCCACCCCGAGCACGCGTGCGCCCGACAACCCCACCCGCAACACTCCGACCCCGAACCGCCCGGGCACCCTCGGCCACCCCGCCACCGGCCGCACCTCTACTGACCGCACTTCCACTGACCGCGCCTCTACTAGCCATCCCTCCACCGGTCGGGCGGCTGCTGGCGATCCCGCTTCGGGTCGGTCGGATGCCTCTGGCGCGGACGCGGCGGGGCGGGTGGATGGCGGACGTACGGGGTCTGGTCGGCCTGTTGCTCCCGGCGGGTCTGTGGACTCGCACGCGACGGATGGTGGCGGACGGAAGGGTGGGAATGACGTGCCCGCGGGTGGGCGGGTGGGGGTGCCGGATCGGCCTACCGCTGGTGCGCCGACGCGGTATACCGCGCTGCGGCCGGGTGTCCCGGTGCGGGTCGTCGTACGGGAAGGTGACTCGCTCTGGAGCATCGCCGCCCGCGAACTCGGCTCTGGAGCGACGGCTGAAGCGCTCGCCGCACGCTGGCCGGACTGGTACGCCGCGAACCGCCACGTGATCGGGGACGACCCCGACCTCATCCTCCCCGGGCAGGTACTCCGCGTCCCGCCCGCGCCCACCGGCGACCACCTCCCGCCCCACCACCAGGAGCAGTGACATGAGCCAGCCCCACAACCTCCGGCCGGAAGACCTCCCGCTGGAAGACCTTCAGCCCGCTGCTCCGCTCGCCGCCGTCCCCACCCGTACGACGGACCGCACCGGAGCCCCCGCCACTCCCGAACATCCCGCCCCCACCCACCCGGACGCACCGGAGGCTCACATGAACGTCCCCACCCCCACCTCACCGTCAAGCAAACAGCCTGAGGCGAATGCGGCGGACACGCCGACTGCTACAGGCACGGGGACGTCGACTGGCACGGGCACTGGTACGCCGGCTGTAGCTGGCACCGGTACGTCGGCTGCCACAGGTGCAGGTACGTCGTCAGCGACTGCTGCAGCGGGCGGGCCGGAAGGAGCTACAGCTGCCGGAACTTCGGTTGCTGGAGCTGAGGGGGCTGACGCTCCGATTGCCGGCACCGAGCTCACTGGCACCGCGGCTGCTGGTGCAGCGGTCGCCGGTGCAGCGGTCGCTGACACTCCGGCCGGTGCAGTGGTCGCTGGCACTCCGGCCGCTGAAGCCCTCGTTGATGGCATTGCGGTTGCTGACACTGCGGTTGCTGGCGCTCCGGTTGCTGGCACTCCAGTTGCTAGCACTCCAGTTGCTGGTGCCGCGGTTGCTGGTGCCGCGGTTGCTGGAGGCCCCGTTGATGGCGCTGCGGTTGCTGGACGCCCCGTTGATGGCGCTGCGGTTGCTGGAGCGCCGGTCGCCGGGAGTCCGGTTGGTGGTGCTGGGGTTGGTGGTGCTGGGGTTGCTGGGGCGGGGGTTGTTGGGGCGGATTTGGTGGGGATGTTGGCTGCGGTGGCTCGGCCTCGGTTGGCGTCGGTTGGTGGGGTGGGTGAGCACAGTGTGCCGGCGACTGCGCGGTACGCCGGGGAACTGACGGATGGGGCGTTGGCGTTGCGGTTGCAGGCGATTACGCGGCTTGGTGTCGTGTCTGCGCCGCGGCACCTGTCGAGCATTGACGCCTTCGCCACTCCTCAGACCCAGAACGCTCCCGCACCTTGTTCGAAAGAGCAGGAGAGCGCGGCCGTCGCATCCGCCCTGGACGTGCGGAGCGGCGCGGCCGTAGCTGCTCCGGAAGAGCACGGCGGTGCTGCCGTCGTCCCAGCTCTGGAGCACGGTGGTGCGGGCGTCTCACCTACCCAGGAAGGGCAGAGCGACGCGGCCGTTGCGGATGGGCAGTTCGGCGCGGTTGGCGCGGCCGTTGCAGATGGCCAGGGCGGCGCGGTTGGCGCGGGCGTTGCGGATGGGCAGGGCGGCGCGGTTGGCGCGGGCGTTGCGGATGGGCGGGGTGGCGCGGCGCGGCCGGGCGGGTCGGGTGGTGCGGCTTCGGCGGGTGTTGTGGGTGGGGCGACGGAGCGGGGGCGGAAGCTCAGTGTGGTGCCGGCGGTTGCGGGTGCCACGCACACGGTCGCGGCGCCTGGGCAGCCTGACGGGGCCCGGGCGTCGCTCAAGACAGTCGACACCACGTCTTCCGACACCGCACTCACCAACACCACGTCGGCCGACGCCACATCGGCCGACGCCACGTCCAGCACCACGCCAGCCCACACCACGTCCGCCGGCACCACGTCCAGCACCACGCCAGCCCACACCACGTCCGCCGGCACCACATCGACCCACGCCACGTCCAGCGCCACGTCGGCTCACGCTGTTTCCGGCGGTTCGTCGGTTGTTGCCGGGCGGGGGTTTGGTGACCGGGAGGGTGGGGTTCCGGTTTTGCCGGAGGTTGGGGTTTGGGGGGCTCGGATGGCTCAGGCGGTTTCGGAGGTGTTGGCGGGGGATCGGCCTATCTCGCAGTTGGTGCGGTTCACCGACGATGTGGTGTTCATGGAGCTGAATCGGCGGGTGCGGATGTTGGGGTTGAACTCGACCGCGGGCATGCGTGGGGCCAAGGAGAAGAGCACTGTGCGTTCGGTGCGGGTGTTCATGCCGGAGCCGTGTATTGCTGAGGTCGCTGCGCATGTTCGGCACGGGGAACGTTCGCGCGCGGTCGCGTTCCGGTTGGAGGTTCGCCGTAACCGGTGGGTGTGCACTGCGCTCGAACTCGGTTAGACGGTGCGCACATGCCGCGTCGAACTATTGGTGGGGGTTTGGCGTCTTACGAGGCGCAATTCGATTGTGCTGGTTCTGTCATGTGGCTGGGGACACGGCGGCGTACGGTGGCCGGGGTCGTCTTTCGGGGGGAAATGTGATGTTGGACAGTGCAGCCGCCACTTCAGCGTGGCAGGTGGATGTTCGGGAGTTGACTGCCGCCGAGCGGGCGCGTGTCCTCCCTGCGGTACGTCGGCGGCGGTGGAGTGAACGGATCCGCCTGCTGTACCCGTTGGCGGTGCGCTACCACCGTGCTGCCAAGCGGCTGGAGTGGATGAGGTCCCGCACGCCGTACGCCGTCACGCGCGACGTGAACGACCTTCCGACAAGAATCAAGCGGCACAAGTCGTTGCTGTTGCGGCAGCTCGGTGAGACCGAGATGTGGATGCAGCACAACAAGGTGACGAATCTGAAGCTCGCCTGCGCGCAGGTCGACGGGCTGGTGATCCGGCCGGGTGAGACGTTCTCGTTCAACAAGGTGGTCGGCAACGCGACCCGCCGTAAGGGCTACAAACAAGGGATGCGCTTGTCGAACGGGCAGGCCAAACCGGGGATCGGCGGCGGCATCTGCCAGCTGGCGAACCTGCTGCACTGGATGGTGCTGCACTCGCCGTTGACCGTGACGCAGCGGTCCACGCACAGCTTCGACCCGTTCCCGGACAACGGGCGGGTGCTGCCGTGGGGCGTGGGCTGCAGCATCGTCTACAACTATGTGGACCTGCAGTTCCGCAACGACACCGACCAGACGTTCCAGCTCCATGTCGGCGTCGGCGACCGCTATCTCGAGGGCGAGATCCTGGCCGACGTCCCGGCCGAGTCGTCGTACCGGGTGTTCGCGAAGGAGGAGCGGTTCCTCCGGGTCGGCGCGGACTACTTCCGGCGGAACGAGATCTGGCGGACCGTGATCGATCGGCGGACGGGTACGGCGGTCCGCGACGAGTTGATCCGCGAGAACGTTGCCCTGGTCAAGTACCTGCCGGTCGACGTACCGGTGCTGGACGTCGTACTCCCGGACTGATCACCCGAGCAGCGAGCACCCGTACTTCTCGAACAGCGCCGGCTCCTCGCTCGGGTTGCCGAACGTGTGGGGCACGCCGCGCGGTCCGATGATCCCGGACCCGGACGGTACGTCGTAGTCCTCGCCGTCGATCCGCATCCGCATCGTGCCGGACAGCACGTACCAGGCCTCGTCGTCGGTGTGATGAACATGCAGCGGCGCCTGCCACGCGACCGCGTCCGACGTACGTCCCGCGGCCTCCCACTCGGCGAGCACGAGGCCGGCTCCCTCCGGCGCAACCGTCCGCCCGAGCAGCGGAACCCCCGACAGATCATCGCGACGTGACACCGGAATCTCCTCCTCGCCGGAACCATTGCCCCAAGTCGCCGTCCGCAAACTGTCGGAGCGGCGTAGCACACTGGCAGCGTGACTGTAGCTGTCGAGCCGTACCGGGAGCGCCCCGCGCGCATCGCCGGCGCCGACCTGTGGACACGGACGGCGGAGGGCGGGGTGTACCGGATCCTGCCCGACGGCTGCATGGATCTGCTGCTGATGGACGACGACCTGTTCGTCGCCGGTCCGGACAGTCGCGCCTGGACGGGCAGTGCGCCGCGGGGCACGCGGTACGCCGGGATCCGGTTCGCGCCGGGTGCCGCGCCGGGCTTCCTCGGCGTACCGGCCCGCGAGTTGCTGAACCAGCGGGTCCGCCTCGCCGATGTGTGGTCGCCGAACCGAAGCCGACGCCTGCTGGATCGGATCCGCGCGGCGCCCGACCACGCGACCGCGCTCGATCTCGAGGTCGCCAGACTGCTCGAGCAACCCACCGACCGCCTATCCGTGCACGTACTGCGCAGCGTCCGCGGCGGCCTGCTCCGCGGCACGGCCGGGGTCTCCCGCCTGGCAGCGACGATCGGCCTCAGCGAGCGGCAACTGCACCGGCGCTGCCTGGACGCGTTCGGCTACGGCCCGAAGACGCTCGACCGGGTCCTGTGGATGAACGTTGCCCTCGACCACGCGCGCACCGGCGTCCCGCTCGCCGACGTCGCCGTACTCACCGGGTACGCCGACCAGGCGCACCTCACCCGCGATGTGAAAGCTCTCACCGGTCTGCCGCCGAAGACGCTCTTGGGCTGACAAACTGCTCCTCATGACCGAAGTCGGTACGACGACGTTGCGGCACAACCCGCTCAACGCGGTGACGGCGAACGTCGAGAGGGTGACGTACGCCGACGGCCGGACCGCCGTACGCAAACAACTGCGGCGGCCGGGCAACTCCTCCGGGCCGTGGGCCGCGTCGACCGACCCGCGGCACTGGAACTACTGGCGCCGCGAACTCGAGGTCTATCGCGACGACGAGCTCCGCGAGCAGCTCGCCGACGCCGGACTGGTCCTGCCCGCCGCGCAGGTCGACGAGCGGCCCGACGGCGCCGTACTGCTGATGGACGACATCGCCGGTACGCCGGGAACGCACTTCAGCCTCGCGGAACACGCAGTACTCGCGCGCGCCTGCGGCCGCTGGCAGGCCCGTCCCGCACCCGAACGGCCGTGGACGTCGACGGGCTTCCTGCGCGACTACTCGACGACTCGCGACGTTCCCTGGCACCTGATGACCGATGACGCGGCGTGGCAGCAGCCGCTCATCCGCGAGACGTGGCCGGCCGAGCTGCGCGAGGCCTGGACCGGCCTGCTGGTCCATCGTGACGCGCTGCTCGACCTCGTCGCGACGCTCCCCCGCGCCCGCTGCCACCTCGACTTCTGGGTGTCGAACGTGATCCAGCGGCCGACCGGCGAGCTTGCACTGTTCGACTGGTCGTTCCTCGGTGACGGCGCGCTCGGTGAGGACATCGGCAACTACATCCCGGACGCGGTGTTCGACCTGTTCTGGCCGGCCGAGCGCCTGCCCGAGCTGGCCGAGACCTGCATCGCCAACTACCTCGACGGTCTGCACGAGGCCGGCTGGCGCGGCGACCCGGATCAGGTGCGGCTGGCGGTGATGGCGTCCGGTGTGAAGTACGCCTGGCTCCTGCCCGGCTTGCTGGGCCGCGCCTCGGACACGACGCACAACGCCTACCACCGCCAGGTCGACAGCCGGTACCTGTTCCACCAGCGCGGCCAGGCGCTGCTGCACGTGGCCGACTGGTGCGCCGAGGCCCTCAGCCGATCACGACGGTGAAACCTCCCGGTACGACGAGTGGCTTGCCCCTCGCAACCAGCCGTCCGCTGGAGTCGTACGTGTACGCGTGCCCACTAGCGCCCACCACACGAGGACGGGTGTCGACGCTGACCAGCAGCGTCGCCGCTCCGATCCGGAGGCTGCTGATCGTTGGGAGCAGCAGTACTGCGTCCAGCTGAGCCGTGCCCGCCGACTGCGTGCTGAGCGCGGTCGCGTTGGCAGGAAGCGGGCTGGCGAGTGTCAGCGGTTGAAGGGCGCCGGGTGCAGCCGAGATGCCTTGCGGGCCGCAGACGTGGACCAGCGTGCCAAGGGTGCGGCCGCCGCTCGTCCAGGTGGTCCGGACCGGCGTGGGTGTGTCGACGAGGTTGACGACCGGGAGAACCAGACGCGGCTGCGCTGACGCCGGCACGGTCCACGTCGCCGTACCGTCGACGGAGAGGTAGGAGCCGTTGCTCCATTGGGATTCGCCGGTCCACGCCGATGGTGGTGTGACGACCGTACCGCCGGTGGCCGTCTCAGCCTCGATGATCTGGAGCCCGTCGTACGCCGATGCGCCTGACAGGCGGGCAACGTCCGGGCGGGCGTCGAGGGCGAGCATCGAGAGCTGCCCGTGGATCGTGGACTCGGCGCCCGAGTTGCGGTTGATCCTGCCGTCGCCGGAGATTCCGTCGTACGTGCGACCGGTGGTGGCGTCGTACATGGGCTGGCCGGCGCGGTTGGCGCCGAAGTACCAAGCCGCGACGAAGGCGGCGAGGTGTTGCTGGCCAGGGTGGTCGATCGCGAGGAGCGCCTGCAGGCGGGCGTCGACGCCGTACGCGATCTGGGAGCGGTCGATCGGCGTCGGGAGCCAGCCGTTGTCGGGTCCGCCCGCTGTGAGCAGGAGCGGAGTGAAGCCGGCGGTGTCGCCGATCGCTGCGGTCAGGAAAACGTTTTCGTTGAGCGCGGCCGAGGCAGCGGCGAGGGCCGACGGCATCTGGGCGCCCCAGGCGTGCCAGACCGAGATCGACTCGCCCCAGGGCAGAAGCGCCCGGAACGGCCACTCGCGCGTCGAGCCGGCGTGCAGCTGCGCGATGCCTTCGGCGAAACGCGTGAGGGCTTGACGGGCACGAGGCGATCCGCCTGCGTCGACGTACGCCGACAGTCCAAGGACCGCTTCGGAGGTGGCGTCCGCGCCGTTCACGATCAGCCAGGCGGGGAGGCGGCGGCCGTCGACGACGTTGTACTGGCCGTAGCGGATCAGGACCTGGCGTTCGAGGGCAGCGATCGCCGACTCGAGGCGGTCTTTCAGGAACTCGGCAAAGGCTCGGTCGGTTCTACGGAAAACGCTGTATCCCTCCCCCAATGCCCAGACGGTGCGGGCCAGCCAGTAGGACGGGCCGGAGTCCGAAGGGTCGGGGAGCTCTACCGGCTCGGCGCTCGGGTTGAGCGTTCCGTCGGGCTGCATCCAGAGCACGACGTTTCCGTTGGGCGACTGCAGGAACGTGAGGGCTCGCAGAAGGTCGCGGGCGGTCTGCAGCGAACTCGCCTGGTGGAAGAGTTTCCAGTGCCGCAGGTACACAACGGCTGCCCGCGCGATGTCGTCCGCGTTGTAGGCGCCTTGTCCGTAGGTGTTCGTCGCCGGGTCGTAGGTCCCACCACCGATCCGCCGGTACGAGCCGTCCGCCTGATGGTCGGCGTACGTCCACAGAACACCCAGCGGGCCGGAGCCGTACGTGGTGTGACCGGCGGCGGCTGGAGGTGAGACCGGAGCCCGGAGGAAATCGAGATGGGCGAGATTGGACAGGCGGGTGGCGGCAGCAGCGGGAAGGGTGACTGTGGAGGCGGCAGCCACCGCGAGTGCTCCGCCGAGGACGGTCCGGCGGGTGGGTTTCATAGCAGGCGGTCCAATCTGGCCACGCCGATGGCGGCGTCGGCCATGCCGTAGAAGACGTAGTGCACGCCTTCGATCTCTTCGATGGCAGTCGGGAACACGACGTTTCCGACCGTTCCGACCTTTTCCTCCTCGGTTTCCGGGACCATCAGGGGTTCGGTAGTCCGGGCGATGACCCGGGTCACGTCGTCGGCGTCGAGGATCAGCGCGCCAGCCGCGTAGCAGACCTTCTGCGTGGTGGGGTCGAAACCTTCCGGCTGCTCGCCGGTGACGCCGTGGTGGACCACCAGCCAGCCTTCGGGGATCCGCAGCGGTGCCGGACCGGCGCCGATCTTCAACTCCTCGAAGGGGTACTCCGGCATCGCGACCAGCCGGTGCTGACGCAGGTGGACGAGGTTCCGCAGATCGTCCTCGACGGCCGCGACGGGAACGAACGACACCCAGATCCCCGGGCGGTCGTCGGTGACCCCGGCGGGCAGATGAACGCCCTCCCCTTCGCGGAACCACCCGAGATCCCACATCGGTCGGTGCAGCATCGCGTACGACGGTTCGCCGTCCGGACCCGGCACCGGTTCGGGGAAGAAAACGGTGTCCTTGTTCGGGAACAGGTTGAGGTCGGTGTCCAGGTCCGGCTGGTACTCGAAGTGCAGCGGACCCAGCCGGCGCCAGTCCCGAAGATCCGACGACACCGCGAGCGCCGGCTTCGGCCCGAGCGGCCCGTAAGCGACGTACGTCATCACATGCAGCCCGAGCGACGGGACGAAGGTGACCCGTGGATCCTCCACGCCCGCGTTGTTCTTGCCGCGTTCCCAGCCTTCGTCCGGTGCGAGCACGACACCTTCGCGCCGGACGCCGACCGGTACACCGTCGGCCAGTTCGACGGCGGCCAGGCCGACCCGTGACACGTTGCCGTCAGCAACCAGCCGCGGCAGCAGGTACAGCTGGCCGTCGGGCGTGTGTCCGGTGGCCGGGTTCAGCACCCCCGCCGCCTCGAGTTCGTTGCCCGGCTCGGCCGTCATCAGGACGCCGACCCGAGTGAGCGTATAGGGAACAGTCACGGAAAAGCCTTTCAGAAGTTAGCCTTTGACGCCCGACGACAGGTTCGTCGAGATGAAGCGGCGCTGGAAGACGATGAACAAGGTCACTGCGGGCGCAGCCAGCACGCACGCACCCGCGAGCACGGCACCGAACGGGTTCGCGGCCCGCGCCGAGACGGTGGTGAGGTAGTTGGACAGCGACACCGCGAGCGGTTGCAGGTCCTGCTGCTTGGTGATCAGGAAAGGCCACAGAAACTCGTTCCACGGCCCGATGAACGTGAGCAGTACGCCGGTCAGCAGGGCCGGCCGCACCAGCGGTACGGCGACCCGCCAGAGGATGTTCAGCTCCGACGCCCCGTCGATCCGGGCCGCGTCGAACAGCTCGGCCGGCAACTGCAGGAAATACTGCCGGAAAACGAAGACCGCGGTCGAGTTGATCAGGAACGGCAGGATCATCCCGAGGTAGCTGTCGGCGAGCCCGTAGCTGCGCACGATCAGCACGTACAGCGGGATCGTCAGCAACTGGAACGGCACGACCTGGATCAGCAGCATCAGGTTGAACACCAGCCCGCGTCCACGGAACTGCAAGCGGGCCAGCGCATACCCGGCGAGCACCCCGAACACGAGCGTCCCGAGGATCACGCCGCCGGTGAAGATCCCGGAGTTGAGCAACGACCGGCCGAGATGGATCGCCTGGTTGATCTCGGCGTAGTTGTGGCCGGTCAGGTTGCCGGGAGACGGAAATGCTCCGGAAACCGACGGATCCGGCTCGGTCTGCAGCGAGCCGATCAACATGTAGTAGAAGGGAAACAGGAAGACGAACGCGCCGATCAGCAGGCCGACGAACTTGAGCTTCACGACTCCTCCTTCCCCACGAAACGCCGTTCGACCAACGCGAGTACGAGCACACCGATGACGAGCAGCACGCCGATCGCCGAACCCACGTCGGGGTTCCCCTGCTCGATCCCGCGCTGGTACATGATCAGAACCGGAGACGCGGAGGCTCCGTCCGGGCCGCCGCCTCCGGTCAGCAGATAGGGCTCGGTGAACAGGTTCGCGCCGGTCACCGTGGCGAGCAGCACGACCAGCGTCGTCGCCGGCCGCACGCCGGGAATCGTGACATTCATAAAACGTTGCCACCGACTCGCGCCGTCCATCTCAGCGGCCTCATACAGCTCGCCGGACACGTTCTGCAGCGCGGCCAGGTAGAGCAGGATGAAGAAGCCGAGCTGCTTCCACGTGACGTAGATGGCGACTGTCGGCATGGCCAGCGACGAGTTCACCAACCAGGACGGATCAGGCGCGAGCGGCCCGAGGACCGAGTTGACCAGACCGTTGGAGTTGAACAGGAACAGCCAGACGCCGACGACCGCGACCGAGGCGGTGACGTAAGGGACGTAGTACGAGACCCGGAAGAACGTGCGCCACCGGATCGCCGCGTTCAGCGCGTTCGCGAGCAGCAGCGACAGGACGACCGTCAGCGGAACGTTGATCACCAGAAACACCAGAACGTTTCCGAACGCCCGCCGTACCGCTGGATCCGACAGCACTGTCACGTAGTTGTCGAACCCGACGAACGGCCGCTCCACGATCGCGCCCGGCGCGGTGAAGAAGTAGTCGTGGAACGACATGTACACGGCGAACCCGAGCGGATACGCGAACACCGCGGCCAGGAAAACGACGTACGGCGTGACGAACGCGATCCCGACCGGATGCTCACCGAGCACCCGGCCGAGCGGACCACGCGACCTCATGACTGCTTGGCTAGTTGGTCGACCTTCTGGGCGGCGCCGTCGAGGGCCGTGCCGATGTCTTCCTGGCCGAAGATCACCGACTTGGAGTAGGCGTCGCGGAACGTCTGCCAGATCGTGATCGAGTTCGGCACGTTCGGCACCTCGACGGTCCGGGACGCCTGGTCCGCGAACGTCTTGTACTCGGGGTTCTTCGCGAAGTAGTCGGCGTACGTCAACGCGACGTCCTTGCGCAGCGGCATCTGCCCGGTCGCGGCCAGGAACTTTCCGTCCTGTTCCTTGCTGGTCGCGAACTTCAGCACGTCCGACGCAGTCCCGCGGTTCTTGCACGCGGAGTACATGGCGACGTTCTTGGCATCGGAAAACGTGTGAATCTCGTTCGCCGGCTTACCGGACGACGTCGGCACCGGTACGACACCCCAGTCGACCTTGCCCTTGTACGTCGCGATCGCCCACGGACCGACCACGGCCATCGCCGACGTGCCGTCCACGAACGCGTCCCCGGTGTACTTCTCGGGCGACGCGAGCTTGTCGGCGTACATCGTCCGCCAGAACTGCGCGACCTTCTTACCCTCGTCGGACGCGAACGTCGACTTGCCGTCGGCAACCAACTGCTTGCCGCCGCTCTCGGCCGCGTACAACGGGTAGAAGTCGAACCAGGACTGGTAGAACTCGTTGCTCGGCGCCGGGTAGATCGCGAACTTCGCGGCCTTCGACGCCACCACCTTGCGCGACGCCGCGAGGAAATCGTCGTACGTCTTCAAGGAAGGATCGGTGATTCCGGCCTTCGCGAAGATTCTCTTGTTGTAGAAGATCATCACCGGGTTCGACTTCCACGGCAGCTGGTAGTACTTGCCGTCCGCCGACTTGTACTGCTGCGCGATGTCGCCGGACCGCTCCTCGATGTAGGACGCGTCCAGCGGCACCAGACCGCCCTGTTTCTGGAACTGCGAGACCGACGCCGGCGAAGTGTTGAAGATCAGGCAGGGCGCGTTCCCCGCGGTGATCGCCGCGCCGATGACCTCCTCGGACGACTTCCCGGTCGGGATCTCCTGAGAGGTGACCTTCTGGTCGGCGTGCTCGGCGTTCCAGGCAGCGACCATCTGCTTGCCCCAGGCGACTTCTTCGGCGTTGTTCGAGTACCAGATCGTGATGGGTCCGCGGGCTTGTGCCGCGGTGTCGGCGTCACCAGCGCCGCCACCGCCGCTCCCACACGCGGCGAGCGAGCCTGCCAGAGCCACGGCCAGCAATCCAGCTTGCAACTTCATCAGGGGTTCCTCCTACAAAGGGGGTGCAGCAGTGGAGCGGCGTACGACGAGTTCTGCGGGCGGCAACTCGACGTCGGGTACGTCGGTGTCGCCGTCTACGACCCGGTTGAGGGTCTGGGCCGCCGCCTCGCCGAAGCGGAACGGGTCGGCGCGGACCGTGGTCAGGCCGGGATGCACGTACTCGGCGAGCTCGCTGTCGTCGAAGCCGGCGATGCTCAGGTCGTCCGGCACGGTCAGGCCCGCGGCCTGGGCGGCGCCGAGACCTGCGATCGCCATCCGGTCGTTCGCGTAGACGATCGCGGTCGGCGGCTCCGGCAGCGCGAGCAGCCGCCGGGTGGCCTCGATCCCGCCGGCCGCCGTGAAGTCACCGGTCTCGACCGCGACCGGCTCCAGACCGGCAGCGGCCAGTGTGTCGACGAACGCCGTGGACCGTGCCGTGGCGTGCACGAACGCGGGCGGACCCGCGACATGCGCGATTCGGGTATGCCCGAGCTCGAGCAGATGCTCGACGACCTCCCCCGTGCCTGGCCGGTCGTCGAGGGTGACCGCGGGGAACGGCGAGTCCCCGTCCGGCCGGTTCAGGGTGACCGCGGGCAGGCCGAGCTCGATCAGCAGGCCGATCCGCGGATCGTCGTGCCGGAGGTCGGACAGGAACACCCCGTCGACCCGCGCGTCCTGGGCGAGTCGCCGGTACCCGTCCTGTTCGGACTCGCCGGCCGTGACCACCTGCAGCACCAGCGCCTGCCCCCGCATCGACAGCACGCTCTCGACCCCGGCGATGAACGCCGGGAAGAACGGGTCCGACGACAGCACGGCCGGGTCCCGGGTAATCACCAGGCCGAGCGCGAACGCTTTCGAGACCGACAGCGAACGCGCCCGGTTGCTCGGCCGCCAGCCGAGTTCGTCGGCGGCCGCGAGGATCTTGTCCACGGTCGTCTGCGCCAGTCCGGGGCGGCCGTTGAGCGCGAACGACACCGAGCCCTTGGACACGCCGGCTCGGAGCGCTACATCCGCGATGGTCGGCCGCTTCGCCACTCGAACCTCCGATTAAACCGGTTTAAGCAGCATCTAAACCGGTTTAAACCCGCTCTGTCAAGGTCTCGGACTGCTGCGCAGTACCGCAATCTCCGGGCAGTTCCGCGCACTCGTTTGCAGTCGATCGCTTGACGGAGCGGTTGTCACGGCGCTTGACTGGTCGGCAGTGACGCACCCAGCCGGTACCAGGCCGACGGCCTGCAGTCCGGTTTCCCGGCGCCAGGGCTCAGGTGAGGCCCGAGGCGGGGTAGCGTCCCCGGGACCGATGGAGCAAATCGTGTCCAGACTCATCCGCCGCCTGCTGGTAGCAGCCGCGGCCACCGCCCTCGCAGTCACCGCGACCACCCTCACCCGAACCTCCGCCGACGCGGCCGTCACGCTCCCGCCGGCACACGCGAAGTTCGACTACCAGATCGGCGGCGCGTATACCCCGCCCGCCGGTGTCCAGGTGGTCACCCGCGACCGGACCGCCGCACCGGCGGCCGGCCTGTACAACATCTGCTACGTCAACGCTTTCCAGGTCCAGCCCGGCGAACAGGGCCAGTGGGACTCGGACCTGCTGCTGCGCGATGCCAAGGGCAACCTTGTGATCGACGAGGACTGGGGCGAGCCGCTCCTCGATTTCCGTACGGCGGCCAAGCGGACCCGCATCGCCGCCAAGGTCAACGGCTGGATCGACGGCTGCGCCGCCAAGGGCTACAAGGCGATCGAGCCGGACAACTACGACAGCTACACCCGCTCGAAGAACCTCCTCACCGCCGGCCAGGCCAAGGCGTACCTGACCCTGCTGGCCACCCACGCTCACAGCAAGAGCCTCGCCATCGGCCAGAAGAACACGGTCGAGCTGGCCGGCGCCCGCACCACGGTCGGCCTGGACTTCGCGGTCGCCGAGGAATGCGGCCAGTACGACGAGTGCGGTGACTACGTCGATGCCTTCGGCAACAATGTGATCGTGATCGAGTACACCGACAGCGGCCGGCGTACGGCGTGTTCGCAGTACGGCGGAACGCTCTCGATCGTGCAGCGCGATGTGGACGTCTCCGTCCCGGGCGACTCCGGGTACGTCCGCAAGACCTGCTGAAACTCCTTTCCTGCAACCCTTTCTGGAGACCGCCATGTCTCAGCATGCTCGAAACCTGTCCCGCCGTGACATCCTCCGCACGGCCGCCGCCGTCGCGGCCGCAGGCACCCTCGGTGCGTGCGGAAAGGCCGAGGATCAGGGCGCCGACGGTGTCGTGACCCTCGACCTGTGGCACGGGCAGGTGGATCTCGGCAAGGCCGCGATCGACTCCCTGATCACTGCGTTCAACCAGTCGCACCCGAAGATCAAGGTGGTCGGCGGCGGTGGTGGCGTGACCGCGGACAGCATGCTGCAGAAGGTCACCGCGGGTCTGGCGGCGGGGTCCTACCCGGATATCGCGTACATCTTCGGGTCGGATCTCGCCAGCCTGACCAAGTCCCCCAAGGTCGCCGATCTCACCGGTCAGCTGAAGATCGACGACTACTGGCCGGCCGCGAAGGACGCGGTCAGCGTGAAAGGCAAGGTCCGCGCTGCGCCGGCGCTGCTCGACTCGCTGTGCGTGGTCTACAACAAGAAACTGTTCGCCGCCGCCGGTGTCGCCCCGCCGAAGGCCGGCTGGACCTGGGACGATTTCGTTGCCGCCGCCAAGCAACTGACCAACCCGGCGAAGGGAATCTTCGGCACCGGGTGGCCTGGGGTCGGCGACGAGGACACGGTCTGGCGGATCTGGCCGATGATCTGGGACCTCGGCGGCGACGTGGTCAGCGGCGACGGCAAGTTGGTCGGGTTCGACTCGGTCGGCACGAAAGCCCTGGAAACGCTGGACCGGCTGCGCACCGACAAGTCGCTGTACGTCGACCCGAAGCCGGGCAGCGAGCAGCTGTACCAGGTGTTCCTCGGCGGCCGGATGGGAATGGTTGCCACCGGCCCCTGGCAGCTCCCGGAACTGAAGGACAACGGCCTCGAGTACGGCGTGGTGCCGCTGCCGTCGTACTCCGGGAAGCCGATAACGATTTCCGGCCCGGACACGTGGACGATCTTCGACAACGGCAAGACGAAGGTAAAGGCGGCCACCGAGTTCGTCACCTGGCTGGCCGAACCGGCGCAGGACCTGCAGTGGGACATCAAGGGCGGCAGCCTGCCGATCACCAAGGCGACCGCGGAAATGCCTGACTGGAAGAAGCATTCCGCGGCGACGAACGGGCTGGACGTGTTCGTGACCGCGCTCGACACTGCGAAGGTGCGGCCGACGATCTCGACGTACCCGCAGATCTCTGAGCACGTGGGTGCGGCGATCGCCGCCGTTCTGCTCGGGAAGCAGAGTCCCGCGGACGCGTTGAAGCAGGCCGTCGACCAGTGCAACCAGGTGCTGGCGGTGCCGAGCTGATGGCCAGTGTGGTCGGGACGTTCACCGTCGATCCGCGGTCCCAGGCGGCCAAGCGGCGGGCGCGTGGTGAAGGTCCGACCGGGTGGGCGTTCGTCAGTCCGTCGGTGGTGATCATTCTCGGGCTGAGCGTCGTACCGGTGCTCTGGTCGTTGCTGTTGTCATTCCAGGTGAACGATCTGGTGTCGCCGAGCGAGTGGGTCGGGCTGGCGAACTACAAGGCGCTGGTGAAGGACCCGGCGTTCGGGTCGGCGGTCTCGCACACGCTGATCTACACGGCGTTGTATGTGCCGCTGAGCGTGGTCGCCGGGTTGGGGATCGCGATCGCGCTGGACCGCAAGATCGCGTTGATCGGGCTGTACCGGACGTTGGTGTTCGTGCCGTTCGTGGTGTCGGCGGCGGCGCAGGGCGTGCTGTTCTCGTTCGTGCTCGACCCGGAATTCGGGGTCGCGAACTCGTTGCTGCACAAGGTCGGGCTCCCGGCACAGGGGTTCTTCAGCGATCCGGGTCAGGCGCTGTACCTGTTGGTCGCGATCTCCTTGTGGAGCGGCACCGGGTTCTGCGTGATCGTCTATCTCGCCGGCCTGCAAGGGGTTTCGAGCGAGCTGGTCGAGGCGGCCCGGATCGACGGCGCCGGTCGTTGGGGCGTACTGCGGCACGTGACGCTGCCCGCGCTGGCTCCGGTGACGATCTTCCTCCTGCTGTTCCAGACCATCAACGCGTTGCAGGTGTTCGACCTGGTGTTCGTCACCACGAAGGGCGGACCGCTCGGGTCGACGACGGTGATCGTGTACTTCATCTGGGAGAAGGCGTTCAAGACGTTCACGGCCGGCTACAGCGCGGCAGCGGCGTACACGTTGGCGGTCGCGTTGCTGGTGGTCGGTGCCGCATTGCAGATCTACCGGAGGCGGGTGGCTGCCCGATGAAGCGGATCAGCGGTTGGCATTTCGTCCTCGCGCCGCTGGCGCTGCTCTTCGCGTTGCCGTTGGTGTGGCTGCTGGTCAGCTCGGTGATGAGCAACGCGGAAATCAACCGTTTTCCGCCGGCGTTGTGGCCGCACGGGATCAAGCTCGACGGCTACCGGTACGTGCTCGGAAACGCGCTGTTTCCGCGCTGGTTCCTGAATTCCTTCGTGGTTTCCGCGGTGGCGGTGACGGCGAACCTGGTGCTCGGGTCGCTCGGCGGGTACGCGTTCGCGCGGATCCGGTTCGCCGGGTCGAAGCTCGTCCTCGGGCTGATGCTGGCGACGATGGTGATCCCGTTCCAGCTGACGATGATCCCGACGTTCCTGGTGATGAAGCACCTCGGTCTGATCGACACGCTCGGCGCGCTGATCGTGCCGTCGCTGGTGACACCGCTTTCCGTGTTTCTGTTCCGGCAGTTCTTCGTCTCGCTGCCCCGCGAGCTCGAGGAGGCGGCCTGGATCGACGGCTGCGGGCGGCTCCGGATCCTGGTGTCGATCGTGCTGCCACTCGCGCGGCCGGCGTTGAGCACTGTCGCCGTACTGACGTTCCTCGCGACCTGGAACGACCTGACCTGGCCGTTGATCGCGATCAACAGCGACTCCACCTACACCCTCCAGCTGGGGCTCACCACGTTCCAGGGACAGCACCACACCCAGTGGTCCGCCGTGATGGCCGGCAACGTCATCACCGTGCTGCCCGTTCTGCTGGGGTTTCTCCTGGCCCAGAAGGCGTTCATCCGCTCCCTGGCCTCCACCGGACTCAAAGGCTGACTATGGACCTCCTTGTCATTGGCGACGCCAACCCTGATGTCGTGATCGGGCCGGTTGACCAGCCGATCCTCTTCGGTCAGCGGGAGCGTCTGGTTCCGACTGGGTCGCTCGTGCTCGGCGGCTCCGCGTCGATCATGGCATGCGGCGCGGCCCGGCTCGGGCTCAGCGTCGCGTTCGCCGGCCGCGTCGGCGACGACCCGGCCGGCGACTTCGTCCGTACGTCGCTGGCCGACCACGGCGTGAACGTCGACGCGCTGGTCGTCGATCCCACACTGCCGACCCCGCTCACCACGATCCTCACCTCGGGCGACGATCGCGCGATCCTCACCTCCCCGGGATGTTTGCCCAGTACGAGCGCGGACGACGTACCGCTGGAGCTGGTGCGTTCGGTGCGGCATGTGCATGCGGCGTCGTTCTATCTGTTGCCGTCGTTGGCGGCCGGGCTGGCCGGGATCTTCAAGAAGGCGAAGGCTGCGAAGGCGACCACCTCGCTGGATCCGAACGACGATCCCACCGGGCGCTGGGACCGATCTGTCCTCGACCCGATCCTGCGCGTCACCGACTACTTCCTCCCCAACGCCGCCGAGGCCCTGGCCTTGACCGGCCACCACCAGGTCGAGGACGCCGCCGGCATCCTGGCCCGCCGCGGTCCCCTCGTCGTGGTCAAGAACGGCGTCGACGGCGCCATCGCCCACAGCGGGTCGAAGGTCCTCACCGCACCGGCGCTCAAGGTCGAAACGATCGACGCCGTCGGAGCAGGCGACAGCTTCGACGCCGGCTGGGTGGCCGCCGTACTCAACGGCTCCCGCCCCGACCGCGCCCTCGCGATCGCCGCGGCCTGCGGTTCGCTATCAACCCGGGCTGCAGGCGGCACAGCAGCACAACCCGACTGGGACCTAGCAGTAGAAAGCGTGACGTCATGACCAGGATCGCCTTCATCGGTGCCGGCAGTGTGGTGTTCACGCAGGGGCTGCTCGCCGATCTGTTCGCGCTCGAGCTCGGGCCGTTGCAGATCGCTCTGCACGACATCGACCCCGAGCGGCTCGAGACGGCCGCGGCCGCGGCGTCGTACATCGCCCGGGAGCGTGGCGTCGTACCGCAGATCAGCAAGCATCTCGAGCGCCGGGCGGCGTTGGACGGCGCCGATTTCGTCATCAACATCGTGCAGGTCGGGATGAACGCGGCGACCCACGCCGACTTCGAGATCCCCGCCCGGTACGGGATACGGCAGACGATCGGCGACACCCTCGGCGTCGGCGGGGTGTTCCGCGCGCTGCGGACATTCCCGGTACTGCGGGGGCTCGCGAAGGACATCGCCGACGTCTGCCCGGACGCGTGGCTGCTCAACTACACCAACCCGATGGTGATGAACGTCTGGTACCTCAAGGCGCTCGGGGTCCGCAACGTCGTCGGGCTCTGCCACTCGGTGTACTGGACGATGCAGGGCCTGTCCGAGCTGGTCGGCGTACCGTACGACGACGTCACGTACCTCGCCGCCGGGGTGAACCATCAGTCGTGGGTACTGCGGTTCGAGCGCGGAGCCGAGAACCTGTACGACCGGCTCGACGAGGCGATCGCGGCGGATCCCGAGCTGCTGCGCCGGGTCCGGGTCGACATGTACCGGCGGCTCGGGTACTACCCGACCGAGACGAGCGAACACTCCTCCGAGTACGTGCCGTGGTACCTCGGGCACGCGCGTGAGATCGAGCGGCTCCGGCTGCCGATCGGCGCGTACCTCGACATCGTGGCGGAGAACCTCGCGTCCTACGAGCAGACCCGCAACGCGTTGAAGGCGGGCGAGCCGGTCGATGTCGAGCCCACCATGGAATACGCCCCGCAGATCATCCACAGCATCGTCACCGGCACTCCTCGGACCGTCTACGGGAACGTGCCGAACACCGGTCTGATCACCAACCTGCAGGCCGGAGCGGTCGTCGAGGTCCCGTGCCTGGTGGACGCGTCCGGCGTACAGCCGACCGCGGTCGGCGCACTCCCGGCGCAGTGCGCGGCGCTCAACCGCTCGTACCTGAACGTGGCCGAACTCGCCGTACAGGCAGCGATCGAGGAGGATCCGCGCGCGATCCGCCAAGCCGTCATGGTCGACCCGGCGACCGCGGCCGCACTACCCGTCGAGCAGATCTGGGAGCTGTGCAACGACCTGGTGCTTGCTCACCGCAACTACTTGGACCCGTCGTTGAGGGCGGCGCTCAGATAGTCGCGGTACGTCGCGAAACCGGCGAGGACCTCGGCCGCGGTCGGCTGACCGGTCAATGCGCCGACACCCTGGCCCGCGTAGATCGACGCGCGGGCCGGGTCGGCGACCTTGGACCCCTCGACCCACACCTCGTGTGCCGAGTCCTCGGTCTTGAGCTCCTCCTCATGTCCTTCCCACGTGTCGAAGAAGGCGTTGCGGAGCGCTCGGCCACCGAACTCGTCCGGCCAGCCCGCACGCGAGGCGGCGTCGAACACCGTGCCGTAGACGGTCTCGGTCTCGTTCGCCTCGATGATCCGCTGCCGCGCCGGCTCCTTCGTCTGCGCCTCCACGCAGGTCAGGAACGCCGTACCGATCCAGCCGCCAACGGCTCCGGCAGCAAGTACAGCCGCTAGGCCGCGTGGGCCGGAGATCCCGCCACCCGCGAGCACGGGCAGGTCGGTCGCGTCGAGGATCGCCTGCAGCAGCGGGAGGGTGGCGACGGCGTTCCGTCCGTGGCCGCCTGCTTCGGCGCCGCGGGCAACGATCACGTCCACGCCGGCGTCTACGGCCTCGCGGGCATCCGCGACCGTGCCGGCCTGCGTGGCGACGACGATGCCGGCCTCCTGCAGCGGGCCGACGTACGGCGTGTAATCCCCGAAGCTCAGCGACACCAGCGCGGGACGCAGCTCCAGCACCGCTTCCAGGTGCTCGGGATGGTCCTTCACCGACCACGCCATCAGCCCGATGCCGTACGGCGTACCGCTCGCAGCGGCGATCGCTCCCTCGGTGCGGATCCAGTCAGCCGTGACAGCCGATCCCGCTCCGAGCATCCCCAACCCACCGGCGGCGGAAATCGCAGCAGTCAACTCCCCGCCACTGACATTCGCCATCGGCGCCCCAACCACCGGCACCCCAACCCCAAACCTCTCCCGCAGCCACATACCCCAAGCGCACCACACCCCGCCCGCACCCCGCCATGGCCGGCACCACACCCACCCCACCAACACGCCATGGCCCGCACCACACCAACCGCCCTCGCCATCGTCGGCACCCCACCAACCCGCCCTCGCAACCGGCGGGGTCGGCCACTCGCGGGGCCTGTACCCGCGCGCCGGTGGCGGTGAACAGGATATTTCCCGTGCACCGCCCCCAGTACCTGTTCAAACCACCAACGGCCGGCCCCCAAGCAGAGGGGACCGGCCGTTGCGCGCGTGGTGGTTAGAACTTGTAGACGTCCGACTGGGGGTCGCCGTGGCAGCGTTTGTACTTTTTGCCGGAGCCGCAGGGGCAGGCGGCGTTGCGCGGCGTACCGGCGTACTCCAGGGTGCCGCCCTCGACGGCGTCCTGGTGCATCGCGACCTCGTCGTCACCGTCGATGGTCGGCGCCGAGTACGTCAGCCGCTGCGCACGCGGCTCGTTGGTGAGGCCCTTGGCCCGCAGGCGCGGCGTGTCCCGCGGCCGCGGGGTGTCCTGCGGCCGCTCCTCGTCCTCACTCGGATCGGCGAGCTCGGCGACCGCGGCACCCGAGGAAAGGATGTCCTGGATCGAGCGGCCCTCGAGTCGGTCCTCGTCCGCGAGGGCCGCCTCGTTCGCGAGCTCCATCTCGGCGCGCATCGCCTCCACGTCCACCTCGACGTTGAAGATGAACCCGACCGACTCCTCCTTGATCGACTCCATCATCGAGGCGAACATGTCGTAGCCCTCGCGCTGGTACTCGACCAGTGGGTCGCGCTGCGCCATGGCGCGCAGGCCGATGCCCTCACGCAGGTAGTCCATCTCGTACAGGTGCTCGCGCCACTTGCGGTCCAGCACGCTCAGTACGACGCGACGCTCCAGCTCGCGCATCGCGTCCTCACCGAGCAGTTCCTCACGCCGGTCGTACGCCGCGGTCGCGTCCTCGAGGAAGCGCTCGACCAGGAAGTCCTGGGTCAGGCCGGCCTTCTCGCCGCCGGCCTCCTCGATCAGCTCGTCCTCGGTGAGCTCCGACTGGTACAGCGTCTTCATCGCGGTGAACAGCGCGTCCAGGTCCCAGTCCTCGGCGAACCCGTCCGCGGTCGCGCCCTGCACGTACCCGGTGACGGTCTCCTCGAGCATGTCCTGCACCTGGTCGCGCAGGTCGGCGCCCTCGAGTACGCGGCGACGCTCGTCGTACACGACGTGCCGCTGACGGTTCATCACGTCGTCGTACTTGAGGATGTTCTTCCGGGTCTCGAAGTTCTGCGCCTCGACCTGACCCTGCGCCGACGCGATCGCCTTCGTGACGACCTTGTTCTCCAGCGGCTGGCTGTCGTCGTTGTTCCGCGACATCGCCCAGTCGACCATCTCGCGCTTGAACAGCCGCATCAGGTCGTCCTCGAGCGACAGGTAGAACCGGGACTTGCCCGGGTCACCCTGCCGGCCGGCACGACCGCGCAGCTGGTTGTCGATCCGGCGGGACTCGTGCCGCTCGGTGCCGAGCACGTACAGGCCGCCGAGCTCGCGGACCTCGGCCTGCTCCTCCTTGACCTGCTTCTCGAACCGCTCGAGCATCGCCGGGTACTCGGCCTCGTACTGCTCGATGTCCTCGGCCGGGTCGATGCCGCGGGCCCGCAGCTCCTTGTCGGCAAGGAACTCCGGGTTGCCGCCGAGGATGATGTCGGTACCACGACCGGCCATGTTGGTGGCCACCGTGACGGCGCCCTTCCGGCCGGCCTCGGCGACGATCGCGGCCTCGCGCGCATGCTGCTTCGCGTTCAGCACCTCGTGCTTGATGTTCTCCTTGAGCAGCTGCCGGGACAGCCGCTCGGACTTCTCCACCGACGTCGTACCGACCAGGATCGGCTGCCCGGTCGCGTGCGCGTCGACGATGTCCTTGACCACCGCGTCGAACTTGGCGTCCTCGGTGCGGAAGATCAGGTCCCGCTCCTCGACCCGGATCATCGGCTTGTTGGTCGGGATCGGCACCACGCCGAGCTTGTAGACCTTCGAGAACTCGTTCGCCTCGGTCATCGCCGTACCGGTCATGCCGGCCAGCTTGGTGTAGAGGCGGAAGTAGTTCTGCAGCGTGATCGTCGCGAGGGTCTGGTACTCCTCCTTGATCTCGACGCCTTCCTTGGCCTCGATCGCCTGGTGCAGGCCCTCGTTGTAGCGGCGGCCGTGCAGCGTCCGGCCGGTGTGCTCGTCGACGATCAGGACCTCGCCGTCGCCGACGACCACGTAGTCCTTGTCCAGGTGGAACAGGTCCTTGGCCTTCAGCGCGTTGTTCAGGTAGCTGATCAGCGGGGTGTTGGCCGACTCGTACAGGTTGTCGATGCCGAGCCGGTCCTCGACCTTCTCGATCCCGCGCTCGAGGATCGCGACCGTGCGCTTCTTCTCGTCGACGTCGTAGTCGGCGACCCGGCGCTTGGTCTCGTCGATCTCGAGGTCGGTGATCCGCGGGTTCTTCCGCTTCAGCTCCGCCTCGTCGGCCAGCGTCCACGCCTTCAGCGAGTTCGCGATCCGGGCCATCTCGATGTACCAGCGCTGACTGTCCTCGGCCGGGCCGGAGATGATCAGCGGCGTCCGGGCCTCGTCGACCAGGATCGAGTCCACCTCGTCCACGATCGCGTAGTTGTGCTCGCGCTGGACGCAGTCCTCGATGCTGCCCGCCATGTTGTCGCGCAGGTAGTCGAAGCCGAACTCGTTGTTGGTGCCGTAGGTGATGTCCTTGGCGTAGGCGATCCGGCGCTCGGCCGGGGTCATCTCCGGCAGGATCACGCCGTAGTCGAGGCCGAGGAAGTGGTACACCCGGCCCATCCACTCGGCCTGGTACTTGGCCAGGTAGTCGTTCACCGTGATCACGTGCACGCCCTTGCCGGACAGCGCGTTCAGGTACGTCGGGAGCGTGCCGACCAGGGTCTTGCCCTCACCGGTCTTCATCTCCGCGATGTTGCCCAGGTGCAGCGCGGCCCCACCCATGATCTGGACGTCGTAGTGCCGCTGGTGCAGCGTCCGCTTGGCGGCCTCCCGGACCACCGCGAAGGCCTCCGGGAGCAGCGCGTCCAGGGATTCCCCGTTCTGGTGACGCTCCTTGAACTCCGCCGTCTGCTGACGCAGCTCTTCGTCCGACATGTTGACGAAGTCGTCCTCGATGGAGTTGACCATCTTCGCGATGCCCTGCAACTGGCGGAGGATCTTGCCCTCGCCGATCCGCAGGACCTTGTCGACAACCTTCATGGTGGGGAGTTCACTCCTTGCTGCTGAAGCCTGGGTTGCGGCCGAACGCCGACAGGGCACGGCCGACCCACGGGAAGGCGTGCGACCCCCATCGTACGGGGCTGGGTGTGCCAAGCCACGCCCGCAGCGTGCCCCCGGCGTTATCCGACCCACGCACGGGCGGCCCGAAAAGTTCCCAGCAGTCTGTCAGAATCCTCGCAGGGCGTCACTGAGCGCTGGCGACAGGTCACCACCGCCGGCCACCCGGACCTGGTCCAGCCCGAGCCACCCGGCCAGCTGGACGAGCTCCGCTGCCAGCTCCTCGGCGGTCTCCACTGGCGCCTTCGGCTCCGCGTGCGCCGACTGGACGAGCAGCACACCGCCGGGGCGGTCGGCCTTGAGGTCCACCCGGGCGACCAGCCGGTCCCCGAGCAGGAAGGGCAGCACGTAGTACCCGTGGACGCGTTTCTCGGCCGGGACGTAGATCTCGATCCGGTACCTGAAGTCGAAAAGGACTTCGGTCCGGGTGCGCTCGTACACCAGCGAGTCGAACGGGCTGACCAGGGCGCGCGTGTTCACCCGGCGCGGCAGCCGCGCATCGCGATGCAGGTACGCCGGACGCTTCCAGCCGTCGATCCGGACCGGGAGCAGCTCGCCCTCCTCGACCAGCTCGGAGATCGCCTGCTGCGTCGGAGCGGGCGCGGTCCGGAAGTAGTCCCGCAGGCACTGCGCGGTGGCCACCCCGTGCGCCCGGGCCGCGATCGAGATCAGCCCGCGGTGCGCCTCGTCGAGCGTCGGTGTCGGCGTCTCGACCACCGCGCGAGGCAGCACCCGTTCCGGTACGTCGTACAGCCGCTCGAACTGCTGGTTGCGGCGGGCGACCGTGATCTCGCCGGCGAAGAACAGGAACTCGAGAGCACGCTTCACGTCGGACCAGTTCCAGCCCCAGTTGTCCTTGGTCCGCTCGACGTCGTCGTCGATCTCGCGGGCGGTCAGCGGACCGTGGTTCCGGACATCGGAGAGCACCTGCTTGATCAGGTCCGGCCGCTCCTTCGCGATCGACCGCGGGCCGCCCCACGCCTCGGTCGTCGCCCGGGCCATCCGCCAGCGCATCAGCGGGTGCGTCTCGACCGGGATCAGCGACGCCTCGTGCGCCCAGTACTCCACCAGACGGCGCGGCGCCTTCCCGGCCGCGCGGTCCAGTAGATCGCGCGGATACGGACCGAGGCGGGAGTAGAGCGGCAGGTACTGCGTCCTGCTCAGCACGTTGACCGAGTCGATCTGGATCAGCCCGATGCGGCCCAGCACCCGGGTCAGCGCCCGCATGTCGGGGACGCCCTTGGGCCGCGGGTCCATGAATCCCTGCGCCGCGAGCGCCACCCGCCGCGCCTGACCCGTCGAGATCTGCAACTGCGTCGTCATACCCAGATTCTGCCGGGCCCCACCGACAATCCGCCCTCACTCCGTCTTTGAGCACGCATCAACCATTTCCACGGCTCGCATTTGGTTGGTGGGGGCTCAAAGAAGGGCGGGCATAACTCTGGTGTTACCCAAAGTGGGAGGTGCGCTACGGATGGTGTTCGGGGGACCCTGCGATGAGGCCGTCCGCCCGTGCGGCCCCTATCACCCTGGAGTGAGGCATGACAGGAAAGAAGCATGCGGTCCGCGCTGCCCTCGCGGCCGGCGTACTGGCCGCGGCGTCCCTAGGTGCGGTGGCCGTCGCAGGCTCCGCATCCGCCGCGCAGTCGCCCGACGTACCCAAGACCCGGATCGTCGGCGGCACCATCGCCCACACCGCCGACACCCCGTGGGCCATCCAGCTCTCGAACAGCGGCTCCCCCGACCCGACCGGTGAGTGGTGCGGCTCGACGCTGGTGAAAGCGAACAAGATCGTCACCGCGGCGCACTGCGCACAGGAGGCCGCGTCCACCTACACCGCGATCCAGGGCCGGGATGTGCTGAGCGACAAGTCCACCGGCCAGGAGTCGAAGATCAGCAGCATTTGGGTGGACCCGGAGTACGGCAAGTCGCCCGCTCACGACGTCGCGGTGATGACGCTGGCGACGCCGTTCGAGGGTGTCGACACGCTGGCGCTGGAGACCGACAAGGCAGCCGACGCGGCCGGCGCGGCGTCGATCGTCTACGGCTGGGGCGAGACCGAGGGCACCGGCCCGGCGGACACCTTCCAGAAGGTCGACGTACCGGTGCTGGGTGACGCGTACTGCCAGAAGGCGTACGCGAGCGAGGGCTACACCGCCGACGGCGAGATCTGCGCCGGGTACGAGGAAGGCGGCAAGGACTCCTGCCAGGGCGACTCCGGTGGCCCGCTGGTCCTCAACGGCCGCCTGTTCGGCGTCGTCTCCTGGGGCGTCGGCTGCGCGGACGCCGGCAACCCAGGCGTGTACGCCGAGGTCGCGACGTACGCCGCCGCACTACAGCAGCAGATCGACAGCTGACGTAACCGCGGGACAGCGCCGGGCCGGGCAATCTGCCCGGCCCGGCGTCTGTCACCTCCTGAGGTCTCAGACGGCCAGCCGGATCACGCCGTAGTCGTAGCCGCGGCGGCGGTAGACGACGCTCGGCTGGTTCTCGTCGGCGTCGACGTACAGGTAGAAGTCGTGCCCGACCAGTTCGAGCTCGTAGAGCGCCTGGTCCAGGGTCATCGGCTTGGCGGTGTGGGTCTTCTCGCGCATCACCAGCGGTCCTTCGCCGGTGACCAGGAGAGATCCGTACTTGTGCGTCGCCACCTCGTCCTCGGCGACTGGTTCCTCCACTACAGGTGCGTTGCCGTTGAGCGGCTGCTTCGCGTTCACGTGCCGCAGGCCTTCCGGCGCTCGCTCACCACGGTGCACACGACGCCGGTCGGCCGCCTTGCGGACCTGGGACCGGAGCCGGTCCAGGCAGACGTCGAACGCTGCCTGCTTGGTCTCCCCGCACGCCTCTGCGCGGACCACCGGACCCTTGGTGTACATGGTGAGCTCGACACGCATCGCCCGATCGTGCTGTCGCGGGTTCTTCTCCTGGCTGACTTCCACCTCGCACCGCAGTACCCGGTGATCGACCTTCTCGATCCGTTCGAGTTTTTCCTCGACGTACTGCCGGAAGCGGTCACTGACCTCGCAGTGATGACCCTTGACAACGACGTCCACGGAAACCTCCATCGATCGGCGACTCTTTTACGTGTTCGGACCCCCGTGCTCGTGGTGACGGTGCCCGAAACGAGAACACCCGCTGTCGAACCCGTCGGACCTCGTGGCGAGGAATCCGGCTGATCCGGTCCTCCACCACTCCACTGCCCGACAAGCCCTAGCGGGTGTCATAGGCCAACGCTAGTCGGCTTCGGCGAAAACCGGTAGAGAAGTTCTCATGAACCAGACGCCGGTTGCCGGGCGGTGGCCGCCAGCAGCGCACAGCCGAGGACCTGGATTCCCCGGGATTCCAAGGCGCGGCAGGCTTCGCTGAGCGTGGATCCGGTGGTGATCACGTCGTCGACCAGCAGGACCGGTTGACCGATCAGCGTTTCAGCCCAGCGCGAACGCAGCCCGAACGCCCCGTCCAGGTTCGCGGTACGGCGTTCCGCGGACAACCCGGCCTGGTCGTCGGGCCGCCCCACGACCCGCAGCGCGTCGGCTGTCCGGGCGTCGATTCCCTGTCTGCGCAGGGATCTGACGGCAGTCTTCGTAATCCGCCCGAGCGGATCGTGCCCGCGCTTGCGGACCGTTGCCCGAGGCGACGGCACCGGACACACCCACGCCGCCCGGCGCTGGTCGAGGGCCGCCCGTACGACGTTCGCGAGCAGCTCACCGAGTGGCCTGGCAAGGGCGTACCGGGCGTGCTCCTTGTGCGCGAGGATCAGGTTCCGGAGCTCCCCGGCGTACGGCGCGGCGGCGGTCGGGGGCGCGAGACCGGGTGGACTCGGGTCGGGCCATGCACGGAACGGAGTCAGTTCGGTCAGTAGCCGACGGCAACCACCACAGAGAGTGACGCCAGGCCGGGTGCAGCCTGCGCACCGCCCGCCGAGCACCAGGTCCACGAACCCGTCCCACCCGCGCACCACCTCACGGTCCACGATCGGCCGCGGCCCCCGCAACCGCGCGAGCCGGAGCCTGTGGACAACTGGCTCAGCCGGGGTAGGTGGGGATGATCGTGGCCTGGCTGTTGTCGGCGTCCATGGACACCCACCCCAGGTCCTTGCTGAGCCAGTGGATGCGGCCGGCGTCGTCCTGGATCACCGGCAGCGTGTCCTTGTGGGTGTTCGACGCGACGTGCTCGGGGACGAAGCCCGGCGCCGCGCCGGGCAGCAGCTGCAGGCTCGACCCGTCGGTGCTGACCAGCCAGGCCTGTGGCGCCGCGTTGTCGGTCCCGATCACGATGATGCCCTGCTTGTCCCAGGCCGCGTCGGTGATGTTGGTCAGCGCCAGCCGCAGCGGCCGGAACGCGCCCAGCATCAGCTGCTTGCCGCCCTTCGCGGTCTGGACCGTCGCGGTCTCGACATAGTTCTGCTTCGTGGTTGCGCTGTGCATCACCAGCAGCGCCCGGACACCGTCCGGAGCCATCCGCAGGGCGACCGGGGTGTCTCCCTTGAAGTCGGTCTCGACCAGATTGACGCGACCGTCGTCGTCGCGGACGCGCAGCCGCGGGTCCTCGCTGTCGGCCCTGTCCAGGAACCACACGTTGTCCTGGCCGTCGAAGCTCGGCGGCAAGGTCTTCCCCTCGACCTTGATCTCGGACGCCTTGCCGGCGTTGTCGGCCGGCTCCAGCTTTCCGTAGACGACATGGCGCCCGTCGGCGGTCACAATCGCACCGGCGTCACCCGACAGCGTGACCGCGAAGGACTGTGCCTTGTAGAGCGCCAGCGGGCCTGCGTTCAGCGGCTGGGCGGAGATGTCCGACGCTCCGTCCAGTCCGACGATCCGCTGCGGCTTCTGCCCCAGCAGACCGTACAGCTTGGTCATCGCACCGGCCGTCGTCTGCGGGTCGTACGCGCTGAAGTTGGCGAACGGCAGCACCTCCGGCTCGTCCGGAAGCAGCGGTGCACCGCCGACGGTGATCTTGGCGCGGAGGTTGAGCTGGTTGAGCGTCCAGACGATCTGCGCCGCCAGCAGCCGTCGGTCCTGGTCCCGGAGCGATCCGGCCGCGTCGTTCAGCGCCACGGTGGCCACACCGAGGTCCACCGGGACCGACACCTGGACTTCGGTGCCGGGCGGCGCGATAGACACCACGCCGTTGCCCAGCCGGGTGGTCGGACCCTTCAGCAGCTCCTGGATCAGCTGCGTCGCGGCCTGGCCGGACGGGAGGTTCTGCGGCAGCCAGACCTGGTCCGGCACCAGCAGGTCCCGGGACTGGTTGAAGAAGTACAGGTCCCGGGGAGCGAGTTTCAGGTCGACCTGGTTGCTGCCCAGGTACGCGCCCGGCGGCACCGTGTCGACGCGGAACTGCCCGTCGACCTTCTTGAGCTTGAAGAAGAAGTCGGCCTTGTCGCTCGCGGCCGCCGGGATCCACTCGCCGCGCTCGCC
Source organism: Kribbella sp. NPDC055110 (assembly GCF_053607525.1). Classification (NCBI taxonomy): domain Bacteria; kingdom Bacillati; phylum Actinomycetota; class Actinomycetes; order Propionibacteriales; family Kribbellaceae; genus Kribbella; species Kribbella sp. NPDC055110. The sequence continues at coordinate 235,694 of NZ_JBSGTS010000003.1, forward strand.
GATGGTGGCGATCTTGTGGGCGGTCAGCTGGATCCCGTCACCCTTCCGGGTCAGCGACTCCGGCCGCTGGTCGTACACCACGGTCTGCGACTCGGGCTTCCACTCCCCCGCGGCCTCCGGGGTCATGTACTGGCGCGCGACGTCGTACGCCTGGGAGTCCGACATGGCCTCCAGGAAGCCGCTGACGATGGCCATGTCGTCGATGTTCGCCCGCGGCGGCTTCGCCTCGACGCCGACGCCACCCAGGTCCGGCGCGAGCCCCTGCCGTTCGCCGTTGCGGATGGTGCCCTTGGTCGGCACGGTCGCGCAGCCGCCGAGCAGCGCCACGGCCAGCAGGACACCGATCAGCCGGCGTCTCACAGCTCCTCACCGCCGCTCAGCTTCTGGTACGGCGCACCGACGTCGACGAGCTCGGTGACGACCCGGGTCGCGTCGGGCGGACGCGGCGGCAGCGGCGAGCCGGTGAGCGCAACGTCCGGGCGACGCGGCAGCGTCAACCGGAAGTACGCGCCGTCGCCGGGCGAGCCCCACGCGTCCAGGCGGCCGCCGTGCAGCCGGGCGTCCTCGAGCGCGATCGACAGGCCGAGGCCGGTGCCACCCGTGGTCCGGGCCCGGGCCGGGTCGGCCCGCCAGAACCGGCTGAACACCATCTCCGCCTCCTCGGGACGGAACCCGACCCCGTGGTCGCGGACGGCCACCGCGGCAGCGTCGTCGTCGTACGCCGTGCTGATCCGGATCGGCAGGCCCTCGCTGTGCTCGATCGCGTTGCCGATCAGGTTGCGCAGGATCCGCTCGATCCGGCGGGAGTCGACCTTGGCCTTGCACGGTCTCGGCATGTCCAGCTCGACCGGGCAGCCCTTGCGCTCCAGCAACGTCTCGTGGTTCTCCAGGACCCGGTTGACGATGTCGCGCAGGTCGACGTCCTCCAGGTCCAGGGCGGCCGCTCCGGCGTCGAACCGGCTGATCTCGAGCAGGTCGGCGAGCAGCTCCTCGAACCGGTTGAGCTCGTTCTGCAGGAGCTCCACCGAGCGGCGGCTGATCGGGTCGAACTGGTCACGGCTCTCGTGCAGCAGGTCGGCAGCCATCCGGACCGTGGTCAGCGGCGTACGCAGCTCGTGGGACACGTCCGACACGAACCGGCGCTGCAGCCGCGACAGCTCCTCCAACCGGCGGATCTGCCGCTGCAGGTTGGACGCCATCTTGTTGAACGACACCGCCAGCCGCGCCAGGTCGTCGGTGCCGCGGACCTGCATCCGCTCCTCGAGCTTGCCGGCCGCGAGACGCTCAGCGATCCGCCGTGCCATCCGCACCGGGGTCACGACCTGCCGGGTGACCAGCCAGGCCACAGCACCGAGCAGGACGATCAGCAACAGACCTGCGGTGAACAGGGCCCGCTGTACGACGTCCAGCGTCTCCTGCTGCGCAGTGAGCGGGAACAGGAAGTAGATCGCGTACTTGTCGCCAGTGGAGTCGATGCGGATCTGCGAGCCGATCACCAGGCCCGGGACGCTCGGGCTCTCCCGGTAGTTGATCTGCGTGTACGTGTCCCACAGCTTGGAGCCGTCACTCACCACGGAGGAGGCCAGCGCCTGCGGGATCGAGTCGCTGTCGACCAGACCGGTGTAGCGGATCGCGTTGGACGCCGCCTGGTCGGTCGGCACCAGCAGGACGTCGTAGAGGCCCGGGCGGTTGGAGCCGAGGACCAGCTTGGACAGCTCCTGGTTGACGGTGTTGCGGTTGGCGGCGTCGATCGTCGCGGAGAGCTGCTGCAGCTGCGCGCGGACCTCGGCCTGGGCGCTGCCACGGCGGGACTCCAGGACACCGTCGGTGACCTGGCTCATCATCACCCAGCCGACCAGGATCAGGACCAGCGTCGACATCAGCAGCGTGCCGGTGACGATCCGGGCCTGGATGGACCGCCGCCAGATGTCCGGCCAGTGCTTCGGGTGGGTCCGCCACAGCGGCTGCGGCTGGGCAGACCAATCCACCGCGGGGACGGTCAGTGCCAGTTCCGTCCCGCGGGATTCGGCCGCCTTCTGCTCGGGCGGTGCCGTCGGCTGCGCGCCCTGGTGGTCGGCGATCTGTCCGGTGTGTACCTCGGTACCGGGGTCCACCACCTGGTCCTCGGCGGCAGCCTGCGACTCTTGGCCGCGTCCGTACTCGATCAGTCCGCACCCGCCTTGTATCCGACCCCGCGGACCGTGACCACGATCTCCGGGTGCTCAGGGTCCTTCTCGATCTTGGAGCGCAGCCGCTGGACGTGCACGTTCACCAGCCGGGTGTCGGCGGCGTGCCGGTAGCCCCAGACCTGCTCCAGCAGCACCTCGCGGGTGAACACCTGCCAGGGCTTCGACGCCAGGCAGACCAGCAGGTCGAACTCCAGCGGCGTCAGCTGGATCGTCTCGCCGGCCCGCTTCACCGAGTGGCCGGCGACGTCGATGGTCAGGTCGCCGATGGTCAGTGACTCCGGACCGGGCTCGTCCATCCGGCGCAGCCGGGCCCGGATCCGGGCCACCAGCTCCTTCGGCTTGAACGGCTTGACCACATAGTCGTCGGCGCCCGACTCCAGCCCGAGCACCACGTCGACGGTGTCGCTCTTGGCGGTCAGCATCACGATCGGCACCCCGGACTCGGCCCGGATCGCCCGGCAGACGTCGATGCCGTCCATTCCGGGCAGCATCAGGTCGAGCAGCAGGAGATCGGGCTTGAACTCCCGGAACGCCGGTACTGCCTTGTCACCGGTTGCGACCAGATACGTGTCGTAGCCCTCGTTGCGCAGCACGATGCTGAGCATCTCCGACAACGCTGTGTCGTCGTCGACGATGAGGATGCGGCCCCGCATCGTCCGGTTACCGTCTGCCACGCCCTTAGCTCCTTGCCGTCCGCTGCCGACCGATTCGACTGCTCGGGGTGCGCCCGGCGCCTGCCAGACCGTACGCACTACGGATAGTGTCCCATTCCCCCGGTACTGCACACGCCGGATCGCCGTGTGACCCCGAGTTGGGCTGTGATCATCCGGGATCATGGTGCACTGCGGGGGTTCACCACAACTCACGGGCCGACCGGTACGACGGTTCACCGGGCGATTCATCGGGAGAGGAGGTACGCAGTGGCCGACCAGAACATGCGCCTGCACGACGACGTGGCGGCCGAGCCGCTGCGGCCGTGGCTACCGGCGGACCTGCTCGACAACGCCGCCCGGACCATCTCCGACAACAAGACGATCATGCTGGGCCTGCCGGTACTGGCCGGGATCGCGCTGGTCGCGGTGCAGGCCGTTCTGACCGAGGTCGCCGTACCAGGTGGGCTCGGTGGGTTCTTCGGGGCGGAGGACCCGTTCGAGCAGGCCGGTGCGGCTCTTTTGCTCACGTACGGCGTACAGGTGGCGCTCTTCTCGGTGGTGTCGAGCATGCTGGCCGGGATCATCGCTCTGGCCGCGGTGCGGAGTCAGCTGGCGCACCGGGCCGGTCCACGCGAGCTGATGCGGCTGGTACGACCTGCGTTCCCGGCACTGGCTGCTGTCGGTCTGGTCCAGTCGCTGTCGTTCATGCTGCTGATCGGCGGCTGGGGGCTCGCCGTGCTCGGTATCGGCGCCGGAACGGACGCCGCGATCTCCTCCGAGGCGGCCGGGGCCGCGGCGCTGGCGATGATGTTCGTCGGCGGCATCCTGGTGCTGATCTTCGGCATCCGGCTGGTGCTCGCGGGGACAGTCGTGCTGATGGAGGGCAAGCACGCACCGGACATCGGGCTCTACATCCCGGTCCGGGTGGGGGTCTGGGGCGCGCTGCGGCGGTCATGGCAGCTGGTGAAGGGCAAGTTCTGGCGGGTGTTCGGGATCCTGCTGTTCGGCGGGCTGGTGGTGAACATCATCGGGCAGGCGCTGCAGTTCGGGATCAGCGCGCTGATCATCACCGCCGGCTCGTGGGCCGGCCTGAGTGACAGCACGGGAGCCGTGGTGGTGACGATCGTGCTGGCCGTGGCGGCGGGGATCGCGACGCTGATGACGCTGGTCGCGAGCCTCGCGTTCATGTCCGCCGTACAGGCCCTGATCTATCTCGACCTCCGGGTCCGCCGGGAAGGTCTCGACCTGTGGATGCGGCCGGCGCTGCGGCTCGAGGAGACGGCGTGATCCACTTCCCGCTGGAGCCGCCGGTCGACATCGACCGGGACCAGGCCGCTCAGGAGGCGGCCAAGGAGCTGTCCAAGTCCGCGTACCGGGACTCCGGCTCACTGATCGAGAGGGCCATCGGCAAGGTGGTGGACTGGATCGGAGACCTGCTGAACAGTCTCTCCGGCTCGTCACCCAACGGCCGCGCCGGTCTGACCATGCTGATCGGTCTGCTGGTCCTGGTCGTCATCGTGGTGCTCTGGCGGTCCGGCGTACTGCGCACCAGCCGTAGAGCGAAGGCCCAGGCCGTTTTCGACACCACCAGGCCGCAGAGCGCTGCGGAGTACCGCGCACTCGCCGAACGGGAGGCTGCGTCCGGGGACTTCGCGTTGGCGATCCGCAGCCGCTTCCGAGCGTGCGTAGCGGAGCTGACCGAGCGGACCGTGCTGGACGACCGGGCCGGACGTACGGCGTACGAGGTGGTCGCTGATGCGTCGCGAGCGGCACCTGTACTGCGTGAGCCGCTGCAGCCGGCCGCACTGGTCTTCACAGAGGTTGTCTACGGCAACCGCCCGGGGACACCGGAGCGGTACGCCGTTGTCGTGGCTGCTGATGACGCTGCGCGGACTGCACGGGTGGCTGCATGAGCACGCCGGTCGGACGGAGTGTCGGCGAGAGCTGGCGCGCACTGCGGACACCGCTGCTCGTCACCGGGTTGGTCGTACTGGCTGCGATCGTTGTCCTGATCGCTACGTCCGCACGCACGTCAGGACAGTTCAGCCCGGACTCCACCGAGTCGACCGGGGCACGGGCGCTGGCAGCGTTGCTGGAGGACCACAACGTCGGCGTACACGGCACTGAGTCGCTGAACGACGCCGTACAGACAGGTGGCGGCAGTGCGCTCCTCATCGGGCCCGGTGGCTCGCTGGACGACGGGGACTGGCAGCGGATCGCACAGGCGCAGTGGAGCCACGTCATCCTGATTCGGCCCGGCAGCCGCGCTTTGGAGGCGCTGGCGCCCGGTGTGCGGCTCACGGGCAGCTCGCTGGCCGCCCGTAGCCGTCAGCCCGGTTGTGAGCTTCCAGCCGCGGTGAAGGCCGGTACGGTCACCGTCAACGGGCCGACGTACTCCGCTCCCGAGGGAGCGACCACCTGTTACGGCGACGGCATCAACAACACCGTGATCCGGCTGCAGGTCGGTGACAGGCTCGTCGACGTCATCGGTACGCCGGCGTCGTTCATGAACGCTCGACTCGCTGAGGACGGCAATGCGGCGTTGGCGCTCAACCTGTTCGGCACGCATCAGGATCTGACCTGGTACGTGCCGCAGTGGGAGTCGGACTACCCCGACTCCAACGGCGAGAGCAGCGCCCAGCTGATCCCACCTGATGTCCGCTACATCGCCTGGGCGCTGGCGTTCGCCGTACTGGTGGTAGCGATCTGGCGCGGGCGACGGCTCGGCCCTGTGGTGGCAGAGCGGCTGCCGGTGATCGTGCACGCGGCTGAGACGACTGAGGGCAGGGCGCGGCTCTACCGACGCTCACGGGCCCGCGACCGCGCTGCGTCGGCCCTGCGCGAGTCGGCGCTCGGCCAGCTGCACGAGGCGCACGGCATCCCGCGGCGGGCCGATCCGTCGGCTGTGGTCGCGACTGTCGCCGCACGGACCGGCCGGGATCCCGCCATGCTGTACGAGCTGCTCTACGGCCTGCCGCCGCTCACTGACGACGCTCTGATGTCCTTGTCCCAGGAACTCGACGTACTGACGCAGGAGGTACGACACCCGTGACGACTACCGAGGTCACCGCGGACCAGGCCCGGCAGGCACTGGTCGCGCTCCGGACCGAGATCGGCAAGGCGGTGGTCGGCCAGGACACTGCTGTGACCGCACTGGTACTCGCCCTGCTCTGCCGTGGCCACGTGCTGCTGGAGGGCGTCCCCGGTACGGCGAAGACGCTGATGGTGCGTGCGCTGTCCATGGCGATGCGGCTGGACACCAAGCGCGTTCAGTTCACCCCGGACCTGATGCCGGGAGACGTGACCGGGTCGCTGGTGTACGACGCGAAGACGAGCGAGTTCGAGTTCCGGCCGGGACCTGTGTTCACGAACATCCTGCTGGCGGACGAGATCAACCGGACGCCGCCGAAGACACAGGCGGCGTTGCTGGAGGCAATGGAGGAGCGGCAGGTCACTGTCGACGGCGAGCCGCGCAAGCTGCCGGTGCCGTTCGTCGTGGCCGCCACCCAGAACCCGGTGGAGTACGAGGGCACGTACCCGCTGCCCGAGGCTCAGCTGGACCGGTTCCTGCTGAAGGTCACGCTGGACATCCCGCCCCGCGACGCTGAGATCGCCGTACTCGCTCGGCACGCGCAGGGCTTCGACCCGCGGGACCTGGAGGCGGCTGGGTTGCGCCCGGTGGCCGGCCCGGAGGACTTGCTGGCCGGACAGAACGCCGTACGCCGGGTTGCGGTCCGGGACGACGTGCTGGCCTACGTCGTCGACCTGTGCCGCGCAACGCGCCAGTCGCCTTCGCTGCAGCTGGGTGTCTCGCCGCGTGGTGCCACGGCGCTGATGGCGGTCTCCCGCGCGTGGGCGTGGCTGTCGGGCCGCGACTACGTCATCCCGGACGACGTGAAGGCGATGGCGCGTCCTTGCCTTCGGCATCGAGTACAGGTGCGGCCGGAGGCTGAGCTGGAGGGTGTCAGCGCAGACGCGGTGCTGGAGAGCGTGCTCGCGACGGTGCCGGTGCCACGCTGATGGTTCTGACTGGCCGAGCCGGCGTCCTGGCTGCAGCTGGAGTGGTGTTCGTCGCTCTGGTGATGCCGTCGTGGGCTGGTGTCGGTGTGGTCGTTGCTGCGGTGCTGGTGGTGTGTCTGGTTGACATACTGCTGGCTGGGTCGCCGCGTCGGCTCCAGTTCAGTCGGGAGGGCGACAACGCCGTACGGCTGGGTGAGCAGGCTGCGGTGAACCTGCTGATCACCAACCCGGGACGGCGAGTGCGCGGGTTGCTGCGGGACGCGTGGCCGCCGTCTGCCGGCGTACTGGATCCGCCGCACAAGCTGGACCTGCCGTCGGGCGAGCGGCGGCGGCTGACGACACATCTCCTCCCGACGCGCCGGGGTGACCGGCACGCGTTCCGGGTGACTGTGCGGTCCGTTGGCCCCTTGGGGTTCGCCGGGCGGCAGGGGTCGCATGAGGTGGCCTGGACGTTGCGGGCGCTGCCGCCGTTCAAGAGCCGGAAGCACCTGCCGTCACGGCTGGCCCGGTTGCGGGAGCTGGACGGGCGTACGGCGTTGCTGGTGCGCGGGCAGGGCACGGAGTTCGACTCGCTACGGGACTACGTGCCCGGTGACGACGTACGGAGCATCGACTGGCGTGCGACGGCGCGGCGCGGGAACGTCGTACTGCGGACCTGGCGACCGGAGCGGGACCGGCAGGTAGTGATCGTGATCGACTCCGGACGGCTCTCCGCGGGCCGCGTCGGCGATGCGCCACGCCTGGACCACGCGATGGACGCGGCGCTACTGCTGGCCGCTCTCGCGACCCGTGCCGGCGACCGCGTCTCCTTGCTGGCTTGCGATTCCGCAGTACGGGCGGACGTACGGCGGCCGGCGCCGCAAGACGTGCTGCCGTCGTTCGTGAACGCGCTGGCGAACGTCGAGGCCGAGCTCGTGCAGACCGACTTCCGCATCGTCGTGTCACAGGTGCTGGAGCGGTTGGGGCAGCGCTCCCTCGTCGTCCTCCTCACCGGCCTCGACCCGGCGGTGATCGAGGAGTCCCTGCTGCCCGTCATCGGCCCACTGCTGCGACGCCACGTCGTACTGCTCGCATCCGTGGCCGACCCTCGCCTCACCGAACTCGAAGCCGCCCGCGGCGACCTGCTGGACGTGTACGGCGCTGCCTCCGCCGCGCGCACCCGCCTCGACCGAGACCGCCTGACCGCCACCCTCACCCGAGCCGGCGTCACCGTCGTCGACGAAACCCCGGACCACATCGCCCCCGCACTCGCAGACACCTACCTCGCACTGAAGAAGGCCGGTCGGCTCTAAGCCTCGCCCGTGGATACCCCGTCAATTCCGCGGTCGCCAGCATGGCCGCTTCCTTGACCGCGGACAACTGGATCATTTTGCGATTCTTGGACGAAACTGGCGCTATACTTGCAGTCTGCGACGTAAGGACCCGACATGCTGATCCGCTTCGAAGCCGCTAACTTCCGCTCGATCCTGGAGCCGGTCGAACTGTCGATGGTTGCGCTCGACTCGGCCCGCGAGGCGGCGCGAGAGGTGCCGAACCTGGGCGAGAGCCTGCTTCATGTGGCTGCGATCTTCGGGCCTAACGCGTCCGGCAAGTCCAACATCATCGCGGCATTCAAGTGGATACGAGACGCAGTACAAGACTCGTTGCATGTCTGGGACGAGACGATCCCGATCGAGCCATTCGCCTTCGCTGGTAGCTCTGACCGGCTCTCACAATTCACCGTCGAGGCTGTGATTCACGGTGTCCGGTTCGAATATCTGGTCGAACTCGACCGGCGGGCCGTAGCGTACGAGGGTTTGTTCCACTACCCCGAAAAGAAGCGGCGACGTATCTTCGAGCGCGAAGGTGGCGAGCTCAAGCTTCAACGAGGCTTGGGCAACCTCTCAGGAACAAGAGAGTTGTTGACAGAGCGCACGCTTGCCCTGTCGATCGCGAGACGATTCGACGAGCCGCTGGTGTCAGACTTCGCCACCGAACTCCTGCGGGTCCAGACACTCGGCCTGCCGTCGCGCGGCAGGTCGGCACCAGCGGAGTGGCGATCGACCGACAGCCTGTTCGAACCCGAGTCAGAGTTCGGTCAGGAGGCACTCTTCGAGATGAGCGATCCGAGTAGATTCGACGATGCTGACAGGGCGCAAGGGCTCGCCTTACTACGTTTGGCGGATCTCGGGATCGACGGAGTCGTCGCTGCGGACGAGGCGGACTCAACGCTGCGGGGGACACCGCGGCGCGGACGCACGCGGCGACTCTTGTTGACACATCGAACGGGTGCCGGCGCAGTCCCTCTCGACTTCGCCGCTGAGTCATCGGGTACCCGAACGTGGTTCCGGATGATCGGCCCGCTGCTGATGGCCTTGAAACAAGGATCACTGCTCCTGTTCGACGAGTTGGACGCAAGCCTGCATCCGACGCTGTCACAGGAAGTCATCGCATTGTTCCAGGATCCGGCGACGAATCCACGAGATGCACAGCTTGTCTTCACAACCCATGACACAAGCTTGCTCAACCACCTCAACCGTGATGAGGTCTGGCTGACGGAGAAAGCCGATGACGGCGCGACCCGGCTCGGCGCGCTCGCAGAGTTTGCCGGTGAGCGAGTCAGAGCGTCGGTCAATCTGGAGAAGGCCTATCTCCACGGCAGGTTTGGAGCGCTTCCCGACACTGATCGCACGGAACTTCTTCGCGCTATCGGTTTGATCGCCTGATGACGGCTCGCCGCGGGGGCTCGAAGGATCTGCGGCGCAGGTCAGCGAGCCGTCCCGAGCGCAAGACCATTCTGATCTTCTGCGAGGGCGAGGCCTCCGAGCCGGACTATCTCAACGCCCTCAAACGGCTGCCGGAGATCCGCAGCAACACTGCGATCAGCCTGGTGATCGATCCGACCCCAGGCCTTCCTCTGGATTTGGTACAAAAAGCTGTTCAGCGTCGGCGGCGCGATGCCGAGATAGACGAGTGCTGGTGCGTCTTCGACGTCGAGTGGCCGCAACATCATCCGCACCTGGAACGGGCGCTGCGGATCGCTGCAGCCGAAGGAGTCCGCGTCGCGATATCGAACCCGTGCTTCGAGTTGTGGCTGATTCTGCATTTCCAGGACCAGGCGGCGTTCCTGCACACCCATGGTGCGGAGACGATCAGCCGTCGACTCGACGGTCGTCCCGGCAAACGAATCGACGGTGCGAAGTACATGCAGCTGCGGCACGATGCCTGCGATCGAGCCGCACGACTCGCCAATCTGCACCGGGGCAACGACAGCCAGTTTCCGGACAACAATCCGTCGTCGACGATGCACGAGCTACTCGCCGCAGTCGAGAGGCCGCAGGCCGAGCAGGACGGCCGCCTCTAGGCCAGCGCTAACTCGAAGATGTCGCGGTGGGCAGTGGTGAAGGCGTGCTCGCGGTAGGACCAGGCGATGCGCTCGGCGGCTTCTGCACAGGTCCTTTTGGTCCAGAAGTCGACATTCCACAGCAGGCGGGACAGGACGGCCGGGATCAGGCCGGGGCGGTCTGCCGTCGGCAGGTCGTAGCCGTCGGTCAGGACGCGGACCTGGTGGGCTTGGCGTGCGGGGTCGTTGTGTTTGGACGCGATGCACCAGGTCCAGGCGGCGTACCCGAGGTCTTCCAGGGGATCGCCCGGGGCGGCCAGGTCGAAGTCGATCAGGGCTGCTGGGAGGTCGTCGGTGAAGACGCAGTTCGTGGGGGCGGGATCGTGGTGGCAGACGACCGGTTGGCCCGCGGCGAGGTCGCTGTCGCGAGTGGCGTCGTGGAAGGCGCGGAGCAGTGCACCTGCGGCGGCGACTTGTTGGTCGGACCAGAGTTGGTATCTCGACGGCACCCAGCCGTCCAGGTACGTGAGAATGTCGCGGCCGGTCTCGTCCTGGCCCAGGTACTTCGGGACGGCCCTGAAGCCCCGTTCCTCCAGGAGTTGCAGGAGGTTCGCGGTGAACGCGGAGCGATCCGACCCGGGGCGGCGTACCGTGTCGGCGACACGCACCACCCCGGGCGTCAGACGGCCTCCGCTGAGCGGGTGTTCGGTCACGCCATCGTGGGACGGGCCTGAGCGAACGTCCACTGGTGGCCCTCCAGGTCCTCGGCTTCGTAGCAACGGTATCCGTGCTGGTGGATGTCCGAGAGGATCTTCGCGCCGTTCTCCTGACTGTGCGCGAAATGGGCGTCGAGATCGTCGACGTACACCCAGACGCCGTGGTCCAGTTGCGCGATGCGCTTCTCCGTCAGCTTGAAGAGCAGGATCGCGCGGGTGCCGACCTGCAGCTCGATCCAGGACGGGTCGGTGCCCTCGGCCGGGATCTTGTCCCACGAATCCAGGCCGAAGACCGTGTGCAGCCAGCGGGCCGCGGCGGCGGGATCCTCGTAGTACAAGGCGATCGCGAGCCGGTCCAGTTCGCGCGGCGTCCGGGACGCGTGATCGCGCCGTTCGGCCCAGGCCGGGAGCCAGTGGATGACGTTCGGCCAGAAGTAGAAGGCCTTCTCGCCACCGGTGACGAGCGACTGTACGACGGTCACGCGGGTGCCGCCGTCGTACGCCTCGAAGTCGATGCGGGTCTCGGTGTCGTCGACCGAACTGCGATAGGCGAACAGCGCGCCCGGCGTCCAGTCGGTGATCCTGCCGAGCTCGAGCACATCGTCGGGCGGCGAGTACACCTCGAGGATGCGGCCGCCGACGCCGGGCTCGATCTGCATCGCGGTGGCGCGGGCGGCGTCGAAGAAGTTGATCGGGCCGCGCACCCACCACAGATCGATCTCCTCGGTGAAGATCTCGAACGCAGTCGCCGGATCGACAGCAACCTCGACCGATGCGGTCGCGGACGGTTCAGTCATCGGACTTCCCTTTCTGCTCGACGTGACGCTTGCCCTCGACGTGGCGTTTGAAGGAGCCCAATTGGTCGCGCCAGTGGGCCTGGACCTGGTCGAGCCAGGCCTGGACGGCGACGACGGGCTCGGGGTTGAGGCGGAACACGCGGACCCGGGCGTCGTCCGGGACCCGCTCGTCGGCGACCAGCCCGGCTTCGAGCAGGATCCGCAGGTGCCGGCTCATCGCAGGCGACGACGCCCCGGTCGCCTGCGCCAACTGACCAGCCCGCTGCGGTCCTTCACCCAGCAGTTGCACAACCTGCCGGCGCGTCGGATCAGCCAGCACCTCGAAGAACCGATCCACCTGATCTTCCGCCATACCGCAATAGTTCTATCAGTTGTTAACTATTGTCAACAGCTGGAACCAGATGGCAGGAGACCTGCGGCTGGGTGATGGCCGGAAGGATGGCAAGTGGAGTGGTGGTGCAGGCGTCGGCGCCCTTGCCGGCGGCGACGAGTTGGCAGCGGGGGTGGAAGCGACAGCCGGTGGGGATGCGGGTCGGGTCCGGGGGTTCGCCGGTGAGGACGATGCGGTTCGGTGATTCGGGAAGAACGCTCAGAAGCGCTTGCGTATAAGGGTGTTGCGGGTTCGTCAGGACGTCCTCGGTGGGACCGGACTCGACGATGCGGCCCAGGTACATGACGGCGACCCGGTCGGCGATGTTCCAGGCCAGGCCGAGGTCGTGGGTGACGACGAGCGCGGACAGTCCGAGGTCGTCACGCAGGCGAAGCAACAGCGAGAGGATCTCGCCACGCACCGAGGCATCCAGAGACGCTACCGGCTCGTCGGCGATCAGCACCTTGGGGTCGAGCGCGAGCGCGCCGGCGATCACGACGCGTTGGCGCTGGCCACCACTCAGCTCGTGCGGAAAACGCTGGAAAAAGCGTTCCGGCGGCCGTAGACCGGCCCGCGCCAGAGCCGACGACACCACGGCCTCCTCGTCCGGCAGGCCGTGGATCCGGGGGCCTTCGGCAACCGCCTCGTACACGGTGTGGCGTGGGTTCAGGGATCCCATCGGGTCTTGGAGGACCAGTTGGACCTGACGACGAAACGCCTTCAGCGCGCGGCCGGAGTAGCTCAGCGGCGTTCCGTCGTACGAGATCTTGCCGGAGGTGGGACGCTCCAGCCCGAGCAGCGTGCGGGCGAGCGTGGTCTTGCCGCAGCCCGATTCGCCGACCAGTGCGACGATCTCGCCGGCGCCGACAGACAGGTTGACGCCGTCGACAGCCCGCGCCCGGCGGCCGCCGCGGCCGGGGAACTCGACGTGCAGCTCAGTTGCCTCTAGCAAGAGTCACTCCCCTACCAAGACGCAGGCGGCGGTCCGGTCGGCGCCGGACGCCCGCAGTTGTACGTCGGACGTCGCGCACGACTCGAGCGCGACCGGGCAGCGCGGGTGGAACGCGCAACCACCCGGCAACTGCTGTGGATCCGGCGGATCACCGGCCAGCCCGCGCGGAGCGAGGCGGGACGCAGGGTCGCCGACGGTCGGGAACGCGGCCGCCAACGCTTGGCTGTACGGGTGCAGGAACCCGTTTTCCGCGGGCCCCACCTCCACCAGGCGGCCCGCGTACATGACCGCGAGCCGGTCGCACACGTCCGCGAGTACCGACAGGTCGTGCGAGATCATCAGCAACGAGATGCCGTGGTCCGCGATCAGCTGGCGGATCAGGGACAGCACCTGCGCCTGCACCATCAGGTCGAGCGCGGTCGTCGGCTCGTCGGCGATGATCAGCTGCGGTCCACACGCCAGCGCCATCGCGATCATCACTCGTTGCCGTTGGCCACCACTCAGCTCGTGCGGGTAGCTCCGCGCGCGCCAGGCCGGTAGCCCGACCTGTGCCAGCAGCTCGCGTACTCGCGCGGACGCGGCCGCACCGGACGCCTGCCGATGGACGAGCAGCGGTTCCGCGATCTGGTCGCCGATCCGCTGCACCGGGTTCAGCCCGTGCTGCGCGCCCTGGAACACGATCGACGCCGACGACCACCGGACCGCCCGCAGCCGGCCCCACTTCATCGCCAGCACATCCTCGCCGTCCAGCATCACCCGCCCACCGACGACCGCGGAACGCGGCAGCAACCGGAGCAGCGCGAGCGCGACCGAGGACTTCCCCGATCCCGACTCCCCCGCCAGCCCGAGCGCCTCGCCGGCCGCCAGCTCCAGCGAAACCCCACGTACGGCGGGTACGTCGGCGGACTCGAGCCGGTACGTCACGGTCAACTCGTCGAGCTCAAGCATGTGCACGCGTCCGCAACCGGGGATTGAGCACAGTCTCCAAGGCCCTTCCACACAAGGTGAACGCCATCACCACGGTCACGATGCAGAGGCCCGGCACGAGGATGTACCACCACGCGCCGGCGGTCGCCGCACCCCAGTCGTACGAGCCGCGCAGCATCGTCCCCCACGAGGTTTTGTTCGCGCTCACGCCGAGGAACGCCAGCGTCGACTCGGTGACGATCGCACTCGCCACCTCCAACGTCGTACTTGCCAACAGCAACGGTGCGACGTTCGGCAGCACATGCCGGGTCGTGATGTGCCAGTGCCCCCCGCCAAGTGCCAGCGACCGCTCGATGTACGGGCGTGCCTCGACGGCCAACGTTTGCGCACGGATCAGCCTGGCCGTCGACGGCCAGGACGTCACGCCGATGGCGACGATGATTGTCGCGGTGGAACCGCCGAGGATCGCGGCCAGCACCAGCGCGGTGACGAGCGACGGGAGCACCAGGAACCAGTCGGTCACCCGCAGGATCACCGCACCGATCCAGCCGCGGAAATGCCCGGCCGCGATGCCGAGCACGGTGCCGATCACCATGCTGAGCAGCGCCGCGAGGAATCCGATCAGCAGCGAGGTCCGCGAACCCCACCAGATCATCAGCAACACCGACCGCCCCGACTCGTCCGTCCCCAACGGATCGTCGAGACTCGGCGGCGCCATCTTCGCGCCAGTGCCGCTCACCACGTTCGTCACGCTCGAGTCGATGAAGAGCGGCGCTAGCAGCGCTAGCACTACGGCAACGGCGAGGATCACCAATCCGGCGACACCGGCGCGATGCGTGCGGAAATCCGCCCAGAACCTTCCGATCGCACGCCGCCGACGTACCCAGGTCACATTGCTCATGCCGACCTCACTCGCGGATCCAGCAGGTGGTACACCACGTCCGCCAACGTGTTCATCAGGATCACCGACACCGTGATCAGCAGGAACGTTCCCTGCATCAACGTGAAGTCCGGCACCCGAATCGCCTCGTAGAACAGCTGCCCGAGCCCCGGCCAGCTGAAGATCGCCTCGACCGTCACGGCACCCCCGACAACGAACCCGATCCGCATGAACACCAACGTCACGGTCGGCAGCAGCGCATTCGGTACGGCGTGCTTGCGGCGTACGTCGTCGTCACGCAGACCCTTCGCCCGCGCCGTCGTGATGTAGTCCTGCCCGACCTCGTCGATCACCGACGACCGCATCACCAGCAGGTACTGCGCGTAGACGACCGCGACCAGCGTCAGGCACGGCAACACCATGTGCTGCCCGACATCCAGTACGCCGGCGAACCCGTCCGGCTTGTCGACGCTCGAGCTGCCGCGGGTCGGGAAAATCCCCGGAATCGGCCCGATTCCGGCCGCGAACACCATCAACAGCAACAGCCCGAGCCAGAACGTCGGCACCGACCACAGCACCAGCGAGATGGCGGTCGACACCTTGTCGAACTTACTGCCGGGCTTCCATCCGGCGCGGGCGCCCTGCCAGAGACCAAGGCTCACTGCGAGGACCAACGCCGTACCGGTGAGCAGCAGGGTCGCCCCGATCCGTTCCCCGATCAGGTCGAGCACCGGCCGCTTGTACTCGTACGAAACGCCGAGGTCGAACCGCAGCGTCTGACCCAGGAAATGCAGGAACTGCTCAGGAATCGACTTGTCCAGCCCGAGCCGCGCACGCTCCAGATCCAGCTGCTCCGGCGTCATGTTCCGGCCCTGCGCGAGCGCCCGGACCGGATCGCCCGGCAACAACCGGAACAGGAAGAACGTCGCGACAATCACCATCGCGATACTGAGCAACGCCCCACCCGCCTTGGTCGCCGCGTACCGCAGCAAACCACGACGGGCCGGCGTCTGCTCCAGCTCTTCGACGGCAGTGGTGGTCATTCGCGCTCGTCGGCCGCACCGCTGCGGCGACGCAGGACGAAGAAGCCGGCGAGTGCGAGTACGACGATGCCGCCCGCGACGCCTGCGATCACGCCGGCGCTCGACCCGCCTTCGTCGGCCGACGCGCCGTCCTTCGACACCGCCTCGAGCGTGTAGAACGGCCAGTACCCGGAACCGCCGTACAGCAGGCCCTTGTCCTCCGGGATCGGCGTGATGCTGGCGATCCGGTCCTTGCGGTAGCCCTCGAGATCGTTCGGGTAGTAGAGCGCGATCACCGGCGCGTCCGTGTAGAGCCTTTCCTCCATTTTCTTGATCGTTTCCGCGCGCTTTCCGCGGTCGAGTTCCTTCTGCTGCTGGAGATACAGGCTCTCGTACGTCGGGTCGCAGTAGAACGACTCGGTGCCGCCTCCCTTGCCGTCGGCGCCGGGACGCCGGCTGCACAGGTGCGTGCCGAGCACCTCCTCCGGGTCCGGGTTCACCGACCAGCCGCTGATCGCGATGTCGAAGAGTGCCGTCGTACCGGTCTCCTCGGTGAACTTGCTGGAGTCCAGCCGCTTGGTGGTCAGCGTGATGCCGACCTCCTTGAACCAGCCGGTCAGGTACTCGGCGAGCTTGTCCTCGATCGGGGCGTCGGTGTGGATGCTGAACCGGAACTGCAGTTTCCGCGACCCGTCCGGCATCGTCCGGACGCCGTCCGCGCCCTTCTTGTAGCCCGCGTCGTCGAGGATCTTGTTCGCCTTCGCGAGGTCGAACGTGACCTTCTCGGCGCCGCTCGCCTCCCAGAAGAAGTCCTTGTACAGCGGCGGAATGATCGATCCGTCCGCCGGTTTCGCCAGCCCGCCCTGAACCTCGTCGACCAGCTTCTGCTTGTCGATCGCGTAATGCAGCGCGGTCCGCACCTTCGGGTCCTTCAGCGCCGGGTGCCCGTCACCGATCGGCTTGTCGTCACTGGTCGTCGCGCCGTGGTTGATCTGCAGGTACGTCGCCCGCCGGCCCTGCGTGTTCCACTGGACGATGTTGCTGTCGCTCTTCAGCGACTCGAAGTCCGGCGGGTTCAGCCGGCCGATCAGGTCGATGTCGCCCTTCTTCAGGCCGACGATCGAGGCCGCGGGGTTGTCGTAGAAGATGATCTGCAACTCGTCGATCTTCGGGCGGCCGCGCCAGTAGTCCGGGTTCGCCTCCAGCCGGACGAACTGGTCCTTCTTGTGCTCCACCGCGACGTACGGTCCACTGCCGACGGTCGGGTACACCTCGGCGTCGTACTTCGAGATGTCCTTGACCTTCTCCCACACGTGCTTGGGCATGATCGGCACCGGGTTGTCGAGCATCGACGCCTGCGGGGCCTTGAGCTTGATCGTCAGCTCCTGGCCGTTCGCGGTGACACTCTGGAAGTTCTCCACCGCCGGGCCGTTGCCGGTCTTCGCGCCGTCGTCCGTCATCATCTTGTTGAACGTCCAGGCCGCGTCGTCGGCGGTGATCGGCTGCCCGTCCGACCACTTCGTCTGGCGGATCTTGAACGTCCAGGTCAGCCCGTCCGGCGACGTCGTCCACGACTCGGCCAGATCCGGGCTGGGCTGCAGCGTCTTCGAGTCCGGCACCGTCAGGAAGCCGTAAATCATCCGCTGGATCGATCCCGTCACCAGCCGGACGGCGAGGAACGGGTTCATCGAGTCGACCGACTGGGTCACCCCGATCTTGATGACCTTCTTCGGCGCCGGCTCCGCCGCCATCGCCGTACCAGGCACCGCCGCCAGCACGCACAACGCCGCCAGCACCGCCAACAACTTCCTCATCGGTCCGCCCCACCTTCCCCAGCTGGTACTGGTGTTGGGGAAGAACCCACACCAGCAACCACCACCCTGTCAACAAGATACGAACCTTTGTCACACCGAAGTAACCTTCTTACCACCCATCTCCGACCGCCCAGGGACCCGCGATCGTGTGTATCGGATGGATGGTGGCGAGGGTGCGACGTGGTGAGGCCGAAATGCGAGGGACAGGCGGAGATCGCCGGGGTAGCCTCAGCGAGTCATGGATACGTCTGAGGTCACGCGTGCGATTGCGGCCGCTACTTCGATTGCTGCATCGCTCGGTCTGCAAGCCGACGACGCAATCGTTCTTCACAACTCGAACAAGCTGGCGCTGCGGTTGACGCCGTGCGACGTGTTCGCCCGAGTCGCTCCCGTCGGGCAAGAGGTTGCGGAGCTCGAGATCGAGGTCGCTCAGCTGCTCGCTGAGGTCGGCTGCCCGGTGAGTGCGTTGGAACCTCGGGTAGACCCGCTCGTGTACACGCGCGACGGCTTCGCAGTCACCTTCTGGACCTACTACGAGCCCGTGACGCCAAACCTCTCACCAGCCGACTACGCCAAGGCGCTGGAGCAACTGCACGCCGCTATGCGCAAGGTTGATGTGGCGATCCCACGTTTCTCGGATCGAATTGCCGAGGCGCAAAAGATCGTTGCCGACCCGGACCTCTCACCGGAGCTCGCCGACGCAGAGCGCGCATTCCTTGGCGGCAGGCTGGAAAGCTTGCGACGCGCGATCGACGGCCGCGGTGCCGCAGAGCAGTTGCTTCACGGCGAGCCGCATCCGGGCAATGTACTCAGCACGAAGAACGGCGCGTTGTTCATCGACTTCGAGACGTGCTGCAGTGGACCCGTCGAGTTCGATCTCGCCCACGTACCCGAGGCAGTCTGCGAGCACTACCCGGGCATCGACCAAGCACTACTGGACGACTGCCGCCAGTTGGTTCTCGCGATGGTCGCCGCGTGGCGTTGGGACGTTGGCGACCAGTTCCCGAACGGGAGATGGTTCGGGGAGGAGTTCCTGCGCGTGCTGCGCGAGGGCGCTCCGTGGCCGACACTCGACGAGCTGAACACGCGGGCGGACGCTCAGTAGAAGTCGCCGACGGGCGGGGCGTGGCAGTTGAACTGGTGGCGTTGAACAGGCAATAGCAGGTGCCCACCCACCATTTCCTGTCTCCGCCCACCACGTCCTGTCTCCGCCCACCACGCCCGTCTCCATCCACGCCCGTCTCCGGCTCCGCCACCGCTGGCTCCAGCCGCCGCGAGTCGGCGCGATTCCGCGGGGTGCCCTCGCCGCGTTCCGTCCCCCGTCACGCATTTGGGCTTGACTACACGGTTGTGTAGTAGTTTGCTCTTGTGTGTAGGGGGAGGAGTTGGGGATGGAGCGACCGGCGGATGATCTGACGGCTCGGGCGCGGATTCGGGATGCGGCGATCCGGCTGTTCGGGGAGCGTGGGATCGAGGGGGCCTCGATTCGGGACATCGCGGCCGAGGCGGGGGTTTCGTCGGGGCTGGTGCGGCATCACTTCGGGTCGAAGGAGTCGTTGCGGGACGCGTGTGACAAGTACGCGACGGAGCGGATGCTCGAGATCAGCGCGGAGATGGCGACCAGTAGGGGTGTCGCCGCGCTGGATCCGGTGGCGTTGCATCCGCGGGTCTTTCCGCTGCAGATGTACCTGGTCCGCTCGATGATGGACGGCTCCGAGACGGCGACCGCGTTGTTCCTCGGGGCGGTCGAGACGATCGAGGACTGGTCGAAGGGGTACGGCATCGAGCCCCAGGACCGGCGGGCGTACTCGGCTGCGCTGGCCGCGATCAAGTTGAGCGTGTTCGTGTTCCGCGACCAGGTGTCGAAGGCGCTCGGCGAGGACATCACGTCGCCGAGCGGGTACGCACGGATCGGCCAGGGACTCCTGGACGTGTTCAGCATCCCGATCATCACGCAGGAACAAGTGGAAACCATTCGGAATCAGGAGAAATGATCATGCCGGCTGCGATCAGCACGGAAGGTCTGGTCAAGTCGTTCGGGCGAACGTACGCCCTGGACGGTCTCGACCTCGCGGTGCGAACCGGTGAGGTGCACGGGTTCCTCGGCCCGAACGGCGCGGGGAAGACCACCACCATTCGCATCCTGCTCGGAATGACCCGCGCGGACGAAGGTACGGCGCGGGTCCTGGACGGCGATCCGTGGTCGGACGCGACCGAGCTGCACCGGCGGCTCGCGTACGTGCCGGGCGACGTGACGCTGTGGCCGAACCTGTCCGGCGGCGAGGCGATCGACCTGCTCGGCCGGATGCGCGGCGGCGTGGACAAGAAGCGGAAGGCCGAGCTGCTGGAACGGTTCGACCTCGATCCGCGGAAGAAGGCGCGGGCCTACTCGAAGGGCAACCGGCAGAAGGTCGCGCTGGTCGCCGCGTTCGCGTCCGACGTCGAACTGCTGCTGCTCGACGAGCCGACGAGCGGGCTGGATCCGTTGATGGAGGAGGTCTTCCGCGAGGTCGTGCAGGAGATCAGCGACCGCGACGGCCGGACCGTGCTGCTGTCCAGCCACATCCTGTCCGAGGTCGAGGCGCTATGCGATCGGGTCACGATCATCCGGGCCGGCCGCGCCGTCGAGAGCGGCACGTTGAACGAGCTGCGCCACCTCACCCGGACGTCGATCCAGGCCGAACTGGTCGGCCCGATGGACGGTTTGGCTCAGCTGAGCGGCGTACACGATCTCACGGAGAACGACGGCCGGGTCCAGTTCGACGTGGACACCGACGAGATCAACCCGGTACTGCGACGGTTGACGGAGATCGGCGTACGGAGTCTGGTCAGCCAGCCGCCGTCGCTGGAGGAACTGTTCCTGCGGCTGTACGAACCCGAGGCGGTGAAATGAAATCGCTCGCCGGCACGGGCGGACTGATCCGCTTGATCCTGCGCCGCGACCGCGTGGTGCTGCCGCTGTGGATCGTGCTGCTCGTCGCGATCTCGGTGAGCTACGTGCAGCAGTACGGCGACCTGTTCCCGACGCCGGAGTCGCGGGTCAAGTACGCGAGCAACGCCGGCTTCATCACCTTGTACGGCGAACTTTCCGGGCCGAGCCTGGGTGAGTTCGTCACCTGGCGACTCGGATTCGTACCGGTGATGGTCGGACTGATCAGCCTGCTCACGGTCATCCGGCACACCCGCGTCGAGGAGGAGTCGGGGCGCCGTGAGTTGCTCGGGGCAACCGTCGTCGGGCGCCACGCGCAGCTCGCGGCGGCCCTCGCCACGACGCTCGGCGCGAACCTCGTGCTCGCCGTACTGCTTGCCCTCGGCATGCACAGCCAGGACCTGCCGCTGTCCGGATCGGTTGCCATCGGCATCGTCTACGCGGGCACCGGCTGGCTCTTCGCGGCCGTCGGCGCTGTCGCGGCCCAGCTGACCGCGAGCGCCGGGACAGCGCGCGGCATCGCGATCGGCGTACTCGGTGGAGCCTATGTACTGCGGGCCGCCGGTGACACCAGCGCGCACACGGACGGCCCACTCGCGTGGCTGTCGTACCTGTCCCCGCTCAGCTGGGCGCAACAGATCCACCCGTACGCCGACAACCGCTGGTGGCTCGCCCTGGTGATCCTCGCAGCAACCGTCGCACTCATCACCATCGCGTTCCAACTCGCCGTACGACGAGACGTCGGCTCCGGCCTGCTCCCCGACCGGCTCGGACCCGCGGACGGCACCATGGGCTCGCCGCTCGCGCTGGCGTGGCGGCTGCACCGCGGCCTGCTCGCCGCCTGGACGGTCGGATTCGCCTTGCTGGGCTTGCTTTTCGGCGGTGTCGCCGAGGGCGTCGGCGACATGATGCGCGACGATCCGAGCATCCAGGAGATGTTCCAGCGGATGGGCGGCGCGGCTGGGTTGATCGACTCGTTCCTGGCCGGTGTGATGACCCTCGTCGGCCTGATCGCCTCGGCGTACGCCGTGCAGGCCACCCTCAGGATGCGTGTCGAGGAGATCAGCGGCCGCGCCGAGCCGGTGCTCGCGACCGCGACGAGTCGCTGGCAGTGGGCCGCGAGCCATCTCGTGTTCAGCCTGCTCGGGCCGGCCGTCGCGCTGCTCGCAGCGGGTGTCGCCGAGGGATTGGCGTACGGCGTGGCGATCGGCGATGTGGGAGGACAGCTGCCTCGCCTGATCGGTGCTGCACTCGCGCAGTTGCCGGCCGTGTGGGTACTGGCCGCGATCGCGATCGCCATCTTCGGGTTCTTCCCCCACGCTTCGATGGCGTCCTGGGCCGGACCGACGGTGTGCATCCTGATCGGGCTGGTCAGCGCCGGCGTCAGCACCGCCGGCTGGATCCGCGACATCTCGCCGTTCACCCATCTCCCGTCGCTCCCGGGCGGGTCGGTGTCGGCCGGTCCCTTGCTCGTCCTGCTCGCGATCGCAGTAGTCGTCGGCCTCGCCGGTCTGGTCGGGCTGCGCCGCAGAGACCTGCCGGCGTAGATCAGTGGCGGGCGTTCCGCGACCAGCTGAAGCAGTAGGCGCCGAAGGCCGCGATCCCGACCGCCAGCACCGTCAGCAGCACCGACCCGAACGGCTGCTCCTTGATCGTGCGCAGCGCCGTATCGAGACCACCCGCCTTCTGCGGGTCGTAGCCGATCGCCGCCCACCCGAACAGCACACCGACCACCACGAACGCGATGCCCTTCGCGACGTACCCGATCCGCCCCAGCAGCACGGTCACATCCGAGACACCGCCGACCAGGTCCTCGGTGAACCTCTTCGTGATCCCCTTGTACACGTGGTAGCACCCGAGAGCCACGATCGCGACCCCGACGACAACGACCAGAGCCCGGCCCCCGCCATGCGCCATCACCCGCGCGGAAACCGTACGCTGCCCGCCGCTGCTCGAGCCGCCGGAGCCGACTGCGACCTTCACCGCGGTGGCACCCAGCACGAGGTACGCGATCGCATGGCCGACCGCGGACACCTTCTTGTGCAGGTCCAGGTGCCCCCAACCGAGCTGCAGAACCCGCCACACCACTAGTGCGAACAGTCCGATCGCGACGATCCACAACAGCACGCCACCGAGCGGTTGGCCGGCCAGCTCCTCCAGAGCGCCTTGCTGCGACGCCTCCTGCGACGACTGGCCGAACGCGAGTTGCAGCGCGATCCAGGCGATCAGCAGGTGTACGACGCCGTACGCGACCAGACCGGTCGTGATCGCGACGTCATACGTCCTGCTGTGGCGGACTTCATGCGCTGTACTCACACACTGCCAGTGCCCAGGACGGAAACGGTCAGGCGGAAACGGTCAGGCGGAGACGGTCAGGCGGAGACAGGCGCGGTGGCCTCACGGTCCGCTTCGTCGATGTCGCCGTACTCGCCGTGGCGGTGGGCGCGGCGGCCGACGGTCCAGACGTAGGTGAAGAACGCCAGCTCGGCGAGGATGCCGATGGTGATGCGGACCGGGCCGGGCAGGAACGGGGTGACGAACGCTTCGATCAGGCCGGTGACGAGCAGCACCGCGGCGAGGCCGATCGCCATGCCGACGGTGGCGCGGCCGGTCTGGGCGACGGACTGCATGCGGGTCCGTGGCCCCGGCACGACCCAGGACCAGCCGAGCCGCAGGCCGGCCGCGGTCGCGATGAACACCGCGGTCAGCTCGAGCAGACCGTGCGGAGTGATCAGGCTGAAGAACAGACCGCCCTTGTCGTGGCCGATCATCAGCCCGGCGCTGAGGCCGAGGTTCAGCGCGTTGTCCCAGAGGATGAAGACGGACGGGATCAGCAGGATGCCGAGCGCGAGTACGGCGGCACTGATGGTGGCGTTGTTGATCCAGACGCGGAGTGCGAAGTCCTGTGCTGGGTTGTCCGAGTAGTACGACTCGAAGTCGTGCTCGACGAGCTGCTTGATCTGGTCCGGCGTACCGATCGAGTCCACCACCTCCGGGTGCGCCAGCACCCGCCAGGCAGCCCAGGCCGCGACGAGGTAGAAGAGCAGACCGATGGTGACCCACCAGCGTCTGGACGCGTAGAGCGCGGCCGGGAAGCTCACCAGGAAGTACTTCGAGATGTCCCGCCAGACGGGTGCCTGTGCTCCTGTCACGGCACCACGAGCGTCGGCGATCAGCCCGGACAGGCGACCGATCGACACCGGATCCGCTCCGGCCGCCCGCAGCGCGGCCAGGTGGGTGCCGACGCGCTGGTAGAGCACGACGAGCTCTTCGGCCTCCGCACCGGACAGGCGACGCTGGCGACGGGTCAGGTACGCCAGGCGGTCCCACTGCGGCTGGTGCACCGAGACAAACGCTTCTACGTCCACCGCCACACCTCCTCCACCCGACTGATGGCAGACTAACCGGACCGAGTGTCTACCGCGTCTACAGGGGGAGGGGCGACAACGTGTCTCAGCTGGTCACCGGCGAAGCTGTCGTCCTCCAGGTGCGGATCGCCCGGATGCCGACGCGGGCGCTGGCGTGTGCGATCGACATGGCGCTGCAGGGCATCGTGCTGACCGTGCTGATCGCGTTGCTGGCCGGTTTCCTGTTCGGGAGCCAGACCAGTGAGGCGCTGGCGGTCGCGCTGATCTTCATCGTCGTACTGCTCGTGGTGGTCGGCTACCGGGTCGTGATGGAGACGCTCACCCGGGGGCGGACGCTGGGCAAGATGGTGCTGGGCCTGAAGGTGGTGCGCGACGACGGCAGCTCGATCCGGTTCCGGCATGCGCTGGTGCGGACGCTGATGTGGTTCTTCGTCGACTTCGCGCCGTGGTTCGCGGCCTGCCCCGGGATCGTGGCGAGCCTGATGAACAAGCAGGGCAAGCGGATCGGGGACATGGTCGCCGGTACGGTCGTCATTCGCGAACGGAACCAGTCGATGGCGTCACCGCCGTTGTTCGTCCCCGGCCACCTGGTCCAGTGGGCGCAGTCGCTCGAACTGTCCCGGCTGTCCGACGAGCTGGCCAACGCGGCCCGCGACTACCTGGCCCGGTACGCCGAGCTCCTGCCCGGTGCGCAACACGCCCTCGGCGAGGCGCTGGCCGCCCGCGTGGCCGCCGTCATCGCCCCCGCGCCGCCGACCCAGATCATCGCGCCCGCCTACCTCTCCGCCGTTCTGGCCGAACGCCGCCGCCGCGAACTCCAGCGCCTCTCGACCCAACGCGCCCCCTTCGCTCCCAACCCGTACGGCGTCTCCGCGAGCCCCTTCGCCCCGCCCAGCCCATACGGCGTCCTCCCGCCGCCGCCGCCCGTACCGGGCCCGTTCGCTCCGCCCGCGCCGCCGTCCGCGGCCCGCCCCGCGACCGTCAACGCCCAAGGCTGGGCCGCACCAGGAAGCAACGAGTCGAGCCAGTGGTCCTGACCTGAATCTGCACGCAAGCAAAACCCCCTCCAAAGGGCCGTTTCCGACCACTTGGAGGGGGTTGTGCCTGCGCTCAGTACCGGTAAGCCTCAGCCTTGTACGGCCCCTCAACCGGAACGCCCAAGTAAGCAGACTGCTCCTTGGTCAGTTCCGTAAGCTTCACGCCGAGCGCGTCGAGGTGCAGACGGGCGACCATCTCGTCGAGGTGCTTCGGCAGCACGTACACGTCGGTCGGGTAGTCGGCGGTCTTCACGAACAGCTCGATCTGCGCCAGCACCTGGTTGGTGAACGAGTTCGACATCACGAACGACGGGTGGCCGGTCGCGTTGCCCAGGTTCAGCAGGCGGCCCTCGGACAGCACGATGATCGTGTGACCGTCCGGGAACCGGAACTCGTCGACCTGCGGCTTGATGTTGACCCGCTCGACACCGGCGGTCTTGTACAGGCCGGCCATGTCGATCTCGTTGTCGAAGTGGCCGATGTTGCCGACGATCGCCTGGTGCTTCATCGCCGCCATGTGGTCGGCGGTGATGACGTCCTTGTTGCCGGTGGTGGTGACGAAGATGTCGGCGATCCCGACCACGTCGTCCACGGTCGTCACCTGGTACCCGTCCATCGCCGCCTGCAGCGCGCAGATCGGGTCGATCTCGGTGACGATCACCCGGGCGCCCTGGCCGCGCAGCGACTCGGCGCAACCCTTGCCGACGTCGCCGTACCCGCAGACGACCGCGACCTTGCCGCCGATCAGGACGTCGGTGGCGCGGTTGATGCCGTCGATCAGCGAGTGCCGGCAGCCGTACTTGTTGTCGAACTTCGACTTGGTCACCGAGTCGTTGACGTTGATCGCCGGGAACAGCAGCGCGCCGGCCTTGTGCATCTCGTACAGCCGGTGCACGCCGGTGGTGGTCTCCTCGGTGACGCCCTTGATGCCCTGGCCGATCGTGGTCCACAGCTGCGGGTCCTCGGTCAGCGTGCGGGTCAGCAGCTTGAGGACGACGGCGTACTCCTCGGAGTCCGCGGTCGACGGGTCCGGTACGGCGCCCGCCTTCTCGAACTCGGTGCCCTTGTGCACGAGCATCGTGGCGTCACCGCCGTCGTCGAGGATCATGTTCGGACCCTCTTCACCCGGCCACTTGAGCGCCTGCTCGGTGCACCACCAGTACTCCTCCAGCGTCTCGCCCTTCCAGGCGAACACCGGTACGCCGGCGGGGTTCTCGGCGGACCCGTCCCGGCCGACGACGACCGCGGCGGCGGCGTGGTCCTGCGTGGAGAAGATGTTGCACGAGACCCAGCGCACCTCGGCCCCGAGCGCGATCAGCGTCTCGATGAGCACCGCGGTCTGGATCGTCATGTGCAGCGAGCCCATGATCCGCGCGCCGGCCAGCGGCTTGCTCTCGCCGTACTGCGCGCGCATCGCCATCAGGCCGGGCATCTCGTGCTCGGCCAGCCGGATCTCCTTGCGCCCGAACTCGGCCAGGCCGAGGTCCGCCACCTTGTAGTCGAAGGTCATGCCGCTCCCCTGAAGACAGTGATTGGTTCGTGCTGAGCCTAGAGGTCCGAGCCACGCGGTTTGATCGCTCCAGGCGCATTTTTGACACCGGAATGTCAAGATTGATGCTATGCGCATCACCGAGGCCGCTCGCCAGCTGGGTACCACTCCGCGCATGCTGCGCTACCGGGAGGCACTCGGGCTGCTCCCCCGCTCCCGTTCCGAACACACGGCGCAGCGCCAGTACGACGAACGGGACCTGGCCGCCGTCCAGCTGGCGCTCGATCTCGAACGCCGGTACGACGTGACGCCGGCCGCGCTCGCCTTCGCGCTGAGAGCGCTCGCCGAACCGTCCGTGGCCGCGGACATCCGCAATCTCGGGTACCGGACCGGCCGCCTCACCGCCCCACCCACCCAGGCGCAGATCGACCGCGACCGCGCGCTCAGATGGCTCGGACGTTCCGGCGTACTGCCGCCCAGACCCCGCTGATCTCCGAGATGGTGCCGCGGGTGCGGATCAGCGGTATCGTCCGAGGTGTCATGCTCCGCCGAGTCCGGAGCGGTGTTGCCCCAGCCCCCGGCGCACTCCGACGGAGTCCTACGGGGTGTTCATCATGGTGTCAGCGACGGGTCCCGGCGATCAGGTTCAGGACGAGTTCCAGGCGGTCGGCGGAACGCTCGAGCGAAGCCTCATCTGGGTGTTCATCGTCGTACCCACTCTCGCGCTGCTGCCGGGGATGTTCTTCGCCTGGGGCGGCTGGATCGGCTGGCACGACGTCGTCCTGCTGATCGTGTTCTACGTGATCACCACCACCGGCATCGGCACCGGTTACCACCGCGGCTTCACCCATGGCTCGTTCAAGAGCAAGCGTGGTCTCAAGATCGCACTCGCGATCGCCGGCAGCCTGGCTCTCGAGGGGCCTCCCATCCGCTGGGTCGCCGACCACCGCAAGCATCACAAGTTCTCCGACCGCGACGGAGACCCGCACTCGCCCTGGCGCTACGGCACCACGGCCTGGGCGGTGACCAAGGGATTCATCTTCGCGCATGCCGGGTGGGTGCTCTGGGGTACGGATCGCGCCGACCCCAGGCACTACGCGCCCGACCTCCTGCGCGACCGCGACCTGGCAGCGATCTCACGACACTTCCGTGCCCTCGCCGCGATCTCGCTGCTGGCGCCCGCGCTCATCGGCGGGCTGTGGGACAGGTCGTGGCACGGCGCCGCGACCGGATTCTTCTGGGGCACGCTGGTCCGCGTCGCCCTGATGCACCACGTCACGTTCTCGATCAACTCGATCTGTCACGTGACCGGCAAGAAACCGTTCGACGCCCGCGACCGGTCCGGCAACGTCTGGTGGCTGGCCATCCTCAGCCAGGGCGAGTCGTGGCACAACCTCCACCACGCCGACCCCACGTGCGCACGCCACGGCGTACTCAGGGGACAGATCGACGTGAATGCCTGGATCATCAGGCGCCTCGAACAGCTCGGCTGGGCGTACGACGTCAAATGGCCGGTCCAGGAGCGCCTGGACAGGAAGCGCGCGGCGTGACCTGAGAATCAGTGCGAGGGTGCCTCGGGTACGGCGGGGCGCTCGTCGGGGACGTAGTTCTCCTGGAACACATCGGGCTCGAGGTAGATGTGCTGACTCATCGGCTCGGCCTCGCGGATCGCACGTTCGGCCGCGTCGATGATCTCGGCGACGACGGCCGCGTCAGTGGTCGGCTCGACACCGAGCTTCGCGGCGACCAGGACCTCCTCGGGACCGAGGTGCAGGGTCTTGATGTGGATCAGGCGCTGCACCCCCGGGGTGTTCTCGATCGCGGCGACGATCTTCTGCTGCGCCTCGCGGGTCGCGGACTCACCCAGCAGCAGGGACTTCATCTCGATCGCCAGGAAGATCGCGACGCAGACCAGCAGCGCGCCGATCGCCATCGACCCCAGGCCGTCGAACACACCGTTGCCGGTGGCAAGCGTCAGGGCGACGCCGATCAGCGCCAGCACCAGACCGGTGAGCGCCGCGAAGTCCTCCAGCAGGATCACCGGCAGCTCGGGGGCACGCGCGTTCCGGACGAACCGCACCCAGGACACGTTGCCGCGCAGCTTGTTCGCCTCGACGATCGCGGTCCGGAACGACAGGCTCTCCATCACGATCGCGGCCAGCAGCACCGCGACCGGGACCCATTTCCAGTGGTCGATGCCGTGCGGCTCGTGCACCTTGTGGTAGCCCTCGTACAGCGCGAACAGACCACCCACGCTGAACAGTACGATCGACACGATGAACGAGTAGACGTACCGCTCCCGGCCGAACCCGAACTGGTGCAGCTCGTCGGCCGCCCGCTTGGCCCGCTGGCCGCCGACCAGCAGCAGCACCTGGTTGCCCGCGTCGGCGAGCGAGTGGATCGCCTCGGCCAGCATCGACGCCGACTGGGTCAGCGCCCAGGCGGCGAACTTGGTGACCGCGATCCCGGTGTTCGCCAGCAAAGCCGCGACAACGGCCTTGTTCCCGCCACCAGCCATGGTTGTTCAGGTCCTCCAGTTAGCGGGCGGACACGACGAACGCCGTGCCGGAACCACGCAGGGTACAGGGTCCTTCGGTTCCCGAGGCGAACGCGGACTGCCCCGCGGACAACGTCACAGCGGATTCTTTGCCTGCGGCATCGACAGTCCCGTCGACGCAGCAGATGATCCGCGGCCCGCTACCTTCCACGGCCCGCTCGTCGCCGGCCAGGTCGACCCGCTGCACAGTGAAGTACGGACAACCGGTCTCGTAGACCCCATCCGCTGTCGCGGTGAGTACCGGGTCGGCAAGCGGCTCGAAGTCGACCACCGAAACCAGCTCCGGTACGTCGATGTGCTTGCTCGTCAGCCCACCGCGCAGCACGTTGTCCGAGTTCGCCATCACCTCGAACCCGAGCCCCCGCAGGTACGCGTGCACGTTGCCGGCCGGCAGGTACACCGCGTCGAACCGCTGCAACCGCACCCGGTTCAGCAGCAGCGCCGCAAGTACGCCGGGGTCGTCCGGGAAGTCCGCGCACAGCCGGGAGATCGTCTCGCGCTCCAACGCGAACGCGTCACCCGTGTACGTGTCGACGGCGAACCCCAGAGCGGCGACCAGCGGACGGATCGCGTCCCGGTCACGGCTCATGAAATCGGTGAATGCCTCGCGCAGCTTGCCGTCCCGCAGCAGGTCCGTCAGCTCGCCGAATCCGGCCGGACCCAGCGCATCCAGCAGCGCGACCGTACTCTCCAGCGGCCGGAAACCGACCAGTGCGTCGAACGGCTCGAGCGCGATCAGGATCTCCGGTTTCGGCCAGGCGTCCTTGTAGTTCCGGTCCGCGGCGTCCCGGGGAATCCCGGCCGCCTCGTCCCGCGCGTACCCGTCGATCGCCTGCTCCCGGGACGGGTGCGCTTGGATCGACAACGGCTGCGCGGCCGCGAGCAGCTTCGCGAGGAACGGGAACCGGCCCTCGAAGCGTTCAGCCGTGTCCGCGCCCAGCACCGCGGCAGGGTCGGCGGACACCACGTCGTACAAGGTGTCGCCGTTCGGCAGCACCGACGGCGCGGACTCGTGCGCGCCCATCCACAGCTCGGCCTGCGGCTTGCCGTCCGGCTGCACCCCGAGGAGCTCGGGAAGGGCGGTCGGCGAACCCCACGCGTAGTCGCGAATCGTGTTCTGCAGCGGGACTACCACGCCGGGTCCTCCGAGGGGATCCCTGGCTCGGCCGGGTCGTCGTCGACCGCCGTACCGTAGCGGCCCAGGCCGATCCCGAGGTACGCCGCGGCGTACCGGCCGTGCTGGGTCAGGGCGGCGTACCGGGCGATGTCCGTACCGTTGGCCTGCGTCACCGTGTGTACGCGGACGTCGTGCGCCCGCGCCTTGTCCTCCAGCTTGCGGCGGTGCTCGGCGACACCGGAGTCCTCCACACCGTCGTCCAGGATGATCAGAGCCGGCCGCAGCTCCTCCGCCTTGTCGAACGGGTCCGCGAACAGGTCCCGCGGCGGCTGGTTGAGCACTGGCAGCAGATGACCCGCGTCAGCGGCCAGAGCAGGTCGGCCGCTCGCCAGCCGCAACGCCTCGACCACACGCCGCGCTGCCCGCGCTGCGAGCACCGAGCCGCCCCACACCAGCGGCAGCGCGTCCGCGAGCACCAGTGCGAGGTCCTTGGCCGGGTTGGACGCCACGTCCGTGTTGGGCGAGCACTCGATCGCTACGTCGTCCAGCATCGACGCGACGGCCTTGTGGTCCACCTCCGGCCCCAGGTCCATCTGATGCAGCGCCTGCAGTACGGCGACCGCGGACGCAAGCTGGTCGTCGGACTGGGACGGCAGCCGGATCGCGTGCCGCAGACCCGCCGAGGCGATCGCCACGGGTGAGTCCTCCGGCGCGGCCACCAGCAGCCCGCAACCCCGTCGTACCGCCTCGCCTGCGGCCGAGACCGCGTCGAGGTCCTCGGAAGCGCCCGCGAGTACGACAACCAGGTCGAGCGGACCCGCCCAGCCGGGCAGCCCCGGACCGGGCCAGGCGAGGAACGGAACCGGGCACACCGGCTCCAGGACGGCCCGGACCAGCCGGGCGTCCAGGCCTGCCGCCACCACTGCGCGGGGGCGGAAGCCGTCGGACTCCACGGTGGCCAGCACGTCCGCGGACGCTTCCAGCTCGGCGCGGACCCGCGCGCCGGCCATCGCCAGCCGTCGCAGCAGGTGGTCCGCCGCCCCGAGTGCGGCCGGGTCGTCCAGCCGGGTGTCGTCGAAGACGCTCATCAGCTCGGTGTCAGCTCTCTGTCGCGGCGGGTTCCCTGGTGTCCCGGGCCTCGTCGATCAGCAGCACCGGGATGTCGTCACGCACCGGGTACGCCAGCCCGCAGGCGGCGTTGGTGCAGATCAGCTCGTTCGCCTCGTCGTCCACGCGGAACTCCGAGCGGCACTTCGGGCAGACCAGGATGCTCAGCAGGTCCGGGTCCAGATTGACTGCCATTCAGTTCTCCCTACGCACCAGTGATCAGGGCCAGTACTTCGTCGCGGACGCGTTCCATCTCCGGCCGGTCCGCGGCCTCGACGTTCAGCCGTAGCAACGGTTCCGTGTTCGACGCACGGACGTTGAACCACCACTGTCCCGCCGACACAGTCAACCCGTCCAGATGGTCGACGGTCACGCCGTCGACGCCAGAATAGGTGTCTTCGATCGCCGCGACGGTCGCCGCCGCGTCCGCGACCTTGTTGTTGATCTCGCCGGACGCGACGTACCGCTCGTAGTCGGCGAACAGTTTGCTGGCCGGCTGGTCCTGCTCGCCCAGCGCGGCGAGAACGTGCAGCGCGGCCAGCATGCCGGTATCGGCGCGCCAGAAGTCGCGGAAGTAGTAGTGCGCCGAGTGCTCGCCGCCGAACACCGCGTCGGTCTCGGCCATCTTCTGCTTGATGTTCGAGTGCCCGACCCGCGTCCGGACCGGAACGCCGCCGTGCTCGGTGATCAGCTCCGGGACCGCCCTGGAGGTGATCAGGTTGTGCAGGATGGTCGAGCCGGGGTGCTTCGCGAGCTCCCGTACGGCGACCGCGCCGGTGATCGCGCTCGGTGAGATCGGGTCGCCCTTCTCGTCCACCACGAAGCAGCGGTCCGCGTCGCCGTCGAAGGCGAGGCCGAGATCGGCGCCGGTCTCGCGGACTTTGGCCTGCAGGTCGACCAGGTTCTTCGGGTCGAGCGGGTTGGCCTCGTGGTTCGGGAAGCTGCCGTCGAGTTCGAAGTACATCGGGACGATCGTCACCGGGCCGTCGGCGAACACGGCCGGGACGGTGTGGCCTCCCATGCCGTTGCCGGCGTCGACGACCACCGTCAGCGGCCGGATGCCGGTCAGGTCGACCAGGTGGTGCAGGTGGTCGGCGTACGCGGTCAGCAGGTCCTTCTGGGTGATGTGGCCCGCGGCGGACCTGGTCGCCGGGCCCTCGGTCAGGGCCTTGGCGACCAGGTCGGCGATGTCGCGCAGACCCGAGTCGGAACCGACCGGGGCAGCGCCCGCGCGGCACATCTTGATGCCGTTGTACTGCGCCGGGTTGTGGCTCGCGGTGAACATCGCGCCGGGCAGGTCGAGCCGCCCGGATGCGAAGTACAGCTGGTCGGTGGACGCCAGGCCGATGTCGATCACGTCCGCGCCGGTACTGGCCACGCCCTCGGCGAACGCGGCCGCCAGCGCCGGGCTGGACGGCCGCATGTCGTACCCGACGACGACCGCGCCGGGCCCGCCGAGCACGTCCAGGACCTCGACGAACGCGGCCCCGGTCGCCCGGGCCACCGACTCGTCCAACTGGTCCGGCACAACCCCCCGGACGTCGTAAGCCTTGAAGATCCCCGCAACATCAACCATGCACGGACCCTATCCGGCCCACCGACCAAGCTGTATCTCAGGCCTTCTCGAACCAGCCGGGGTTGCTGCGGTGGTGGACCGTCGGCAGCTGGCGGGCGCTGGTCGGGGCGGCCCACTTGGCGGCGTTGGCGATGATCTGCTGGACCTCGGGCTGGTGGTACGTCGGGTACTCCTGGTCGCCGGGGCGGAAGTAGAAGACCCGGCCCTGGCCGCGGCGGTAGCAGCAGCCGGAGCGGAACACCTCGCCGCCGGAGAACGAGCTGACGAACACCAGCTCGTCCGGCTGGGGGATGTCGAACAGTTCGCCGTACATCTCCTCGCGCTCGATCACCAGCGGGTGCGGGATGCCCTGCGCGATCGGGTGCCCGGCGGCGACCGTCCAGATCAGCTCGCGGTCGTTCTCGGCCCGCCAGTCGAGCGAGCACGTCGTACCCATCAGCTTGATGAAGATCTTGCTGAAGTGCGCCGAGTGCAGCGCGATCAGGCCCATCCCGGACAGCACGTGCTGCTGCACCCGGTCGACGATCGCGTCGTCGACGTCACCGTGCGCGGCGTGCCCCCACCAGGTGAGTACGTCGGTGTCCGCGAGCACCTCCTCGGTCAGACCGTGCTCCGGGTCCTGCAACGTGGCGGTCCGAACGACGACGTTCTCGCCCAGCTTGGCCCGCAGCGCGGCCGCGATCGTCCCGTGCATCGTGTCGGGGTAGACCTTGCGCACGGTCTCGTCGCGGCCCTCGTGGACGTTCTCGCCCCAGACGGTGACGCGAATGGGATCAGTCATGCAGCACAACCTCTCGTCCCGCCTTCGCCGAGGCGTAGCAGGCGTCGATGATCTCGGTCCGCAGCAGCGCCTCGGATCCGTTCTGGCCTTCCCACTCACCGCTCTTGACGATCCGGACGAACTCCCGCACCACGGCGCGGTGGCCGAGCCCGGCGCCGGTCGCCGGCCGCACCTCGGCCGGTACGCCGCCGACGTCGGTGAAGATCCGCAGCGTGTCCTCGGTGGTGTAGTTCTGCACCTCGATCTTGGCGCCGCCCTCGGTCCCGAACAGCTCGATCCCGAAGTTGTCGCCCGGTGCCCGGAACGTCGCCCAGCTGGTCTCCAGCTGCAGCGCGCCGCCGCCCTTCAGCCGCAGGTACGCCGTGGCCAGGTCCTCCACCTCGAACGCCGAGCCGAGCGTGTTCGCGTTCGGATCGCGGCTGCCCTTGCCGCGCGGGCCGAGCTCCGCGAACGTGTCGGCCGACACGGTGCTGATCTGCGGCTCGCCCATCAGGTGCAGCGCCATGTCGAGGATGTGGACGCCGAGGTCGATCAGCGGCCCGCCGCCGGACAGCTCCCGGTTGGTGAACCAGCCGCCCATCCCGGGGATGCCGTTGCGGCGCATCCAGTGGGCCTTCGCGTAGTAGATCCGGCCGAGCTGGCCCTCGTCGATCTGGTGCTTGAGCGCCGCGACGTCACCACGCTCGCGGTGGTTGAACACGACCTTCAGCACCCGGCCGGCCTGCTTCGAGGCCTCGACCATCGCGGTGCCCTCGGCCACGGTCCTGGCCAGCGGCTTCTCGGACAGCACGTGCAGACCCTTCTGCAGGGCCGCCAGCGCGATCGGGGCGTGCAGCTGCGTCGGCGTACCGATGCTGACCGCCTCCAGCCCCGGGGTCTCGAGCAGGTCCTCCCATTTCTCGTACAGATGCGGTACGCCGTGCTTCTCGCCCAGACTGGTCAGGATGTCCTTCTCCAGGCCCGCCAGGCCGATCACCTCGACGTCCGGCAGCTCGGAGAACGCCTCCAGCGCCGTCCGCCCGGCAAAGCCCAGTCCTATGACACCGACGCGCAGTTTTTGATCGTTCACAGACACGATCCTCTCCCGATGACAACGACAGACACAAACCCCTTCCCACACTACGGAACACGTTCCAACACCGCGTGAAGGGGTGTGTCAGTCGTCGTCGGCGTCGAAGTCCGGGTCGATCTGTTCGGGGGACAGGGCGAGTACGTCGGCCAGCTCGAGTACCAGGGCGGAGCGGACCAGCCAGGACAGGCCGGCGCCGGAGCGTTCGGCGCGGAGTTCGATCGGGCGCCGGAACACCACGATCCGGTACGGCTCGTGCGACGTACCGCCGGTGGCGTGCGTGAGCGGGATCTCGGTGGTGTCCAGGTCCAGGTTCGGGACGTCCTCGATCGCGAACTCGACCCGCGCGACCACCTGCGGCAGCCGTTTCTCCAGCCGTGTCACTTCGATCGCGACCACCTCGTCGAACTGCGCGGCGGCGGACCGCTGCAGCGGCAGACCACGCGGCGCGAACTTGCTCGGCCGGCTGATCGGGCCGAGCATGCCGCGCCCATGGCGGTCGATGTGCCTGCGATGACGGCGAGCCTCGGTCACGCGCTCAGCCTAGTGGGCGTAATGTCTGGTCGTGAGCATCGCCAGGATCTGTTCGCGCGCCGGATGCCAGAAGCCTGCCGTATCGACGCTCACTTACGTGTACGCCGACTCGACCTGCGTCATCGGCCCACTGGCGACGTACGCCGAACCGCACTGCTACGACCTGTGCGCCGACCACGCCGAGCGCCTGACCGCTCCGAACGGCTGGGAGGTCATCCGGCTCGCTCCGGACCCCGCAGCCGCCGGACCGTCCTCGGACGACCTGGAAGCCCTGGCGAACGCAGTCCGGGAAGCAGCACGTCCCCTGCCCCGCCGCGAGCCCGGTGCCGGTACGCCGGGCGCCCCGGTCGAGGTAGCGCGCCGCGGTCACCTGCGGATGCTGCAGGACCCCGGCGCCAACACCAGCGAAGGCTGATTACCGCAGTGCAGCGCTGACGTCCGGCTGGGCGCCCAGCTGCGCGCGGAACACCAGCGACGTCGTCAACGGCCACGCGGCCACCTGCGGTACGTCGTTCTCGCCGGGCTTCGCGGCCGGCATCAGCGT
Organism: Kribbella sp. NPDC055110; assembly: GCF_053607525.1. Classification (NCBI taxonomy): domain Bacteria; kingdom Bacillati; phylum Actinomycetota; class Actinomycetes; order Propionibacteriales; family Kribbellaceae; genus Kribbella; species Kribbella sp. NPDC055110. Next base: position 271,464 of record NZ_JBSGTS010000003.1, read on the forward strand.
GACGCCCGCGACCACAGTCCCCCGCGTCTGCTGAACCATCAGGTACGTCGGCCGCGGCTGCGCCGGAAACGCGATCTGTGTCGTCGCGCCACCGACCACGTCCAGCGCCCGCGTAGTCAGCACTCGGTCGGCAGCGTCCCGCAGCTCGAACTTCACGCTGCCGGTCTTCCCCGGCGCCGTCACCTGCAGCATGGCCGGCTGCGCGTGCGCCGGAATGACCAGGTACGCCGGTCCAGTCAGCGCCTCCGCCGACCCGATCGACGAGAACTCGGTCCGGCTCGCGTCCGTGGCCCGCACCGACGCGGTCACCGGCTGGTCCGACGTCACGGTGATCGCGCTGGCGTCACCGTGCAGCACCGGGTCGAGCATGAACGTCTTCACCGAGCCCGCCCCGATCTGCACGGTCTCCAGACCGGCCGGCTTGAACGGCCCGTTCGGCCCGTTCACCGTCAGGCTCGCGGTCGCCTGCAGGTCGGTGGGGTTCGCCACCGACAGGATCCGCAGACCGCCGCCCGCCGCCACCGCGGGCACGAACACCTTGGTCGCGGGCGCCGCCGACGTGTTCAGCCAGTCCACACCGGCCGGCTGACTGCCGTTCGACGCGTTGGACCGGACGGCGGCCGCTACCCGGCCACCTGTCGATTCCACGTGCAGGGCGATGTCGCGGAGGTTCGGAGCGACCTGCTTGAGGAACAGCTGGAAGGTGCCGAGGGCCGGCACCACGATGCCCCGCGCGGCGGGCAGGTCCTGCGCACCGGTCCGCGCGTACACGCTGACGTTCACTTCCGCGTTGATGCTGTCCAGGTTGGTCAGCACCAGCACGTCACGCCGGTCGCTCGCACCGGACGCTCCGACGAACCAGAAATCCGAACCGGGCACCTGGCACGGCACGCTGGCCATCCCGCGGTTCACGCCCTCCTGCGCGGTCGTCGTACTCGTGCCGGCTGCCCCCGCGGCCAGCGGTCCGGTGCCCTTGATGGACAGCGGCTCCGGCTTGACGACCACTGCGCTCGAACCGATGGTTCCGCGTTTCAGCAGCGACCCGACCGGGTCCGACGTCGTCGGCAGCGGAGCGATCGTCAACGGTTCGGCGGCCCCTGGCGCGGTCGGCGTACCTTCGGGCAGCGTCGGCGCGACGCCGTTCACCACGCTCGCCATCGTGCCGCCGGGAGACAGCACCGGGCAGGACAGCGCCGTACGGTTCACCACTGTGCGGGCCGGCTCGGTGACGGCTGCTTGCGCGCGGGTGTCGGCCTTCTCGGGGTGGATGACCACTCCGATCCCGGCCAGCGCGGCCATGGCAACGACAACGGCTCCGATCCGGAGACGCGGGTCGGACAGCAACCGGCTCACCGGACCCTCCTCGCGTGGGTGCCCTGCGGTACGGCGACAGTGCGGCGCACCGTCGGCAGACAGAAGACCAGTGCGAGGATCCAGCCGATCAGGCCGAGGATGCGCCAGACCGTGTGGGTCTGGTCGACCAGCGGCGTCTTGCCCTCGATCTTCGACCGGTCGACCAGCCAGGAGGCGTCGCCGTCGTTCGCACTGGCCCTGGTCAGGCCAGGCAGCGAGTCGAGCGTCGACTGCAGCGTCGGGTCCACCGGAGCGGGCAGGTACACGTAGTCGATGGCGAGACCGGCCAACTGCCGGCCCTCCTCACCGCTACCGCCACCACCGAGCGTCGACAGGACGTCCGTGAGCGGCTTGGTCTGCGCCGTGGTCGGCGCCGCCTCGAGCGACCCCATCCGCGGACCGCCGTTCTTGACCAGCGCGAACCGCATCTGGCCTTCCGGCGCCTTCCGCACCACCAGGATCGACTGGTTGTCCGGCGGATCCTGCGAAGCGACCAGGTACTCCGGGAGGTCCTGAGCGGGACCACGCCACAGCGGACCGTCGGCCCCACGCACCAGCCAGAAGCCTGCCGTCACGACCGTGGTCAGCAGGACGATGCCGAGCACGCCCTGGACGATGATCTCGGTGGACTTGCCGACCGAGTCCCAGGCGACCGCGACGGTGATGATCCAGCCGGCCGTCATCAGGAACATCAACGGCCCGCTGCCACCGCCGAGCCGGCTGGCGACCAGTGTCCCGGCCAGACCAGCCAGTGCGGCGAACCAACCGAGCAGCTCGTACCGCTGCCGCGACTGACGCAGCAGACTGGCCAGAGCCACCAGAATCAGCGGTACGGCGAACCACCACGGCGCAGGCGCACCGATCGGCGTACCTGTCAGCAGATGCGGCAGGCTGTCGCCCGGACCGACCGCAGCGGTCGGCGGACCGCCCGCCTCCCACCCCAGCTTCGACGGGTGCTGCGCCAGGTCCAGCGTCCAGGGCAGCACCAGCAGCAGGCCCAGCACGACCGAGAACACCAGTTGGCGCCCCTGCCGCCGCCAGCCGAGCCCCAGCACCGCGCCGAAGACCAGGATGACGCTCACCAGCAGACCGAGTGCCGGCGTGAACGCGAACAGCACCGCCAGGCAGATCCCCGCGAACCACGCGGCCCGCCAACTGCCCTGAACGAGCACGCGCCGCCGACGAGCAACGGTGTGCACAGCGGCTCCGAGCAGCGGCAGCACGATCGCCGCCACACACGTCCCGATCCGCCCCTGAGTAATCGCACCGTTCGTGAAAACAGCCAGCCCGTACGCCGATGCGCCCCAGGCGCGCGCCACGCGGTCGACGACGAACGCTCGCAGCAACGCCCACGCAGCCAGGCCGGCCAGTGGGACCGCGCCGAGCAGCAGAACGTTCACCGCGCCGGCCGGACCGAACATGACCGTCGAGAACGCCCAGAACTGCGCCAACCAAGCAGGTGGTGTCACACCCGGCGGTGCGGACGCAGCTGCATGCCACAACGCCGCGAGGTTCTCCTGCGCCGGCAGCAACAAGTTGGACCGGAGCGCTCCGCCGCCGATCAGATCGCGAGCTGCGATCAGCGCACCGATCGCGAGCACGACCCACGCGACCAGGAACGGCCGGCGGATCAGTTGACGCCGCCACCTCGGCTGGTCGACCGCCACACGCGCAGTGGACTTCGCGCGCCGGGCGCTCGTGACGACCTGTTCTTCCGGCTCGTCCGCCCACGCTTCACGGATCCGCTCGGAGATCGTGCTGGTCGTCTCCTCCAGGTTGTGCCGCAGTGCGTGCACGGACCGGGAGAACAGTCCCTTGATGTCGTCGTACGGGACCTGGTCGAGATTTCGGCGGTCCTTGCGTGCTTGCGTCCAGCCACCGGCCAGGAGGGTGCCGAGCAGCGCGGTCCACTCGTCGACAGCGCCAGACGGTGTCTTACCGAGCAGGAACCAGACCGACCGCATCACGGTGCCGAGCAGGAACCGCAGGATCAGCAGCGGAAGCAGCTTGCCGGGAGCGTTCGCAAGAACGGTGTAGTACGCATGTGCGCGGTCGAGCTGGTACGCGTGTCGCCGGGTGCCGGCCAGCGCCCGCTCGCCCGTCGCCGCGGCCTGCGCGTGGTAGATGACCGCGTCGGGTGCGACGCCGACCTGGTACCCGGCGCGGCTGGCGCGCCAGCCGAAGTCGATGTCGTCGCGGAACATCGGCAGCCGCGGGTCGAAACCGTGCAGCGCCGCCCAGACGTCGCGGCGTACCAGCATGCCGGCCGAGCTGACCGCGAGCACGTTCCGTGGCTGGTCGTGCTGGCCCTGGTCGAGCTCGCCGTTCTCGATGCCGGTGTCGCGGCGGCCGCCGAGCGACGTGGTGACGCCGACCTCGAGCAACTCCCGGTCCCGCGGCCAGAGCCGCAGCTTCGGGCCCCAGACGCCGGTGTTCGGCGCCATAGTGGCCTGGAGCAACAATTTCTCCAGGGCCTTCGGCGCCGGCGCGCAGTCGTCGTGCAGCAGCCAGAGCCACTCCACCACGGGCATGTGGCCGTCGTCGCCGTACGGGCCGACCGCGCTCGGGATCGGCGCGAAGCCGTGCGCCTCGAGACCGCGGGCGACCGCCATCCCGAAGCCGGTCCGCGCGGAGACACTGACCACCGGCTCCACACCGGGCATCGCGGCGAGCAGTTCGGCGGTTTCGTCGGTGGATCCGGTGTCGACCGCGATCAGCCGGTCCGGACGCGGGTTGAGCGCCCACAACGCCTCGGACAGCCGCGGCAGCCAGGCCGCGCCTTCATGCCCGACCACCACCGCGGTGACGACATGCCGGACCCGCGGACGACCCATCGGGTCGTCGGTGTGATCGGTGGGGAAGTCGACGGAGTCGAAGAATTCCCAGCCGGCCGGGGCTTCTTGTTCCATGCGGAGCTGTGACACCTCGATGCTTGCGGACGGTCACCGTGACCGCAGGTCCCGGCGAGGAATCACCATACAGCCGCCGTCACACAGCCCGGAAAGCCGCAGGTCCCGGCCGGGAAAGCCGCGGGCCCCGGGCGACGTTCGCCCGGGGCCTCGCGGAAGTCCTGATGTGTTTGTGCTGTTACCGACGGCTCAGACGGCCTTCTTCTTCAGCTTGCGGCGTTCCCGTTCCGACAGACCGCCCCAGATCCCGAAGCGCTCGTCGTTCTGCAGCGCGTACTCGAGGCACTCGCCCCGGACGTCGCAACCGAGGCACACCTTCTTGGCCTCGCGGGTGGAACCGCCCTTCTCCGGGAAGAAAGCCTCTGGATCGGTCTGGGCGCACAGCGCCCTTTCCTGCCAGTTCGGCTCCTCCTCGATCGCCTCACCGTCGACAATCGCCATCAGCTCTGTCACGGTACGACCTCCTCGACCCTGTTCGTTCCCCTGTACATGTGGGTTTGCGGTCCACATGCCTGACCTCGTCCGTCCTGCGCTCTGCAACGGTCCCCGATACCGAGTGTCCTAACGAACGACACGGTTGAAATTACATTCCTGCAATCCACGAAAGTCAAGCCGTGCTCTGCTATTGGGATCATCCGCAACACGGCCGCAAAAGAACGAGAGGCCTGTAGATACAGGCCTCTCGCGCTGTGCACCCGGGCTCGAACCGCGTTCTGCCCGGATTTTCCCGCCGGCTTGGTAAGGGCTTGCTGTCACAGAGCTGCCCTTGCTGTTACCTGATCAGGAAGGTTGCGACCACCAACCCTGCTGTCCCTGACCCTGCTGGTTCGGGTCGTTCTTGTCCGCCTCGGCCCGCGGGTCGATCCGGGTCTCGTCGGCGGCCTCGGGCTGCGGCGCCGGGTCCGCAGCACTCGGCTGCGGCTCAGCGGCCGGGGTCTCCTCGGCCTGCCAGGCCTGCTCCTGCTGCCAGGCCTGCGGTGCCTGCTGGGCCTCCGCCGGCTCCTGGGTGCCCTCTACGGTGCTGTGCTCCGGCTGGCCCCACTCCTGAGCGGGCGGGGTCTGCTGGCCGTACTCCTGGCCACCCCACTGCTGCTGGCCGGCGTCAGCGCCGCCCCACTGCTGCTCCTGCGGCCACTGCTGCACCGGCTGAGCCTGCTCCTGGCCGCCCCACTGCTGCTGGCCTTCGGACGCCCAAGCCTGCGTCGGCTCGGCGCCTTGACCCTCGGCGGCCGGCCAGGCCTGCTCGGCGCCCGGCTGTGCTGCGTGCTGACCCGAGTGCTGGGCCTCGGCCTCACCGGCCGACCAGGCCTGCTGCTCGCCCTGGTTCCAGCCCTGCTCCTGCGGCCACTGCTGGCCCTGGTCCTGGCCTGCGGCGTAACCACCAGCAGCACCGGCAGCACCAGCGGCCGGGTAGCCGCCGTACTGCTGGCCTTGGTCGTACTGACCGCCGAACTGACCCTGCTGGGCCGGCTGGCTCGGGTCGTAACCCTGCTGGCCGTAGCCCGGCTGCTGTCCGTACGGCGCCGTCTGGCCGTACTGCTGGCCCGGCTGACCCTGCTGGAACTGACCCGGCTTCGGCGCACGCACCGGCACCGGCAGCGACTGGAACGTCTTCAGGGCGTACAGGCCGATGCCGCCGTACAGCGCGAGACCGCCGAGCGAGGCGATGAAGCCGACGATCTTCTCGCCGGCCGTGCCGCTGCCGTTGAACTGCGCGAAGGTGGCGACCAGGCCGAGCAGCAGGAAGAGACCGGTGACGCCGAGCGCGCCCAACACGACGATCCGTGCGTTCGGCGTCCGCTCACCTTCGTTGACCAGCCAGACCGCACCCACCAGCGCGGGAAGCAGCGCCAGTGTGGTGATGGACGGCGGCACAATGACGGAGTGCACGCCGCTGGAAGCGGCGACGAAGCCGATCCCACCGACGAACAATGAGAACAGCGAGGCCAGCGCGAGCAGGCCGGCGAATGCGAGCAGGATGTACGCGACCGGCTCTCTGAGCTTCTTGGTTGCGTCGGTGACCACGGAGGGCTCCTCGGATGTTGGGGGGCCGTACAACTGAGCTGTGCGGACGTGATGACCCTCCGCAGCATAGTCGTGCGGTGGTCCGACGCATTGACGACTCGGGCAGACTCTTCCCATGCGATTGACAGTGCTGGCCGGCGGCATCGGCGGCTCCACCTTCCTGCTCGGGCTCCTGAAGGCCCGTCCGGACGCCGAGATCACCGTCGTGGGGAACACCGCGGACGACATCACCCTGTTCGGGCTGCGGGTCTGTCCCGACCTCGACACGGTGATGTACACGCTCGGCGGCGGCATCTCCGAGGAGCGTAAGTGGGGCCGTGAGGACGAGACCTGGGTGATCAAGGAGGAGCTCGCGGCGTACGGCGTGGAACCGGCCTGGTTCGGGCTCGGCGATCGGGATGTGGCGACGCACCTGGTGCGCACCCAGATGCTGGACGCCGGATATACGCTCAGCGCGGTCACCGAGGCGCTGTCCGCCCGTTGGAAGCTCCCGGTACGGCTGCTGCCGATGAGTGACGACCGGGTCGAGACCCACGTCGTGGTGGACGACCCGGAGCAGCCCGGGAAGCGCAAGGCCATCCATTTCCAGGAGTACTGGGTCCGCTACCAGGCCGCGATCCCCGCGCACCAGATCGTTGCCGTCGGCCAGGACAAGGCCAAGCCCGCACCCGGCGTACTCGAGGCGATCGCGGACTGCGACGTACTGATCGTGCCGCCGTCCAACCCGGTGGTATCGGTCGGCACGATCCTCGGCGTTCCCGGGATCCGGGAGGCGGTCCGCGAGACGAAGGCCCCGGTCATCGGGTTGTCGCCGATCATCGGCACCGGTCCGGTCCGTGGAATGGCGGACAAGGTGCTCGCCACGGTCGGGGTAGCGTCGACGGCATCGGCTGTCGCGCGGTACTACGGTTCCCGCACGTCCGGCGGCGTACTGGACGGCTGGCTGATCGACACCTCCGACGCAATCCAGGCGGATTCGATCGCCGGGGCCGGAATTCACGCGCAGGCGGTGCCGTTGTGGATGACGGACGAGACCAAGACCGCCGCGATGGCTGACGCGGCACTGACCCTCGCGGAGGCCGTGCGGCGATGAGGAAGCACCTGGAGATCTTCCCGGTGACCGGACTGCCCGAGGTGGCGGCCGGTGCGGACCTGGCGGCGCTGATCGCCGAAGGCACCGACCTGCGCGACGGCGACATCGTCTCGGTGACGTCGAAGATCGTCAGCAAGGCGGAGAGCCGGCTGACGTACGGCACTCGCCAGGAAGCGATCGACGCCGAGCTCGTCCGGGTCGTCGCCCAGCGCGGCGAGACCCGGATCGTGCAGACCCGGCACGGCCTGGTGATGGCCGCGGCGGGCACCGACACGTCCAACACAGCCCCCGGCACGGTCCTGCTGCTCCCGGTCGACCCCGACGCGTCGGCCCGCGACCTGCGGACGGCCCTCAAGGAGCGGTACGACGTCAACGTCGGCATCATCGTCACGGACACGCTCGGACGCCCGTGGCGCAACGGTCAGACCGACCTGGCGATCGGCGCGGCCGGCGTCCGCGTCGTGGAGGACCTGCGCGGTACGACGGACAGCCACGGCAACGTCCTCGCGGTGACCGAGCCTGCGCTCGCCGACGAGATCGCGGGGGCCAGCGAACTGGTGAAGGGCAAGGCGGACGGCGTGCCCGTCGCCGTACTGCGTGGACTGGACGACGTCGTACTGCCGGTCGGTGAGCACGGGCCGGGCGCCCGGGCGCTGGTGCGGGACGCCGAGCACGACATGTTCAGCTTGGGAACGCGTGAGGCCGCGCGGGCCGCCGTACTCGACCGGCAACCGCCTGCGGGACCGCGCGCGGCCGATCCGGCGCTGTGGTCCGGGCTGCTCGCAGACGTCGACGGTGTGCGTCTGGAGGCGGCTGACAACGCTGTCACCGTGTTCGGGGACGAGCCGGTGATCGTCGGAATGGTCGCGGAGCGACTGGCAGTGCTGCTGCACGCCGAGGGGTACGGCGTGAGCGTGCGGCCCGGACCGGGCAGCGAGGCAACGGTCACGTTCGGCTCACGGTCTGCGTAATTGGGCACTAGTTTTCTAGGCAACTTCTTAGGGTCACCTCGTACACTGCCTTCGCAACGGCGGCGCGGTAGCCGCCCCTGGCCGGGAAGACAACACTGTGGGTAAAGCGTCGTCGCAGAAACAGTCGCGCCGCGAGATGATCGAGAAAATGCAGCGCGAGCAGGCCCGGACGGACCGCCGCCGCACGATCCTCATCGTGGTGTGCTCCATCGTGGTCGGCCTGGCCATCATCGCCTTCCCGGCGATCAAGCTGATCCAGGAGTCTCGGACCAAGAACCAGGCCCTGACCGACTTCGGTGTCGCCTCGACCGCGGCCTCCTGCGACGCGGCCACCAACGACGTGGCCGGCGGCACCCAGGACCACCGACCCGACGGCGAGAAGATCATGTACGCCGTCTCGCCGCCGTCCTCGGGCCCGCACTACGCGGTCTGGGCGCCGTTCGACAAGAAGTTCTACTCCGACAGCGACCGTCCGCCGGTGGAGAACCTGGTGCACAACCTCGAGCACGGCTACACGATCATGTGGTACCGCGACACGCTGCCGAAGGACCAGATCGACCAGATCGAGAAGATCGCCAAGTCGAAGCTGCCCGACGCGTCGATGAGCAAGTTCATCGCGGCGCCGTTCAAGGAGAGCGACGGCAAGCCCTGGCCGGACGGCAAGAACATCGCCTTCGCGCACTGGAGCGGCCCCGACTCCGCCCAGAAGTCCTTCGGCCACCGCCAGTTCTGCGGCTCGGTCAGCGGCGAGGCCCTGAAACAGTTCATGGAGAAATACCCAGCCACCGACGCCCAGGAACCCAACGGCGGCTGATCCGCACCCGACCCGCGTTCGAGGGGATGCCGGCGCTCCGGTCAGATGTGTGGGCGTCGGCGGCGCCATCCGGAGACTCGCAACACACCGTGGAGACCAGACCCGACATTCCCTGTCTCCGCCCACCAGTTCCTGTCTCCAGTCCCCACACCACCGCTCGCCCGCACCACCGCATGCCCGCACCACCGCCCGCCCGCACCACCGCCCGCCCGCACCACGGCCCGCCCGCACCGCACGCACCGCACCACCGCATGCACCGCTCGCACGCACCGCACCACCGCATGCACCGCACCACCGCATGCACCGCCTGGTCCGTCTCGCCGGCCGGGCCTGGCCGGGCGCGACGGGCCCCTCGCACACGAGGGGATATCCGATGGTGTTGTGGCTTCTCCGTTGGTGTTAGAGGGGAGAACCCACAACACCAGGGGATATCCGGTCTCCTGTCGGACGGGTGAGTGGGTGGGGGTGGTGTGGTGTGGTGCCGGCTGGCGGGTTATGCGGGCGATGGCGGGAAGCAGCAGCAGGCCAGCGGTGACATAACCCGCCAGTGGCGACCCGCCGACGGGCCGGCATCGGGCCGGCATCGGGCCGGCATCGGGCTGGGATGAGGCTGCAGCACCGGGTGGCCGGCTGGGTGATCGGGTTGATAGCGGGGATCGGGGTGGTGGCGGAACGGGTGCTCGCGGCGGGTGATGTGCACGCTCGACAAGTAGTGCACCGGCGAGACGGTGTACGCACGGCCACGTTCACGCCCAGGTGCACTACCCCACCACCCGACACCTCCTGTCGAGCGTGCACATCACACCAAGCCCGGCACCGCCCTGGAACCCGCCGACCACCCACACTCAGTCACACGAGCGGATATCCCCTGGTGTTGTGGGTTCTCCCCTCTAACACCACCGGAGAACCCACAACACGAGTGGATATCCGCTCGTGTTGTGCTGGGTCAGATGTAGTTCGCGTGGTCGGACTGGACTCGGGCTACCAGGTCCTTGACGCGTTCGCCGTCCGAGAGTGGGCAGACCATCGTCACGTCCTTGGTGTGGACGATGATGTGACTGCGGAGGCCTACGGCGGCGACCAGGTGGTTCGGGTCGTCGGTGACGATGATGTTGTCGTGTGAGTCGAGCAGGCAGCTCAGGGTGATGTGGTCGGTGCGGTTGCCGTTGGCGTCGGCGTCGTACGTGTCGGCGAGCGCGGCCCACGAGCCGACGTCCAGCCAGTGCACAGGCATCGGTACGACGACCACGTCCGCGTCGACCTTGCCCTGCGACGCCGGCTCCATGACCGCGTAGTCGACGCTGATCTTGCGCAGGTTCGGGTAGATCTCCGCGAGCGTCGCCTCCCGCTCCGGGGTGTCCCAGACCGCGGCGACCTCACGCAGCCTGGCGGCCGATTCGGGCAGCAGCGTGTCGAGCACGTTCAGTACCGTGGAGGCCTTCCAGACGAACATCCCGGAGTTCCACCAGAACCGCCCGGTCGCCAGGTATTCCTCGGCCGTCGCCCGGTCGGGCTTCTCCCGGAAGCGGTCCACGACGTACGCCGACGTACCCTCGATCGGCGCCCCGCGCTCGATGTACCCGAGCCCGGTGTGCGGATGCGTCGGCTCGATCCCGAACGTCACCAGCGACCGGCCGCGCGCCTCCACGACCTCGAACCCCTGCTCGATCGCCTTCTGGAACTCGTCCTCCGGGCTGATCAAGTGATCCGATCCGACGAACGCGACCACCGCGTCCGGATCGTTGCGCGCAACCACAGCGGACGCGAGCCCGACAGCGTTCGCGGTGTCCCGCCGCGCGGGCTCACCGATGATGTTGTGCGGGCCAAGCTCCGGCAATTCCTTGCGCACCACGTCGGTGATCGCACCGACGGTGCAGACGTAGATGTTCTCCGGAGCGACCAGTCCCAGCAGCCGGTTGTACGCCACCCGCAGCAGCGACTGTCCCGCCGCCAGCGGCAGCACCTGCTTCGGCCTGTCGTCTCTGGACATCGGCCACAACCGCGTCCCTGAACCACCCGCCAGGATCACCACGTTTCGCATGAGGAGAGACCCTACCGGTCGTCGTCACCAGGGGGTTGCGGAAGCCGGAGGTGCTTGAGGTCCGGTGGTACGGGGGCCGAGGGCTGCCAGAACAGTTCGGACTGCCCGTCGAGCTCCGTCGCCGGTGCGTCCGTGAGGCGGAAGCGGTCGCGCAGCCGTCCGTAGAAGTCCGTTGGACGCAGTCGTACCAGCCGCAACCGCTGCGGCGACCCGTACACCCCGATCCAGTCCCCCGGATCGAGTACGCCGCGCAACTGCCCGTCGATACTGACCGCGGCCTGCCCCGAATGCGGCAGCACCCGCAGCGCGATCGGCTCGTCCGGCGCCGCGACAACCGTGCGGTTGAAGGTCATGTGCGGTGCGACCGGAGTGAACACGATCGCCTCGGTGTTCGGCGACAGGATCGGCCCACCGGCGGCGAAGCTGTACGCCGTCGACCCGGTCGGTGTCGCCACGATCACCGCATCGGCGGAGTACGACGCCAGCAGCCGGCCGGACAGGTACACCCCGAGCGCCACCTGGTGATCGCGCGCGAGTTTCTCCACCACCACGTCGTTCAACGCGGTCACGTCGAGCGCCATCCCCCAGCCGTCGCCCTCGGCCATCTCGTGCCGTACCGGCGGCGGAGGCAGCGAAGGCCCGTGCCCGTACCGCAGCAGCGACTCGATCCCGCTCGGGATCTCCAACGGCCGCGACGCGCGCATCGTCAGCGTCATCCGTTCCTCGTACGTCGCCCCGCCGTGATGCACCGCCTCGAGCGCCTCCTCGACGTCCTTGCACGCGACCTCGGTGAGAAAACCGACCTTCCCGAGATCGACCCCGAGGACGGCGGCGTTGTTCTTCGCCGCGATCCGCGCGCCGCGCAGGAACGTCCCGTCACCCCCAAGCGTGACCACCAGATCCGGATCTCCCGCGTGGTGCAACTCGTCGGTCCCGGTACGCCGTTCCTGGTCGGTCCACACATCGATATCGGTACACCCGATCGAGTGCGCGCCCGCCCACCGACGTACCGTCTCCGCGGTCTCCACCGCCACCGCACGCCCCTGGTGCACCACAAGCCCCAGCCGCCTGATCGCCACAACCCCTCCTCCACACATTCCCTGACCCACCGTAACCTCCCCCACCTCACCTCCCCCGGCACCATCGCGCCCCACCAACCACCCCGAGCGCCCCGAACGGTCGGTACGTGCCCAAAGACGCCAGGGCGATGGGTGGGTACCGCGGGCGTCGCGTCGCAACCCTCCCCACCCCGATCCCCCGGGCAACTTTGTGCCCCCACCAACCACCTCGAGCGCACCAAAACGGTCGGTACGTGCCCAAAGACGCCGGGGCGATGGATGGGCGCGGCGGGGCGCGGCGTCGAACCTCCCCACCCCCGCCCCGCGCAACTTTGTGCCCCCACCAACCACCCGGAGCGCCCCGAAACGGTTGGTGGGAGCACAAAGAACGATGAGACGGAGAGGTGGGTACGGCGGCGCGGGCGCGGATAGCGCGGGGTCGGGGTG